>JBKGZW010000013.1:0-31158 GCA_046543225.1 Acidimicrobiales bacterium
GGCCCGGGTCGAGCACCTGATGGCTCGCCTGTCACATCCGGAGCTCGCGGTGGTGGCGCGTCCCGAGCTGGCCTCGCTGCTGCCGGAGGGAACCATGACGATCTCCGCCACCGACGCGGCCGAACACCCCATCGAACCCCAACCCGTCAAGGGCGATGACCCCGCCCTGGTGATCTTCACCTCGGGGTCCACCGGTCAACCCAAAGGGGTCATCCACAGCTGGGAGACGCTCGCGGCGCTCTTCGAACGGCGCAGGACCCGCCAGGCCGGGCGAGGCATGGCTGGTCCCCGGCCCCTGATCTCGCCCCTGGGGTTCGCCGCCGGGATCACTCGCCTGATCGAGGTGTCGATCGGTTGCACCGTGGTGGTGAAGGACCCCACGCAGCTCCAGCCCCTCCAGCTGCTGGAGTGGTTCGACACCGAGGGCTTCGAGTCGGTCGCGCTGGTGCCCTCGCTGGCCATCGCCGCCGCCGCTCAGTGGCCGGCCGGGCGACGTCTGGAACGTGCTCGGCTGGTCACCACCCACGGCGAAGCCCTCACCTGGGAACACGTCCGTGCGCTTCGCGAGCTGCTTCGGGTCGATGCGACGATCGACGCCGGCTACGGCGCCTCTGAAGCTCCCGGCGCGGCGATTCGCCACCTGATCGGCCCCGACACGCCGCTCGGCACCGGACGAGTCCCACTGGGCCGACCCGCGGATCCCGAGAAGCTCCGCCTGCACCCGTGGGGCGACGACCCCGACGACCCGATGGAGATCATCCTCCGGGGCAACGTCGCGCTCGGATACCTGGGCGAACCCGAGCTGAGCGCCAAACGGTTCTTCGTCGACGAGGACGGCGTCCGCTGCTGGCGCAGCGGCGACCTGGCGTCGTGGAACCCCGACGGCGACCTGGTCCACCGCGGCCGGGCAGACGAGATGGTGAAGATCTACGGGCAGCTCGTCGAACCGGCCGAGGCCGAGCGGGTCCTGCGCTCGATCCCGGGGATCGCCGACGCGGTCGTGTTGCCCGACCGCTCATCGGGGCATCCGCGTCTCGTCGGCCACGTCGCGGTCGACCGGGACCACCCGGTGCGCGCCAGCGAGGCCTACCAATCGCTCGTCGACGAGCTGCCCGCCCACACCCGTCCGGCAGTGCTGGTGCGCCACGACCGCCTGCCACTCAACGATCGAAGCAAGGTCGACCGACGCCGACTCGCCGAAGATCCCCCGACACCCTGGCGGGACCACTCCACGCGACGCCCGCAGGGAGCCCACGAGTGGTTCGTGGTCGGCCAGGCCCACCGCATCCTGGAGCGGGAGGTGGGCCCCGACGACGACATCTGGAAGCTGGGGCTCGACTCGCTCAAGGCTCTCGAGCTGGTCTCGGTGCTCGACGAGCTTGGCGGGCGTGAGATCGAGATCGCTGAGCTGGTCGAGCTGTGCACCCCCGCAGCCATCGCCGCCGCGCTGGCCGAAGCACCCCAGGAACGGACCTCCACCGCGGTCACCCTCGCCGACGGGGGCGAGGGCACACCCCTGTTCATCGTCCCCGGGAATGGCGAGTCGGCGATCGTGTACCGCTCCCTCGCCCAAGAGCTCGAGGGAACGCACCCGGTCGTGGTGCTCGAACCACAGGGCATGCACGTCCCCGGCCGACCCGACACCTCGCTCGACCAGATCGTGGACCGCGCCATCGACCAGATCCTGCCCCGCATCGGTGACGGACCCGCGGTCGTCGCCGGGCACTCGGCCGGTGGCCTCATCGCCTACGCCATCGGCGAGCGCCTGGCCGACCAGGGTCAGCGGTGCCACGTCGTGCTGCTCGACACCGCCGCGAACCGCCCCAGCGGCCCCCGCCCACGCCGCCGGCTCGCCAAGCTCGTCGCCAAGGTTCGCGCCCGGCCGCTCTCCTCCCTACCCCGTTCGGTGCTCCGGCGAGCCGCGTACGAGTGGCGTGTCCGAACAGCCATGCGTCACGCCGGTCGGCGACCGGCCCGGACCGTGAACGACTATCGAGCCAGCGGCCGGGTGCGCGCCAAGGCGTTGCGCCGGTACCAGCCCGGCCCCGCACACTTCCCGGTGACCGTGATCCAACCCCACCGCAGCCGCGCTGCCTCGCGCTGGCAACCCCTCGCGCCGGACCTCACCGTGCACGAGGTCGGTGGTGACCACCGGTCGATGGTCGAGCACCCCCATGCGACCGATGTCGCCGCGCACCTGGATGCGGTGCTCATGACCGCTCAGTGACGGAGCGCGGGCGGGTGAAGCCGAACCACGCGACCGGCCGGACCTTCATCGTGGTGACCAGATGGACCGGGCACCGGCTCTTCTACGTGCGGTTGCTGGCGTCGGCCAGCCTCGCTCGGGGCCGATCGGTCACGGTCCTGTTGCCCGAGGCGGCGACCACCTCCACCGAGTACCAGGTGCACCTCGGCGACCTCGACCCACTCGACCGCGAGCTGCTGGCCGACAGCGCCGTCTCGCGCGCGGTGCGGCGGGCCAACGAACTGGCAGGACCCCAAGACCTCCTGGTGTTCCCCGACGGGGATGCCGCCCTCGTCCCCCTCGCCCTCTACTCGCTCTTTCGCCGCCTACGAGCCCGAACCAGCGTGCTGCTCATGCGAACCCCGACACGACGGGCCGCATGGCAGCGCCGCTCCCTGGCGGTCGCCGTGGCCAAGGCTCTGCTCGTACGGGCGGCCCGCTCCCCGATCTCGGTCCGACAGCTCACCGACTCGCTCCAGTTCGGCCAGCCGCATCCGCTCTTCGGTTCGGTCCCCCAGGTCCCCGACCCCGTGGCGACGACGCACTGGCCGACCAGAGCTGAGGCACGGCGAGCACTCGGCCTGCCCCCGGACGCCTTCATCGTGCTCGCGCCTGGTGTGATGCGGGCCAACAAGCACCCGATGCTCATCCTCGACGCCTGGCAGCGCTCACCGCTGCACCACCAGCACGGGCTCCGTCCCCTCCTGGTGCTCGCAGGAAGCCACCACCCCCGCCACAAGGCAGACATCGAACGCCGCGCCCGCGCCGACCCCACGATCGAGGCTCACGACCGGTACCTGGCGACCTCCGAGCTCGAGGCCTACATCGCCGCCGCCGACGGCGTGGTGCTCGTCAGCTCCAGCGAGTCGCCGAGCGGTACGCTGGCCACCGCCATCGCCGCCCAACGGCCGATCCTGGTCAGCGCCAGCAACCGCTCGAGGGCCCTGGTCGACCACCACGGAGTCGGTGTGACCTGCGACGCGAACCAGGAGGCCCTGGCCCACGGGTTCGACCAACTCCATCAGCTCGCACCGATCGAGCGATGGCCTCGGTCCGCACCCCTCGAGGCCTTCACCACCCCACTCCTCGAAACCCGATGAGTAGATCGATGAACGACCGGCGACTGGACCCGATCGAGATGGCCCTCGCTCGTCTGTCGCGCCTGACCCCGTCGACAGCCGCCTGGCTCGACTGGCAGCGACGGGGATCGCTCTGGCGATGGGGTGGCCCCATGAACGGGCAGCCCGTTCGCCAAGCTCTCGTGCGACGCTTCGTCGCCGCCATGGGCCCCGCGGCGATCGTCGAGACGGGGACCTACCGCGGTGACACCACCCTCTTCCTCGCCGACATCGCCGACTGCGAGACCCACTCCTGCGAGGTCGACGCCCGGTTTCACTCCTTCGCTGAGCGGCGCCTCGGGCACCGCGACGACATCCACCTCGCGCTCGCAGCATCCCACCACTTCCTGCGCAGCTTCGCGGACACGCAGCCGACCGACGTGCTCTTCTACCTCGACGCGCACTGGGAGGGTGACCTCCCCCTCCACGAAGAGCTCGACATCATCTCCAGCCGCTTCACCCGCAGCGTCGTGCTCATCGACGACTTCCTGGTTCCGGGCGACTCCGGCTACCGATTCGAGGACCGCGGCCCTGGCCGGTGCCTGTCCGAGACCACGGTTCCGGCCGACCTGCGGGACCGCTGGCGGTGGCACTATCCCGCGGCACCCTCCCACACCGAAGGCGGCAAGCGGCAGGGATGTGCCCTGCTCGTCCAGCTCGACGGCGGGGGGACAGACTGGGTGGGCCCTGGCCTGGCCTCAGAGCTGGCTCGCTCGTGGCGCACGGTCGACGGCCGGACCTGACGACATCGACAGCAGCGCCCCCACCACGAGCCAGAACGGCAGCGCGAACTCGTTCCCGAAGCCGAACAAGCTCGACTCGCCGAACTGGACGGTGAACCCAGCCGCGACCGAACCCGCCAGACCCACACCGACGGGGTCACCGCGAGATCGCCACCCTGCCCTTGCCGTCGCGGCGGCCACGCCCACCACCAACAACGCCCCGGCCGCCCCCAACTCGGCCAGGACCTGCAGGTAGCCGTTGTGAGCGGTGCCGATCGAGTAGTGGTGCGGATCGCCCCGCCGCTCCTCGAGGATCATCTCGGCGCTGCGGTATCCGTGCCCCACCACCGGCGCGTCCTCCCATGCATCGACCAGGGTCGCCCACGCCCCCTCGCGGCCCGAGAGCGTGAGCGTGCCCGGGCGGTCCCACATGCGCCCAAGCTGCCCAGAGACCGCCACCAGCACGACGATGGCCACACACAGCCCGACCGGAACGAAGACGCGCCAGTCCCGCAGCCAGCCCCGCATGACGACGACCACGAGCACGCCCACCGCCACCGCAACCACGCTGGTGCGCGAGCCCGACAGGACCAGGCTCGCGGCGAGCGTCGCGAGACAGCCGAGATGCAACGACCGACCGGGAAGCGACGGGATCCGGGGCACCAGCGCCACTCCCACCGGGAGGATGAGGGCCGCCACCATTCCCGCCCCGTTGGGGTGCACGTAGATGCCCGACACTCGACTGTTTGTCGCGGAGCTGGCCCATCCCGCACCGGCCGCCCACGCGGCCAACCCCAGCGCCGCCGCGATCCCGAACACCGTGAGCACGACCCGCAGGTCGGTGACGAGACGGTCCCGGGCCGGCCAACGCCCGATGCCCAGCACAGCGACCACCGCCAACACCGCCGCGAACAGGAGGGCCTGGCGCAGGCTGCGGTCGGGATCGACCGACCACACGGTGGACAGCAGGGCGAGCAAGACCAGCGCGGCCACCAGCAACCACGGCCACCACGCCATCCGCGCACGAGCGACCAGACCGCCCGAGACCGCGACCACGGGAACCAGCAACACGAGCGACCCGTATCGAGCAAGTTCCACGAAGATGCTCGACTGATACACCGACGCGTCGACGACATGGAAAGCCAGCGCGATCAGTAGGAGCACCGCCACCACATCGACACCAGCACGCCTGACCACCACCGAGAGCACGGCGCCACCGTAACCCCGCACCGGTGAGCGCTCTGCCACCATGACATCGTGACCGACCCCCCACCACCCATCGCTGACCGACACCGGAAGCTCCTGCTGTGCAGCCTTGCGGTGCCATGGGACGGTGCTCCCACCACCGGCCTCTACAACATCCACCAGGCCAAGGCGTTGCAGCGACAGGGGTGGGAGGTTGAGATCCTGAAGCCGGTCCCTCGAATCCCGCGGTGGCTGGCGCGGCTGACGCCACGCGCGGGTCGCTGGCACCGGCACCCCGAGCACTACCAGCTCGGCGGGGTCCGCGTGCACTCGCCCCGCGTCTGGTTCAGCTACGCCCCACTGGTCCGCACCCGTCTCGCCCGCTTCGCGCCCGGCCTCGTCACCCGGTGGTTCTACGCCACGGTGCAGGACCACTTCGATCGCCACCACGAATCGTTCGGACCCGACGCGGTCGTCCTTCACGGATCGATCCCCTGGGGAGCGATCCGGTGCAGCACCCCCCGCGTGCTCATCGAGCACTCCGGGTCCGACGTGCGCATGTGGGAGTCCTCGCCCCGAATGCGCCAAGTGGTGGCTCGCGCCAGAGCGGAGGCAACGGCGCGCTTCACCACCGGGACGGTGCTGCAACGCCGCCTCGACCGCATGTTCCCGGACACCAACACCCAGTACCTCCGCAACGGGGTGGCCCAGCCCACCGCGGAGCAACTGGCCACCACCCAGCCCGAGAAGTGGTCCGACCGGATCACACTGCTGTGCGCCGGTGCCTACAAACCCCGAAAGGGGCACCGCGTGCTGCTGCACGCGCTCGCCGCTCTCCCCGACGACCTCCGATGGCATCTGGTGCTCGTCGGCAAGCCTCCGCGCCGGCTCAGCGAGGAGATCGACGACCTCGGCCTCGCCGACCGGATCGAGGTCATACCACACATGCCCCAGCACGACCTCCTCCAGTTCATGGTGTGGGCCGATCTCTTCGTCCTCCCCTCGTGGGACGAAGCGTTCGGAAGCGTCTACGCCGAAGCCATGGCCGCGGCCACACCGATCATCTGCACCTCCGACTGCGGAATGGCCGACGAGATCGAGCACCGCGTCCACGGCTGGATCGTCGAACCACACAGTGTCATCTCGCTCCAAGGGGCTCTGTGCGAAGCCCTCGACGCAGACCTACCAGCCATGGGCCAGGCTGGTCGACACCTCGTCGAGGAGCGCTTCAGCTGGGAGCAGAACGCAGCGACCCTCACCGAAGCGCTCATCCGCGGCACCACACCGAGTGCTTGAGCATCGGGTGTCAACCCAGTTCGCTGACCACCAGGCGGACCTTGCCGCTCCTGGTCCTCGTCAGTTCCGACACCTCGGTGATCGCAAGGTCGAGACCTCCGTCCGCGTAGGAGAGCACCTTCTGCCGCAGCCGCTCCCGGTCCGAATCGCCGAAGCCCGGTTCGGGGACGACGAGAAGCTCGGCGTGACCCGGTGACCGCTGTACGAACTGAGCCATCCGAACACCGCCAAGTCCTTTGAACGGAAGATCGAGGCGACCGAGACGACCGCCGTCAGCGAGCACCACGTAGTCGTCGAGACGACCATCGATGCCCTCCAGGATCCGGCCGGGTCGACCACACCGACACCCCGACTCGCCGATCGCGGCACCATCGCCCATCCGATAGCGGATCAGAGGAAAGGCAAGGTTCGCGAGCGCCGTACCCACCACCTCACCGTCCACGACCTCGAGCGCGCCGAAGTCCTCGTCGACGTGCAGGGCACCCAGGGGGCACCCCGATGCGTTGGCGACCTTCTCGGCAGCCCCGTAGTGCTCGATCGGCTCGACCTCGAACGCCTGCAGGATCAGCTCCCGCTGGTGGCCCTGGATGTTCTCGGCTCCGGTCGTCACCCAGCGAACACCGAGCCGCCCGTTCAATCCACGGTCGATGACCCTCGCAGCAACGAGGCTGATCACCGAGGGGAAGCCGTGCAACCACGGAAGCCGGCGTCGGACGAGCACGTCGACCACCTCGTCGAGCTGAGCAGGATTGGTGTGAAAGGCGCTGAACATGACTCGGCGCTGGGCGCGGTCGACCCGCCACACCCGCTGGTCGCCTCTCGTGATGCGGCGCGAGCCGAAGTGCCCGCACCAGGTCGCCCGCTCGATCCCGTGCCAGCGTCGATAGCGCCACCACACCGCCCACTGCTCCTGCACGGCCGAGGGACAGACGGGCACCTCCAACGGCGACCCCATCGTGCCACTGGTCAGGGCCACCGTCTGCCCGCGCAGGGGTGCCGTCGGATGCAGGCGGTCTCCGAGCGAGCGGACCTCGTCCCGGCTCAGGACGGGGAAGTGTGACAGGTCGTCGAGTCCCTCGATCTCCTCCAGCCCCCGATAGGCACCCGTGGAGTAGTGCGGAACGTTCGTGGCCGCATGGACCGCCATCGAGCGCAGGCGCGCATCGCGGTACTGCTCCAAGTCGTGCTGGGTCCACTTCGCACGGTCCTCGTAGGCACGCAGTGTCTCGGCGAACGGCTTCCCGTAGCGGCGACGAACGATCCTGGCGCCCTCGACGGTGATCGCCAGATCCTGAACCAGCGGTGGGAGCCGGTGGTAGAGGCCCTCACCGAACGGGGTGATCGCCATCACCTCCCCCGGTGGGTCCAGCCCCCGCGCCCTCAGAGCTCACATCGGCTCCTCGGAACATGCGGCGGTGCGCCTCCTCGGCATGGCCCGAGAGTAGGCGCTCCTCGGCCAGCGCACGCGCCGCGACACGGTGGGCGCGCCGGTCCTCCTCGGACGACGAGGCGTAGCCGTCGAGCACCGCGGCAAAGCCGTGGTGATCATCCGGAGACCGCACCCAACCCGCGCCGGCCCCCTCGACGTCACTCCAGGGTGTCCGGTCGCTGATCAGCACCGGGGTCCCCGCCATCAGCGACTCGGCCACGACGTGACCGAAGTTCTCGCCATAGGTCGGCAGGAAGGTCACGTCGGCCTGGGCGAGAAAGGTCACGACCTCATCGGGAGCCACCTCGCCCACGTGCTCGATGCTCACGTGTGGCGGCGCATCGGCCATGAGTCCACGACACCGGTCCCAGTAGGCCTGCTCGCGCGCTGGTCCGGCGATGGTCAGCGTCACCCGCTCGGTGCAGTGGAGCACCGAGCGGATCGCACCGTCGAGGTTCTTCTTCGGCGAGATGCGCGAAAGGAACACCACCCGAAGGCCGCTCTCTGCGCAGAGGGGAACGTCGGTCGTCGCGGCACTCCCGACGAGGTGATCAGTGAGGTCCTGAGCGACGTGCACCACGAGCGATCGGGACCCGAAGACCGCCCGGATGTCGCGTTCCTCGTGAGGGTTCGACGCCTGGAACTCGACACGGCGATGCAGCAGCGACACCCGGGCAGCCACGATACCCAGCTGCTTCCGGCGCGGATGTATCCCGAGCGCCCCCGGCGAGAACTCCCCACGGGGGGCGAGCACGACCCGCCGAGCGCGGATCCTCCTCAGGGCCCAGAGCGCCAGCGCCGACCACGTGAATCGTCGGTGGAAGAAGCTGTTCAGGTACAAGACGTCGAAGTTCGTGCCTCGCAGGCCGGCGAACACAGCCCGCAGCGCGCCACGCCGCTTCGACACGTAGATGACACGGGCTCCGTACCAGTCCATCCACTCGTCGGGGGGTGGACCCGGGCGGTCCGCGAACGCGTTGGTCACGATGTGGAACTCGAACTCGTCGCCAAGGCGTCGCACCAGCGTCGCCACCGATCGAGCCGGTCCGCTCGCCTCGAAGACGGGAGGGAAGACCCCCACGAACACCAGGACCGATGGCTTCGCCCGCGACTCACCCATGCGGACCCGCCGGCGTGGGTTCGACCAGGTCGGTGTCGAAGCTCACCGCGGCCAACGCCTCGTCCAACGACCCGATGGTCACGACCCGTCCGTCGGCCATGGCGACCACACGGTCACAGATCGTCAACGTCGAGACGCGGTGCGCCACGATCACCAACGTCACCCGACCGTGCAGCGACGAGATCGTCTGCTGGAGCAGGCGCTCGGACCGCACGTCGAGGGCGCTGGTCGGTTCGTCCAACACCAGCAGCTGCGGGTCGCCCGCCAGCGCCCGGGCGATCGCGATGCGCTGCTTCTGACCACCGGACAGACCAACACCCCGCGGTCCGAGCATGGTGTCGAACCCCTGAGGCAGTCGTTCGATGTCGTCGCCGACGTGCGCGTCGGCAGCCGCACGTTCGACCCGCTCGCGGTCGATGCCCTCACGGAAGAAGGCGATGTTGTCGGCAACCGTGCCCTCGAACAGCTTCGGCTCCTGGGGGGCGAGCGCCACCAGACGGGCCCACGACTCCGCCGAGATCGCCCGGTAGTCGAGGCCATCGACGGTGACCGAACCCCGGATCGGTGGGCGCAGGCGGAGCAGGATCTGCACCAACGTCGACTTCCCTCCCCCGGAGGGACCGATGACCCCAACCGCTTCACCGGTCTCGAGGGTGAGCGAGACCCCCTCGACCGCCGGGCGGTCCGGATCGTAGGCATACACCACGTCGCTCAGCACGATCCGCTCGAACGAGTCACGCACCGCATCGCCGAAGTCCACCGGAGACAGCTCCAACGAGTGGATCCGATCGACCAAGCGGTCGAGGTTCGGTGCCAGCTGACCGGCAGCCTGCGCCGAGCCCTGTGCCCCCTGCGCGTACGCGAGCGAACGGACGATCAGGATCACCACCGACCCCACCGCGGCAAGATCGATGTCCCCAGAGAGGTGGAGGACCGCCACCGCTCCCACCAGCAACAGGATGGCCAGGTCGCGGAACAGGTGCGTGCCCACCCGGGTCACGAACCGGCTGTCGACGAACGCATCGCGCACGCCACGGTTCGCCGACTCGAGTCGCTTCGCCTGCACCTCGTCGACGCCGAAGACGCGATGCTCCATGGCGAGCGAGCCCCACTGACTGATCCGCTCCGCCAGGGCGCTGTTGCGCTCGACGAACCACCTGCCTCTGCGGTTGGTCGACCGACGCAGCGGGGTCAGCACACCCAACAGCACCGCACCGAACAACAGCACCGCAAGCGTGGCCATCGGATCGACCACCAGCGCCGCCGCCAACAGGGCCCCCAGACCCAGCACCCCCGCCACGAACGACGCCACGTGCAACACGAGCTGGGCCGTCTGGCCGGCCAGCGTCGTCGCCGCCTCCTGCAACGCGCCCTCGCGCTCGCGATCCTGACGCTCCCAGGTGCTCCCGGCGAAGGCCCGGATCAGCCGCTGACGAGCCGACGCCAGCACCCTGCCGGCCACCATGGCCGAAAGGCGGGCGACCACCACGTGCAACACCACCACGGCCAACCCGGCCAGACCCGCGACGAACAGCGCAACGCCGGTCGAGAGCTCGACGGTGCCGAACACCGGCACGCCGAACGAGGTCGTGTCGTCGCCCTCGGCCACCGTCAGCGCTGCGGTCACCACGAGAACCAGCAGCAGCGCCTCGAGCAACCCCGCCAGCAGCGACAGCAGCGACAGCACCGCGGCAGCGAGCCTGCTGCGGCGACCCAGGAACGGGCGCACCTTCTGCCACACCGACCACATCAGCGACACCGTCCTGGCACCAGGCCCAGACGTGGCCGCCGTAGTGTGGGGGCTCCTGTGACTGCGACCTCCAGCACACGACCCACGCGGCTCAACGATCACCTCATCCCTCGGCCAGCCGAAGAGCCCGAGCCTACCCGTGAAGTCCGACACGGCAGGACCCCCGAACATGGATGACCCCCTCTGGGCACCGGGCCCACGGGACCACATCCGAACCGTCGGGGTGATCGCGCTCGGAGCCGGTCTCGTGGTCTTCCAGCTCCGCTCCGCGCTCGACCACGTGATCGGACCACCGTCCGCAGCCACCCCACTGGTTCTCCCGCTCGCCGCCCTGTGCGCAGCCATCCTCGTCATCTGCGCTCGTGGTCAGCTCCCCATCGGCGTCCTGCCCGTCGTCGCCGTGGCGGCCGCCTTCCTCCCCGGCGTCGCGATGGCCAGCCTCGAGGGCTACTCCGCCACGAAGTCAGCCGAGCTGATGCTGGTGACCTTCGGGCTCTGCCTGGCCGCGGTCGTGCTCGTGGACTCCACCGACCAGGTGACCCGCCTGAACCGAACACTGCTGCTGCTCACCGGACTCGTCTGCACCCTCGCGCTCGTCCTGCCCGGTGCCAGCGACGTGCGGGACCACCGCGCCTGGGCCTTCGACCTCAACCCCCTCCTGGTGGGAAGGGCCGCGAGCCTGCTCGCGGTGCTCGCCGTGCTGGCGATGCTCCGAACGTCATGGCTGAACCGAGCGGGGCTCGCCGCACTGGCCGGCATCGGCGTCTACTGGGTGATCGCCACCGCGACCAGGGCCCCGGGACTCGGCTTGGCCGTCGGCCTCCTGGCGATCGCCATCACCTGGTGGGCGGTCGAGCGACGATCCGGCGGCCTGCAACAGCTCTGGTGGTGGGCGATCGGCCTGGCGGGCACCGTGGGGGTGGCCATCGCCCTTGCCCCGAGCGACGCGGTGGAGCGGATGACCAGAGTGCGACTCGACGATGCTCGACGTTCCTACTACGAGGCCACCATGGACTCGATCACCTCCGAGCCCTTCGGCGTCGGCCTCGGAGACTTCGTCTCGCTCCTCGAACCCGGCGCACGATTCCGGAGCAGGTACCCGCACAACCTGCTGCTCGAGACCGGTGCCGAAGCCGGGATCGTCGCCCTGGTGGCCGTCCTCGCGCTGCTCGGCGCCGCAGCAGTGTTCGCCTGGCAGGCCCGGGCGACCTGGGGCCGGCTGCTGCTCCCACCCTTCTGTGTCGTCCTCGCCAGCGCCATGTTCTCCTCGGACCTGAACGGCAACCGCGCCGTGTTCATCTTCGCCGCGATCTCGGTCGCGCTCGGCCTCAGGGACCGGGCCGGCGGTCCGACCACCTTCGACCTGCTCCGCCCGCTGCACCGGTCAGCACCTCCATGAACCGCTCGACCGCCCGTTCCAGGGTCAGGCGATCCCGATACAGCTCGCCGGCCTGCATCGACAGGCGCTCGATCAGATCCGGCTGCCCGTAGGCCTCCTCGATGCGACGGGCGAGCCCTTCGACCGAAGCGGGCGAGTACACCAGACCGGTCTCGCCGTCGAGCACCAACCCGGCCTCGGGAGGGTGTTCCGACGCGTCGACGGTGATGACCGGCCGGGCACAGCTCAGCGCGTCCACCACGGCCAGCCCGGCGTGCTCGGGGATGACCACGAAGTCCGCCTCGGCGACCATCGGGCGCAGGACTTCCCAGTCCGTGACCGTTCCCGCCCACTCGACTCGGTCACCCACTCCCGCGTGGTCGGCTCGGGCCATGAGCCGGTCCCGCTCGGGGCCGTCGCCGACGACGGTCAACGAGAGCTCCAACCCCCGCTCGCCGAGGAGCGCAAGGGCGTCGATCAAGCGGTCGACCCGCTTGCGCCCCTGAAGGCGACCGATGTACAGCAGCCGGCGACCCGCCTCTGACCGGACGGACTCCGGGCCCGGAGGCGGCCTCCCCGTGGTGTTGTCGATCACGTGCACCGCACGCTCGATCCCGAGGGTCCGAACACGATCCGCCCCGACACGGGAGTAGACGATGGCGCCAGCAGACAGGGACAGCTGTGCCCTGCGCAGCAGGCGAACCACACCCGAGCGCGACCGGCCCAAGCCGTGCCCGTAGAGCACCACCGGCACACCCCGAACCTTGGCGATCAGGAGAACGGGCAGTACCTCCAGATGGCGCGCGTACCAGTGCAGCACGATCACGTCGCATCGACCGCGCATCGCGAAGACCAACGACCGGGGCGTGAACCACACGGGGCCGAGGCGGAACCGGCGCGCCGAGACGAACGAAGCTCGCAGGTCGCCGGTGCCGTCGACGTGGTGGCTCCCGGTCGGGGGGCGCTCGGACACCACCGTGAGACCGCCGTCGAGCGCCTCGTTCAGGGCGTTGAAGAGGGGCACGCGGTAGTGGGGGACCACGTCGTGGACGAACGCGACCTCGAGGCGCCGAGGGCTGAGGGCCATGGAGCGCCCATCCTACGGTTCGGGGAGGAAGGCGATGAGCCGCCCCCGACGACACCCCTTGGTAGCGTCACCGCGATGGCGGACGTGCTCATCGTCGCCGGTGCCCGGCCCAACTTCATGAAGGTCAAGCCGGTGCTCGACGCGCTCGAGGACCTCGACCTCACCACCGCGCTCGTGCACACCGGCCAGCACTACGACACCGCCATGAGCGACGTGTTCTTCGACGAGCTGGGGCTGCGGGCCCCCGACCACTCGCTCGAGGTCGGCTCCGGAAGCCACGCCACCCAGGCCGCGGCGGTGATGACCGGCATGGAAGCCCTGATCCATGACACCACGCCCCGAGCCCTCGTGGTCGCCGGCGACGTCAACTCGACGATGGCCGCGGCCCTCGTCGGGGCCAAGGCCGGCTGCGTCGTCGCCCACGTCGAGGCCGGCCTCCGCAGCCGCGACTGGTCGATGCCCGAAGAGGTCAACCGGGTCGTCACCGACCGGGTCAGCGACCTGCTGCTCGCCCCCTCCCCCGACGCGGTCGACAACCTCCGCCACGAGGGCTACCGCGACGACCAGATCGTGCTCGCCGGCAACACCATGATCGACACCCTGCTCGCCAACCTCGCCCGGGCCCGTTCGAGCGACGTGTTGGCGCGGCTCGACCTGCGGGCGGGCGCCTACGTGGTCGTCACCCTGCACCGACCGTCCAACGTCGACGACCCCGAGGTGCTCGGCGAGCTGACCGGCCTGTTGAACGAGATCGCCCGCGACCTGCCCGTCGCCTTCCCCGCCCACCCCCGCACCCGCGCCCGGCTCGACGCGGCCGCACTGGTCCCCGAGGTGCAGCTGATCGACCCCCAGGGCTACCTCGACTTCATCGCCCTGCTGGCCGACGCCGCCTGCGTGCTCACCGACTCCGGCGGGATCCAGGAGGAGACCACGGTGCTGGGCGTGCCCTGCCTCACCCTGCGCGACAACACCGAGCGGCCCATCACCCTCACCGAGGGGACCAACCGGCTCACCGGCCGCGACCCCGCCACCGTCCTCGCCGCGTACCACGAGGTGCGAACCGACCCCCCGCCGCCACGGCGCCCCGAGCTCTGGGACGGCAAGGCCGGTCTCCGCTGCGCCGAAGCGATCGACGCCGTGCTGCACGACCCGGGCTGGCGGCGACCTACCGTTGTGTGACCCACACGACCGCCGAGGAGGAGCTCGATGACCAAGCTGGTGGTGATCGGCCAGGGCTATGTGGGGATCCCCCTCTCGGTGCGCGCCGCCGAGGTCGGCTTCGAGGTCGTCGGCTTCGACATCGACAAGGACCGCGTCGACCAACTGCGCGGCGGTGACAGCCCCGTCGAGGACATCACCACCGAGCGACTGGCCGCGGTCCGCGCCGACGGCACCTACACGCCGAGCAGCGACCCCGACGACCTCGCCGGCTTCCAGGTCGCCGTGATCTCGGTGCCCACCCCGCTGCGCGACCACCAGCCCGACCTCGGCCACATCGAGGAGGCCGGGCGGACCCTCGCCTCCCGCCTCACCCCCGGCGCCACCGTCGTCCTCGAATCCACCACCTGGCCCGGCACCACCGACGAGCTGCTCCGACCCATCCTCGAAGCGGGGTCGGGCCTGGTCGCCGGCACCGACTTCCACCTCGGCTACTCGCCCGAACGGGTCGACCCCGGCAACACCACCTGGACCCTCGAGAACACCCCCAAGGTCGTCTCCGGCATCGACGCCGCATCGCTGGCCGCCGTCGAGGCGTTCTTCGACGCCATCGTCGAGACCACCGTGGCGGTCCCCACCACCCGCGAGGCCGAGCTGGCCAAGCTGCTCGAGAACACCTTCCGCCACGTCAACATCGCCCTGGTCAACGAACTGGCCATGTTCGCCGGCGACCTCGGCATCGACATCTGGGCCACCATCGACGCCGCCTCGACCAAACCGTTCGGCTTCATGCGGTTCACCCCTGGCCCAGGGGTCGGCGGCCACTGCCTGCCGATCGACCCCTCCTACCTCTCCTGGCGGGTGAAGCAGAGCCTCGGTCAGGCCTTCCGGTTCGTCGAGCTGGCCAACGACATCAACGACCACATGCCCGACTACGTCATCCGGCGACTCACCGCCGCCCTCAACGACCGCGAGCTGTCGGTCAAGGGCCGGCGGATCCTCGTCCTCGGCCTGTCCTACAAGCGCGACACCGGCGATGCCCGCCAGTCGCCGTCACAACCCATCTGTCGCCAACTGGTCGCCCTCGGCGCCGACGTCCGGGCTGTCGACCCCCACGTCGCCGGCGACCAGACCCCACCGGGGGTCACCCGCGTCGAGCTCACCGCCGACGAGCTCCGAGCCGCCGACTCGGTCCTGGTGCTGGTCGACCACAGCGAGTTCGACCCCGCGCTGGTCGCCCGAGAAGCACAGCACGTGCTCGACACCCGCCACTGGCTGGGCCCCGGCCCCGGGGTCGAACACCTCTGACCCCGGGCGCGGCTCAGGCCGAGGGACCGGCACTCGGTTCGCCCGCCCATCCATAGCCAAGATCGACAACAACGTTGCCGCCGATGCTGTCGTAGGTGCACGGTAGTGTGGTGGTCCTGAAGAAGACGAACGCCATGGACATGAGAAGGAGGGCACCGAAATGACAAGAGCCCTGCTTGCGGAAGAAGAGGCGGACAGGTGGGCAGCAGAGATCAAAGAGGCGGTGGAAGCGCGGAAGGCGGGCGAGGAGCGGCTCAAGGAGAACCCGAGACGTCCGCAGAGCCAGGGCTTGATGCGGCGGCGTACCCGATCACTCACCCCCGACAATCGCCCCTCTACCACGCCCACCACGCGGACCGATATCAGCGTCAGAGCCTGATCGCTGCATACGAGGAGCACGTCGACTGCAAGCTGGTCGTAGCGATCGACTTCATCGACTTCGACTTCGTGCAGAACCTCGAGGAGCACCTGCTGAAGGAGGACGGGAGTCGTGAGCTCCATGTCCTACTCCGATCCCCTGGCGGAGATGGCGAGCAGGCACTGAGGGCGGTCCGGTCGCTTCAACAGCGATGTTCCAGGCTCGTCTTCGTCATACCGGACATGGCCAAGAGCGCCGCTACCCTGATGGCCCTGGGCGCAGACCAGATCCGACTTGGACCTACCAGCGATCTCGGTCCGATCGATCCCCAGATGCAGATCGGCGGCCGATGGTTCGCGGCCAAGTCCATCATGAGCGCGGTACAGGAGGCCCAAACCGCGGTCGAACACGACAGGTCACTGACCCCCCTCTGGGCCAGCCTCCTCGCCGAGGTGACAGCGCTGGACTACCAGGAGGCCGACGCTGAGATCCAACGCACGGGAGCCATGGTGAGGCAGGCGCTGGGCTACCGCACCGATCCGCCACAGGGTGACGACCTTGCCTCGATGGCCACGACTCTGGTCGAAGAGCTCCAGGACACCCCCACATCACACGCCACGACCATGGGAGCATCGGAACTCCGCAAGATGGGGCTACCCGTGGTGGACCTGGATCCCTGTAGCTGGGAGTGGGAATGCATCTGGCGGCTCTGGACCTCCTACTGGGTTCAGATTCGGGCACCGATCTACGAATCGACCAGCGGCAGCTACCGACCAGACGGACCGCATCCGGCCTAGGCGGCTCGGATTCAAACTGATTCCTCTACTGGGGCCCGGCGCCGGGTTCGATGATGGTGGCGTCGGTCGGGGACCAGGGCTCCCGGTGTGCGCGCCGCAGCACGGCGTCGACCTCGTCGGCCGGGGTGGCCAACAGGTCCTCAACCAACGTCGGGGCGATGGGCGCCACCGAGACGTGGCTGATCAGCGGGTGGAACGGGCGGTCGTCGACCTCGCCCTCGGCCCACAGGTCCTCCCGCAGCTTCTCGCCCGGACGAAGGCCCGTGTAGACGATCCGAAGCGGACGATCCGACGCCGCGATCAACCGGCGGGCCACGTCGTCGATCCGCACCGGCTCGCCCATGTCGAGCACCAGCACCTCGCCGTCGCGCCCGATCGCCCCCGCCTGGATGACCAGCTCGACCGCCTCGGCGGTGGTCATGAAGTAGCGGGCGACCTCGGGGTGGGTGACCGTGATCGGGCCGCCCGCCGCGATCTGGGCCTCGAAGGTGCCGAGCATCGATCCCCTCGATCCCAACACGTTGCCGAAGCGCACCGACACGAACACGCCGTCGGATCGCCGTGCCATCTCCGCGGTGAGCCGCTCGGCGATCCGCTTGGTGTAGCCCAACACGCTGGTGGGGTTGGCCGCCTTGTCGGTGGAGATGTTGACGAACCGCTCGACCCCGACCTCAGCGCTGAGCTCGAGCAGCATCTGGGTGCCGGCCACGTTGGTCTTCACCGCCTCGCTCGGATGCATCTCCAGCAGCGACAGGTGCTTGAGCGCCGCGGCGTGGAACACCACCTGGGGCCGGAACCGGGCGAACACCTCGACCATGCGGTCGCGGTCGCGGACGTCGGCCACCACCAGGGTGGGATCGTCGAGCAGCGCCCGGCCCTCGATCGACATCTGCACCCCGTGCAGCCCCGACTCATCGCGGTCGACCATCACCAGCTCGGCCGGGTCGAAGCGCCGGAGCTGGCGGCACAGCTCGGATCCGATCGAGCCGCCCGCGCCGGTGACCAGCACCCGCTTGCCGGCGAGGTAGTGGGCGATCGAGTCCATGTCGGTGGTGATGCCACCCCGACCCAGGAGGTCGGCGTTGGACACCTCCCTGACCTGCGACAGCGCCACTCCGTCGATCAGCTCGCGCACCGACGGCAGGACCCGCACCGCGAGGCCCAACCCGAGCGCCTCGTCGTAGAGGTCGCGGACCAGCTCGCCACCGACGCTGGGCACAGCGATGATGAGCATGGTCGCATCGAGATCGGTGGCCACCCGTTCCAGGTCGTAGCGGGTCCCCCGCACCGGGACCTTGTTCACGACCAGGTTGGCCTTTGCCGGGTCGTCGTCGAGCAGACCCACCGGCACATAGGCGCTGGCCGGATCGTTCACCATCTGGGCGACCAGCTGGCGGCCGGCCTCACCAGCGCCGAAGACCAGCACCGGAGCAGCGTCGCGACGATTCGGACGCCGACGACGGGCATCGAGCCCCCGCCACGCGAGTCGACCCGCTGCCATGAGCACCAACGCGCCCACCCCCGCGCCCATCGACGACGAGGTGGGCACAGCGGTGTCGAGGATCAGGCGGTTGACCACGACGAGCAGCACCCCGGAAGCCAGCACCGTCCACACCAGCGCCACGACCTCCTCGTAGCTCGCGTACCTCCATCGACGGCGGTAGATGCGGGTGAACTGGGCGATGAGCAGGTGCAGGGCCACCGCGGCGAACGCCGCCACGACGATCCCACCGGCGGCGTGGGAAGGGATGGCGAACTCGTAGCGAAGCCAGGTCGCCACCCACACCGCCGCCACCCATGCCGCCGAGTCCGCGACCGCCTGGATGGCCGGCCACGCCCGCGCCAGCAGGCCGATCGGGCCCCGGGCCGAGTCGTCCCGCACGCGGGAAGTCACCGCCTCCGGGCCTGCTTCGCGGGGATGCTCGGTGGATCCATCCGCCACAGCTGCTCGCCTCTCGTTCGTGTCCTCACCGACAGTATGGTCGCCCACCGCCGACGGTGGCAGCCCCGGCCGAAACCTCAACTCCACCGGGTCCGGTGCCGAAAGGGTGACAAGTGACCTCATCTCGGTTAGTGTCACGCTCAGGCGGGAGCACGTACCCGCAGGCCCGAAGGCAAGAGACAAGGAATCCTCAATGCGCAAAGCACTCGCCCTTCTCGCAACTGTTGGTGCGTTCATGATGCTGTCGTTCGGCATCGCCGACGCTCAGGTCGACTACGACGGTGACGAGACCACCACCACCACCGAGGACACGACCACCACCACCGAGGACGTGGACACCACCACCACGACCGAGGCCCCGACCACCACCACGACCGAGGACCCCAGTGGTGTCGGCGGCGAAGGTGACGCGACCGACCCCGACACCCTGCCGGCGACCGGCAACGACAGCCTTCCGCTGGCCCAGATGGCCATCGTGCTCGTCGCCGCCGGCGGCATCGCCCTCCTCGCCGTGCGCCGTACCCCGGCCAAGGTGAGCACTGGCAGCTGATCCCACCACATCGTTGACGCCCCACGAGGGCGAGTCCCACACCGGCCTCGACGAGGCCGGTGTGGCGCGTTCGAGAGCCGTTCGCTCGGATGCCAGCACCGTGGTGATGGCGGTCGCCGTCCTCGGCGCACTGGCCGCGGTGTTGGCACCGGTCGAGCCCACCGCGACCCCCATGGGCGACGCGGCCTGGCTCGCCGGCATCGCGACGATCGTCACCCTGGCCGCCACCCGGGCCCATCCCATCGCTGTGTTGATGCTGTGCGGCGCGGCGGGGGCGACCACCACCGGCTGGGCCCAAGCGCTGGCCGCACCTGCCCTGGCCGTCGCGTTCGCGGCCGCCTTCGTCGATCTGCCGCGACCCCAGCTCGCTACGGCGACCGCCGGCGCGCTCGGCATCAACGCCGCTCTCTGGGCCGAGCCGGTGCTCATCGGCGACCTGGCCACCGCGCTGGTGGTGACCGCAGGGGTGGGCGCCGTGCTGGTCACCGCCTACCTCGCAGCCGGGCACCCGACCCGGCGTCTCGTCCACCGGACGGGGCTGGTCGCCATCGGCGTCGGTGCGCTGTTCGGTGGCGCCGCCGCGCTCACGGTGCTGGTCGTCCGCGGTGATCTCGAGCGCGGGGTCGAGCTCGCCCAGACCGGGGTCCGGCTCGCAGCCGACGCCGACCCCGACGCTGCCAGCGATGAGTTCGCTCAGGCCCACGACGCGCTCTCCGGCAGCCACCGGTGGTTGAGCCAGCCGTGGCTGTCGCCGGCGCTGGCGCTTCCGATCGTGGGACCGAACCTCGACGCCACCACCCGGATGGCCCGCGCCGGAACCGACCTGGCCGACAGCGCCCTGCGGGTCAGCGAGGTCACCGACCCCACCCAGCTCGCCATCAGCGGTTCGCAGATCGACATCGAGGCGCTCGCCGACGCCCACCCCCACCTCCTCGACGCCCGCGACCAGATCGCCGCCGCCCTCACCACCATCGACCAGGTCCGCTCACCATGGTTGCTGCCGCCGCTGGCCTCGCGCATCGACGGCTTCGAGTCGACCCTCGCCGACGCGCTCCCCACCGCCGACACCCTCCTCCAGGTCGCCGAGATCACGCCCCCCATGCTCGGGATCGACGGGCCACGCACCTACGCACTCCTGCTCAGCACTCCCGCCGAGTCCCGAGGACTGGGCGGATTCGTCGGGAACTGGGGACTGCTCGTGGCCGACGGTGGTCGGGTCACGCTCGAGGAGAACGCCAGGATCCGGGTGCTCTCGAACCACCCCGAACACGATGACCGCACCCTGACTGCTCCGCCCGAGTTCCTCGAGCGCTATGACCGGTACCACCCGACACGCTTCTTCCAGAACCTCACCGCCTCACCCGACTTCCCCACCGTCGCCCGTGCCGTCGCCGAGCTGTTCCCCCAGGCCGGCACACCCGAGCTCGACGGCATCGTCCTCGCCGACCCCGCGGCGATCGCCGCCCTGGTCGCCATCGTCGGCCCGGTCGAGGTGCCAGAGCTCGACGAGCCGCTCACCGGCGCCAACACCGAGGAGTTCCTCCTCCACGGTCAGTACCTGGTGGACGAGCGCCTCGACGTCCTCGAGGCGCTCTTCGACGGCGTGTTCGACCAGCTCGACCGCGTCGAGCTCGACCCCCAGCGGATCACCTCGGCGTTCGCCCCGGTGGTCAACACCGACCGGTTGTCGATCTGGAGCACGCACCCCGACGAGGCCGCGGTGCTCGCCGACCTCGGCATCGACGGCGCGTTCCCACGCATCGAACCCGGCGAGGACCTGCTCAGCGTCCGCACGGCCAACGCCAACCCCAACAAGATCGACGTCTACCTCCAACGCGACATCACCTACGGAGCGACGGTCAACCCGTCGACCGGAGAGCTGGAAGCCACCGTCGGCGTCGAACTGACCAACGATGCCATCGACGACCCCGACCTACCCAACATCATCCTCGGCAACGACGACGACAACCCACGGGGCACGAACCGACAGTGGGTGTCGGTGTACACCCCACACGACCTGGTGGAGCTGCGCGTCGACCGCGAGGCGGTCGACGTCGAGACCCTCCCCGAGCTGGGCGTCGACGTCCACGCCGTGTTCGTGAACGTCCCACCGCAGGGGAAGGTCGAGATCGAGCTGACACTGCGCGGCCAGGTCGACCCCGCCCGCTACCGACTCACCTGGGCCGGGCAGCCGACGGTCAACCCCGACCGGGTACGACTCGAGGTCGACCTCGGCGATCGGACACTCCTGGTCGACGAGACCACATCGAGGGATCTCGAACTGGCACCGAGGCCCCAGCGATGACCAAGCGAGCCATCGACGTCGGCGGCGCGATGCTCGGTCTCCTCGTGCTCTGGCCGGTCATGGTGGCCGTGGCCATCGCCATTCGGGTCACCATGGGTCGACCAGTGCTGTTCAGACAGGAACGCGCAGGACGCCACGGAGCCCCCTTCCAGCTGCTCAAGTTCCGCACCATGCGCGAAGGCGACGGCATCGACGCCGAGCGGCTCACACAGGTCGGCCGGGTCCTCCGGAGCACCAGCCTCGACGAACTGCCCCAGCTGTGGAACGTGCTGCGCGGCGACATGAGCCTGGTCGGGCCCCGCCCCCTCTACGTCCGCTACATCCCGCTGTACGACGAGCGGCAGCGTCGACGGCTCGAGGTGCGCCCCGGCATCACCGGGCTGGCCCAGGTCGAGGGGCGCAACGCCCTCGACTGGTCGGAACGCCTCGAGCTCGACGTGCGCTACGTGGAGACCCGCAGCCTCCTGCTCGACCTGCACATCATGGTGCGGACCATCACCGCCGTCGTCCGCCGGGACGGGATCAGCGGAGCAGGAACCGTGACCATGACCCCGTTCACCGGGAACCCTCGCACCGACGGGAGCAACCGGTGACCCTCACCCTCGAGGTCGAGACCGATCCCACCCTCCCGCACCTGGCGTGGGTGGCACACCTCGATCGCTCCCGGGATGTCGTTGCGGCGCTCGTCGGTCCCTGGGTCGAGAACACCGACGACCGCCTGCTCGAAGGCGCGTGGGACGGCGACTTCGAAACCATGGACTTCCGGAGGTCCTACTCGTTCACCGGAACCGGGCTCATCGTCGATGCCAACGCGGTGGTCATCGTCGCGCCCGCCCACACCACCGAGTGCACCTTCAGTCGCGAGGTCGGCGGGGACTGGTGGTTCTCCAACTCGCTCCCCTTGCTGCTGCACGCCTCTGGAGGTCGCCTCGACCAGCGCTACCTCGACTACGAGCCCGATGCCCACAGCGTGTGGCGGGGTCTGAACCGGTACCGACGGGAGATCCCGCTCGAGCAGGGTCCACCAGCACGACGGCACTACTACCGGAACCTGGTCGTCGGCTCCACCGAACCGTGGCGCGAGGAGGACAAGGACGCCCCGCCGCACCTGCGCTCCTATGAGGCGTACCGGCGATTCCTCACCGAGACGACGCTCCAGGTGACCGCCAACGCCGCCTCACCTGCCCGGCTCCAGACCTACCACCCCCTCACGTTCTGCTCGGCCGGCTACGACTCGTCGGTGTGCTCACTCCTCGCCCGCGATGCCGGAGCCCTCGAAGCGATCACCTTCGAGACGAACCGGTCGCAGCGCGGCGACAGCGGCCACGAGATCGTCCGTCACCTCGGGTACGAGACGGTGACCACATTCTCGGACACCGACTTCCGGAACCGACGCGGATCCGAGCTGTTCCTCGCCAGCGGCGAGCTCGGTACGGGGATCTTCCTCAACGCCGCCGCGAGCCGCCTGCCCGGCACGATCGCCTTCGCCGGGCACCACGGCGACAACGTGTGGGGCCGAGACGCACCGCCGAGTCGCGAGATCCGCCGCATCCCGTTCCCGGTGTGCAACCTCAACGAGTTCCGGATCCACACCGGCTTCCTCAACTACTCCCCCAGCTTCCTGACCGCCGCGGTCCAGCCCGACATCGTCGAGATCTCCAACTCCGCGGAGATGGACCCATGGTCGCTCGGCGGTCACTACGACCGGCCCATCCCCCGACGGATGCTCGAGGAGCGCGGCGTGCCTCGGGACAGCTTCGGCATGCACAAGACGGGGGGTGCCGGGAACACGCTGCGGTTCGGCACCCTGCGGTACTTGGCCAAGGTGATGAACGCCCAGGACCACGCCGAGTTCTCCACCTGGGTCCGCGGACGCGTCCGCCGCCACGTCTCCGCCCGTTGGGTCGTCCGCTCCGCCGGGTACCTCGCCTATGTCGCCTTCGTACTGCTCGCCAAGCGGGGCGTCACCGCCCCCAAGCGCGCCTTCGAGCGGCACCTCGACCCCACATGGACCTGCAGCCCCTTCGCCCCCAGGTTCCTGTTCCCGTGGGCGGTCGAGAAGCTCCAGACGACCGCCTATCACGACATCGACCTGGAGTTCCTGAACGGGACCGACGACGGCTAGAACCGCGCGGGAACGCCAACGGCGGTCACCCCAGCGGGTACGTCGCCGATGACCACGGCCCCCGCACCGATCACCGCACCGTCGCCGATCGTGACCCCTTCGACCACCGTCGCCCCGGCACCGACCATCACCCCGACGCCGACCACGCTGTCGCCGCTCACCGTCGCCGCCGGCATGAGCGAGGTGAACGCACCGATCCTGCTGTCATGGCTCACCACCGCCTGGTGAGCGAGGAACACGTGGTCGCCGACCGTCGCCAGCGGGCCCACCCTCACCCCTGCGCCCAGGAACGATCCGGCCCCGATCTCGGCACCCGTGGCCACCGTGGTGTCCGGGTGGACGACGGTGACCGGGCCCCGTCCCAGCCCCGCCACTCGCTCGACCACCGCCGAACGCGCCTCGGGCCAGCCCACCGCTGCGATCCACCCCACGTCAGGGTCGAGGCCAGCGAGTCGGTCGATCGGGCCGAGCACCCGTGCACGACCATCGAAGCGGTGCAGGTGGGTCTCAGCGTCGTCGAGCACCCCGAGCACCTCCCAGCCGCGGGGGTCAGCTTCGATCGCGGCGAGGACGGTGCTGGCATGACCGCCACCACCGAGCAGCACCAGTCGCTGATCCATCACCGGAAGCTATCCGAGCGCCGCGGCGAGCGCATCGATCACCCGGTCCACCTCATCGGCGCTGAGGGCATGGCCGCTCGGCAGGCACAAGCCACGATCGAACACCAGGTCGGCGACCCCCGACAGCCGTGTGGGAGCCTCCGCATACAAGGGCTGGCGGTGCATCGGCTTCCACGCCCGTCGGGCCTCGATCCCCGCGGCGTCGAGCGCCACCCGCAACGAGTCGGGATCGGTACGCCCGCCCTGAGG
This sequence comes from Acidimicrobiales bacterium, assembly GCA_046543225.1. Taxonomy (GTDB): domain Bacteria; phylum Actinomycetota; class Acidimicrobiia; order Acidimicrobiales; family SKKL01; genus SKKL01. Next base: position 24,743 of record JBKGZW010000013.1, read on the forward strand.
GTCGAACAGCAGGCAGGTGAGCCACCCGTTCCAGCCCGGATCGTGGTCGGGAACGGTCACACCGCCCCAGGCACCGATCGTCTCCTCGTACCGCTGGGCAACCGCCCGCCTGCGGGCCACCCGAACGGCGAGCGACTCGAGCTGGGCTCGCCCCAGCGCAGCGAGCAGGTTCGAAAGCCGGTAGTTGTACCCCAGGTCGCGGTGCTCGTAGTGGGCTGCCGACTCCTGTGCCTGGGTCGCCAGGTGCCGCACCCGGTCCGCTAGCACCTGATCGTCGGTGACGGCCGCGCCCCCACCGCTGGTGGTGATGATCTTGTTCCCGTTGAACGACAGCACCGCCGCCACACCAGCCTGGCCCGCCGGCCGCACCGTTCCGTCCGGCCCCTGGTGCTCCGCCCCGAGGCTCTCGGCTGCGTCGACCACCAACGGCACCCCGTGCTCCGCACAGACCGCCTCCAGCGCCGAGTAGTCGCAGCACCGCCCGTAGAGGTCGACGCCGACCACCGCGGCAGGAGGCCGATCCCGGCGCCGGTCCAGCTCGTCGGCGACGAGTGAGGGATCGATGTTCCACCGGTCCGGCTCGGCGTCGATCAGCACCGGCTCGGCCCCCAGGTAGCGGATCGGGTTGACACTGGCCACGAAGGTCAGCGTCGACACCAGCACCGTGTCGCCCGGCCCGACACCCAGCGCCGACAGGATCAGGTGCAGCGCGGCCGTACCCGACGACACCGCGACCCCGTGCGCCCGTCCACACCGCGCGGCGAGCTCGGCTTCGAACGCGTCGAGCTCGGGGCCGACGGGAGCGATCCAACCCGACCGCATCGCGCGCAGCACCGCCTCCTCCTCCGCCTCGCCCACCTCGGGAGGCGACAGCAGGATTCGCCCAGGTCGGTCGCCGCTCACCCCAGCAGGCTACCGGCCGCGGATGGCCCGCGACCCGCCCACGGCCGACCCCCTACGATGGCCATCTGATCGTCGAGCGGCTGGGAGCGACTGTGCCCCGTGTAGTCCTGCAGGATCTCGGTCACGGCAAGACCTGGATCGAGGAGGTGGCCAAGCCCAACCCGGGGCCAGCCGACGTGCTCATCGCCACCGGGGCCTCGGTCGTCTCGCCCGGCACCGAGCGGATGTTGGCCGACTTCGGGCGGGCGAGCCTGCTCGGCAAGGCCAGGAGCCAGCCCCAGCGGGTCGCCGAGGTGATCGACAAGGCACGCAGCGATGGACTGGCGCCGACCCTGCAGGCGGTGAGATCGAGGCTCGCCCGACCCGTCCCGCTCGGATACTCCAGTGCCGGGACCGTGGTCGAGGTCGGCGCCGACGTGCGGGGGATCCACGTGGGCGACCGAGTGGCCGCCGCCGGACCTCACGCCGAACTGGCCTCGGTCCCGGCCAACCTCGCGACGCCGCTGCCCGACGGGCTCGAGCTCCACGACGCCGCCTTCGCCACGCTCGCCTCGGTCGCCATGCAGGGCCTGCGCCTCGCCGAACCCTCGGCAGGGGAACGGTTCGCGGTCAGCGGTCTCGGGCTCGTGGGCCTGCTCGCGGTACAGCTGCTCACCGCACAGGGTTGCACCGTGCTGGGCATCGACCCCGATCCAGCCCGGCGAACCATCGCCGAACGGTTCGGCATCCGCGCCGTCGACCCGGACCACGACGTGGTGGGCATCGCCGCCGACCTGACCCGAGGCATGGGGGTCGACGGGGTGCTCATCTGCGCCACCACCCCATCGAGCGAACCGGTCCACCAGGCCGCAGGCATGTGTCGCCAACGGGGCCGAATCGTGCTCGTGGGGGTGACCGGTCTCGAGCTGCAGCGGAGCGACTTCTACGAGAAGGAACTGACCTTCCAGGTGTCGGCCAGCTACGGGCCGGGCCGCTACGACCCCCTCTACGAGGAGGGCGGCGTCGACTACCCCGCCGGTCTCGTGCGATGGACCGCGGGCCGCAACCTCGAATCGGTCATCGATCTCATGGCCTCCGGGCGGCTCGACGTGGGTCCCCTGGTCACCCACGAGCACCCCTTCGACGATGCAGCGGCCGCCTACGAGACCCTCGTGTCGGATCCCTCCGCCCTCGGGATCGTGCTGCGATACCCCGAACCCGACCTGGCACCCGAGAGCCCGCTCCTGCGAGCGCGGATCGACATCTCGTCACCCACTGCCGGGCCCGGTGCGGGGAACATCGGCGTGATCGGAGCCGGCAACTTCGCCTCCCAGGTACTGCTGCCGGCGATCGTCGACGCTGGCGGCCACCTCCGCACGGTCGTGTCCGCCAGGGGCACCTCGGCCAGCCTCGCCGCCGAACGCCACAGGGCGGCCCAAGCTGGCAGCGAACCCGACGACGTCTTCGACGACCCAGAGATCGACACCGTCGTCATCGCCACCCGCCACGACTCGCACGCCCGCTATGTCGAACGGGCCCTGCGCGCCGGCAAGCACACCTTCGTCGAGAAGCCGCTCGCCATCTCCTTCGACGAGCTCGACTCGCTCCGCCGCTGCATCACCGAGCTCGACGCCGACGGGCGCCTGCCCCTCCTCGGGATGGGGTTCAACCGGCGCTTCGCTCCCATCCCCACCAAGATGAAGAAGCTGTTGGCCACACAACAGGCACCGAAGGCCCTCGTGCTCACCATGAACGCCGGCTGGCTCCCGCCCGACCACTGGACCCAGGACCCGAAGGTGGGAGGCGGACGGATCGTCGGTGAAGCGTGCCACCTCATCGACCTCGCCCGGTTCCTCGTCGGTGCACCCATCACCGAGGTGCGGACCAGCTTCCTCGACACCTCCGGGCCGCGCGACACCGCCACCATCTCACTCGGCTTCGCCGACGGGTCGATCGCGACGGTCAACTACTTCGCCAACGGCTCCAAGCGCTACCCCAAGGAACGGATCGAGGTGTTCAGCGGCGGCCGGGTGATGGTCGACGACAACCACCGCTCGCTGAAGACCCACGGCTGGCCCTGGACCCTGCCCACACGACTGCTGCGCCCCGACAAGGGACACCGGGCCGGCATCGGCGCCTTCCTCGCCGCGGTCCGCTCCGGTGGCCCCGCGCCGATCCCCCTCGACGAGATCCTCGAGGTGGCCGAGGCCGGCCTCCGCGCCGCCGACCCCGGCTGAGGCGACATGGGCCGAACGACCGACACCCGCGAGCTGGCGACCGCGGCCTGGAAGACCTGGGGCGCTCGGGGACTCGTCCGCCGCGCCGCCTACGAGGGCAGGAAGCGGACCATCGGACTGCAGCGCACCGAGCAGCGATGGCTGAACCTCGTCGCCGGCGAACCGCCGTCGCTGACCCGGCTCCCCATCGAACCTGCCATCAAGGTCAGCCCGCCGCCGCACGGCGAGCTCGCCGTCGAGCTGTACGGAGGTCTGCGACTCGACTCGACGATCCCGCCCGACTGGCACCGTCACCCCCTCAGCGGGAACCGATATCCGAGCGGGCACTGGTCCGGGATCAGCGATGCCGACGCCGCGTTCGGTGACATCAAGGACGTGTGGGAGCTGGGCCGCCTGGGCTGGCTACACCCCGCTCTTCGGCGCTGGGCCTCCACCGGCGACGAGTCCTGCGCTGAGCTGATCTGGGAGGTGATCGAGGACTTCGCCGCCGCCAATCCTCCCTACCGGGGGCCCCACTGGATGTGCGGGCAGGAGACCTCGTTGCGGGCGATCACGGTCATGTTCCTCGCCTCGGCCCTCGACACCAGCGAGCACACCACAGCCCGGAGGCGGTCGATGGTGGACCAGATGGTCGCCACCTCGGTCGGGCGGGTGCACCTGACGCTTCGCTACGCGATGTCCCAGCGCAACAACCACGCCATCTCCGAAGCCGGGTTCCTCTGGACCGCTGCGGTCCTCGCTCCCCAGATCCCACGCGCCGCCAAGATCGAGAACGATGCCGCTCAGGCCCTCAGCGAGGCGGTCGCCGACCAGTTCGGGCCCGACGGCTGCTACATCCAGCAGTCGCCCACCTACCAGCGGCTGGCACTGCAGGTCCTCCTCTGGTGCCTGTTCGTGTCCCGAGCCACCCGCCGCGAGCCACCGGCAGGGATCGTCGAGGCCGTGGCCCGCAGCGTCGGATTCCTCCGGTCGCTGATCGCCCCGGCGAGCGACGGGCGGGTCCCCAACCTCGGCGGCAACGACGGCGCCCACCTGTTCCCCCTCGCCCCGGTCGCCATCGGCGACCTCCGTCCGGTCGTCGCCCACGCGGCAGCGGCCACCGGCCAACCGAGCGGGTTCGGGCCCGGGCCGTGGGACGATGAACCGGCCTGGTTCGGTCTCGATCCATCTGCTGGGACTGCCCCGCACCAGGTGGCGCCGACCGTGTCCACCCACCCGCTCACCAGGGGCACAGTCCACGCCGTCGTCCGCGGCGGCCCGATTCCCAAGCGGCCCGCGCACGCCGACCAGCTGCACACCGACATCTGGCTCGACGGCACCCGAGTCGCGGTCGACCCCGGTTCGTACCGCTACACCGCCCCGCCACCCTGGGACAACGCCCTCGCCTCGGAGCTGGTCCACAACCTCCCCACCCGGTCATCGGCACCACAGGCCATCCGTCGGGGTCGCTTCTTCTGGCAACGCTGGTCCGAGGCCCGGATCCTCCTGCGGATCAGCGACGACGACGTGGGTGCGATCGTCGCCCGGCTCGACCTGTCCGACCGGACCCGCCTGCACCGCCTCGTCGCGGTCGGGGCGGGGACCGTGGTCGTGGTCGACCACTCGAGCCGTCCGACGACGGTGCGCTGGAACCTGCCGGACCGGACACGGATCTCCCTCGGAGACCACCGGTCGAATGCCGAGGGAGCCGGGTGGTCGGCGCAGTTCGCCCACGGACCCGGAGCCGAAGCGCTCGTCCCCCGCGAGGACGATCCGGCATCAGGGTGGCACGCGCCCACCTACGGGATCCGCCTACCGCTCATGCCGGTGCTGCTGCGCTCCGATGAATCGGGCCGGGTGTGCTCGTCGTTCGTCACCGACACCGTTGCGGCCCCGCTCGTGCTGTCCCGCCTCGACGACCTCGACCCCGCTGCGCCCTCCGCCGCCGCGATCAGGCAGGTGATGCGAGCCCGGTGAGCAGCGACTCGACCCGGTCGACCAGCACCCGGCGGTCGTAGCGCTCCCGGACGAAGGCCGGCCCGCGGGTCGCGGCGTCGGCCGGTCGATCATCGGCGAGCGTCTCCATCCCGTCGGCCAGCGCCGCGGGGTCACCGCCAGCGACACTGATGCCCACCCCCGCCTCGGCGACCACCTCGCTGACGAACCCCGCCACGTTGGTGAGCACCGGCAGCCCCGCGGCCAGATAGTCGAAGAGCTTGTTGGGGCTCACCCCCGACGCGAACAGCTCAACCGGAGCCAGCACCATCAGCCCTGCGTCCGCGGTCGCGATCGTGGGTCCGACCGCCGACCTGGGGATCGGGTCGAGGAAGCGGAGGTTGTCGAGCGCCAGCGACGCCGCGAGGCGGACCAGCGACTCCTTCGCCACCCCGTCACCGATCAGCACCACCCGGATGTCGCTCCTGCCGCGACGTTCCAGCAGGGCGCAGGCGCGCACGACGGTGGCCAGGTCGTTCGCCGGGCCGTGAGCACCCGCGTAGACGAACGTGACCACGCCCTCCTCGCGGAGATCGACCGCGGGCTCGCCGTCGAGGAACCCCTCGATGTCGACCCCGTTCGGGACGTGCACCACCGCGTCCGCCGGCGCTCCCCGCTCGACGACGTGGTCGGCGTTGGCCACAGCCAGCACGATCAGCGCGTCCGACCGCCGGTAGAGGAGATCGGCGATCCGGCCCATCATCCACACCTCTGGGCCCCGGGTCCGCCCCGACACCGCCACGTAGGACTCGGGCCACAGGTCACGCACCTCGAACACGAACGGCACCCGACGCACCCGCGCCGCCGCCCAGGTGGCCAGCGCGGCGAGCAGCTGTGGGGACGAGCCGACGAACACCGTCGAACCCCTGCTGCGTGGTGCCCGCAGCAGCGCGACCAGCACGTTGAGACCGAAGATGACCATGCCGATGCCTCTCCGCCAGCCGTCGGCACGGCCGGTGCCGACCGTGAGCCAGGTGAAGGGGACACCACCGACCCGCTCATCGATCATCCGCAGGTCCCTCGGGCCGGCGCGGCGGGAGTACCGGCCCGTCTTGTAGCTCAGGTCGCTGGCCAGGATCCGCACTCGGTGGCCCCGGCGGCCCAACTCGCGGGCGAACTCGAAGTGGCGGGATCCCCCCGGTTGATCGGGCGGCGCCGCGAACTGGTTCACCCAGTAGATGTCGAGCCGCTGTGGGTCCTGATCCTCGGCCGTCTGCACGGGCAGGACGGTACCAAGCGGTCAGACCGCGGTCTTCTGCTCCGCGTCGGCTTCGGCTTCGCGCTTGGCGGCGAGGCGTGCCGCCACCCGGCCGGACTTCTCGA
>JBKGZW010000127.1:0-8158 GCA_046543225.1 Acidimicrobiales bacterium
GAGCTGATCGATCCGCTCCCCTTCGCCGCTGCCGACGACGACCACGACGACGGCGACGACCACGAGGATGAGCACGACGGCGGCGACGACCACGAGGATGAGCACGACGGCGGCGACGACCACGACGACAGCGACGACCACGAGGATGACCACGACGGCGGTGATGACCACGACCACGGTGCGATGGACCCGCACTTCTGGCACGACCCCATCCGCATGGCCGACGCCGTCCCGGGCATGGCCGAGGCGATCGGCGACGCCACCGAGCTCGACGCGGCCGACCTGCAGGAACGCAGCGACGAGCTGGTCGCCGAGCTGGTGGCGGTCGACGACGAGGTGGCCACGATCCTCTCGGCGGTGGCGTCCGAGCGGCGGGTCCTGGTCACCAACCACGACACCCTCGGCTACCTGGCCGCTCGCTACGACTTCGAGGTGATCGGTGTGATCGTCCAGGGCGGTGACACCTTGGCCTCGGCCAGTCCGGGCGACCTCGGCGAACTGGTGCACCAGATCGAGGAGCATCGGGTCCCGGCCGTCTTCGCCGAGAACGTGCTCGCCCCCACGCTGTCCGAGGCGCTGGCCGACGAGGCGGCGGGGGAGGTCGAGGTCGTGAGCCTCTACACGGATTCGTTGGGGAACGACGGTTCGGGCGCGGAGACCTACACCGGACTCCTCCTCACCAATGCCGGGCTCATCGCCGAGGCGCTGGGCTGATCACCTCGGTCGTCGCTGCGAACCCATAGGCTCCGACCGTGGAGTGGTTGACCGATCCCTTCGGCTACGAGTTCATGCAGCGGGCGCTGCTGGCGGGGATCCTCGCCGTCGTGACGACCTCGGTGATCGGGACCTGGGTGGTGATCCGGGGGATGACCTTCATCGGCGACGCCCTCGCCCACGGCGTGCTCCCCGGCATCGCCCTGGCCTTCGTGTGGGGCGTCGACCTGCGCCTGGGTGCCATGGTGAGCGCCCTGGTGATGGTCGCCGGCGTCGGATTGGTCAATCGCAGAGTTCGTCTGCCCGAGGACACCGGCATCGGTCTGTTGTTCGTGGGCATGCTGGCGCTCGGGGTCATCATCATCTCGCGCCAACGTTCCTATGCCGGCGATCTCAGCTCGTTCCTGTTCGGCGACGTGCTCGGAGTGACCACAGATGACCTGCGGTTCCAGTGGATCGCCGCGGCGCTGGTCGTGGTCCTGGTCGTCGTGAGCTACCGGCCGTTCCTCGCATTGGCGTTCAACCCCGACAAGGCGTCGTCGCTGGGGATGCGACCACGGCTCGCCCACGCGATCATGCTCGGGCTCATCGCGGTGTCGATCGTGTCGTCGTTCCAGGCGGTCGGGGCCTTGCTCGTGTTCGGCCTGCTGGTGGCACCGCCCGCCACCGCCTCGTTGCTGGTGCGGCGGGTGCCGCTGATCATGGTCGTCGGGGTGGCGATCGGGATCGTCTCGGTCGTCGGCGGGCTGGTGGTGAGCTTCCATCACGACACCGCGGCCTCGGCCACCATGGCGTTCACCGCGGTCGGGTTCTTCTTCGTCGTGCTCGCGGGTCGCGAGGTGTTCGCGCTGGTGCGACCTCCCCGACCCGACGGCGCCATCGCTCCATCGCCGTGATCGGCGATGGAGGTGTGGTCAGGTGTGGTCGGCCAGCACCGAGAGGACGTCGTGGCCGTGGCGCTCGGCCTTGACCGGACCGATTCCGGGCAGGGCCAGCAGCTCGCGCGGGCTGCGCGGGCGGGAGTGGGCGATCGCGGCCAGGGTGGCGTCGTTGAAGATCACATAGGCCGGGACGTTGGCCGCCCGGGCCTTGGTGAAACGCCACGACCTGAGGGCCTCGAACACGGCGGCGTCGTGTTCGTCGAGGTCGGCTGCTGGCGCCCTCGCTCGCCCGCGGCTCCGGGCGGCCGGCGGGTCCGTGGCGGCCAGCTTGGCTCGTTCGGCCCGGATGAACGAGCTCCAGTCGACCGGGGTGGTGTCGGCCCCCTGGGTGGCGGCGAGCTCGAGGGCGTCGAGGTAGGGAGACGGCTCGCGCGATCTGGTCCGCTGACCGAAGATCCGTTGCTGTGCCCAGGTGCAGACCAGCTCGTGTTCGGCCCGGGTCACCGCCACATAGAACAGCCGCCGCTCTTCGGCCAGGGCGGCGTCGGTGCGAGCATGGCCGATCGGCACCAGCCCCTGCTCGAGTCCGGCGAGGTGCACGACAGGCCACTCGAGTCCCTTGGCCGCGTGGAACGTGGTGATGTCGACAGCGTCGCGGTCGGGTTGGTCGGAACCGACGGTGGTGCGCAGCCACTCGATGAACGCCGGTGCTGTGGGCGTGGGGTCGATGCGCTGGTAGTCGTCGGCCAACCGCAGCAGCATCTCGAGGTTCGCCCGACGCTGGGCGACCGCGTCGGAGACGTCGCCGTCGGTCGCGCCGCGGCCGGCGCCGGCTGGCTCGCTGGTCGGGTCCGCAGCCGGGTCGGTGTCATCGATGGTGGCGGCGAGGTCGGCGGCTGCGGCGGCGAAGGGTCCGTGGTGGCGGCGCATGCCGGCCAGGGCGGTCTTGACCTCGGCTTGGTCGAGCAGCGCGGTGCCGCCTCGGACGCGATGGGGGATGCCGGCGGCCTGCAGCGATTCGGCGATGAGGACGCCTTGGGCGTTGGTGCGGACCAGCACCGCCTGGGACGACCATCGGGCGCCGGGCCGGTGCCGGTCGCGGATGGCCCGGGCGACGGCGGTGGCTTCGTCGGCGTCGGTGGCGTGGCGGCTCACCACCGGGAGCGGACCACCGGGCCGGTTGGCCCGCAGCGGCGAGGATCGTGGTCGTGAGGGCGCGAGCACCGCGTTGGCCGCCGCGAGGATCTGAGGACTGGACCGGTAGTTGTCGGCCAGCTCGACCTGTTCGCTGTGGGGGAACCACCGTTCGAACTCGGACAGGTACCGGGCATCGGCACCGTTCCAGGCGTAGATCGCCTGGTTGGGGTCACCGACCACGCAGAGGTCGTCGCGATCGCCGAGCCAGGCGCACATGAGGTCGAACTGGAGCTGGTTGACGTCCTGGAACTCGTCGACGAACAGGTGGCGGAACCGCCACCGTTGCGCGGCGGCGAACTCGCGGTCGTTGGTGAGGTCGCGGATGGCGAGCCGGAGCAGGTCGTCGAAGTCGACCATGCGGCGATCGCGCTTGGTCGCTTCGTAGCGGGCGTAGCAGTCAGCCACGACGAGGGGATCGAGCGGGGGAGTGCGGGCTGCCCGGGCGGCGTCGTCGACGTAGGTGTCGGGGGTGATGCGGCGGGCCTTGGCCCACTCGATCTCGCCGACGACGTCGATGGGTTGCACGTGCTTGGGTACCAGACGGGCGACGAAGCCGACCTTGCGGTCGAGCAGGGTCGGGGGTGTGATGCCCTTGTCGGCCCAGCGGGAGCGCAGCTGGGCATAGGCCACCGAGTGGAACGTGCCGGCGGCGACCGCGTCGCGAAGCCCCAACGCCCGCAGCCGGGAGTTGAGCTCGCCCGCGGCCTTGCGGGTGAAGGTGAGGGCCAGGACGTGGCGAGGATCGGCGCTGCCGGTGAGCACCCGGTGCCCGATGCGGCGGGTGAGCACCCTTGTCTTGCCGGAGCCCGCACCGGCCAGGATGCACAGCGGCGCGGCGTCGCTCGTGACCGCGGCGCGCTGGGCCGCGTTGAGATCGTCGAGGAGCTGCTCGGGGTCCACGCCGCCACAGTAGCGATGCTCTGCGACACCGGTCCCCGTGGTGTCACCGGGCAGACACCGGATCTTCGCCGACGATCAGGCGCAGTCGTCGGCGGGAACGGCCGCGCGGCTGCGACTGCGCACCAGGCCCTGTGCCAGCATCGCGGGCGCCATCGGTGGTCCCAGGTGGTGGCCCTGGGCATACCGACAGTCGTGGGCGAGGAGCGCCGCCGCCTGCTGTGGCGTCTCCACACCTTCGGCGACGACGGTCAGTCCGAGGGTACGGCCCATGGCGAGGACCGTCTCGACGATGGTGGCATCGCCATCATCGGTCATGAGTCCCGCGACGAAGCTCCGGTCGACCTTGAGATCGGTGACCGGGAACCCTCGTAGGTGCGAGAGCGATGCCGCTCCCATGCCGAAGTCGTCCAGCGCGACGCGCGCGCCGAGTCCACGGACATCGGTCAGGACCTGGTGTGCGACCTGGGGATCAGCGACCAGGGCGTGCTCGGTCACCTCGAGACAGATGCGTGAAGGATCGATGCCGTGGCTGGCGGCCACCGCCCCGATCGATGCCGCCAGGTCCGGATCGGTGAGCTGCACCGGCGACAGGTTCACCGCCAGCTCGAGTCCGCACAGGCCCTGTCTGTCCCACATCGCCAGCTGTGCACAGGCGGTCTCGAGCACCCATCCTCCGAGCTGGCTGACCAGACCGGTCTCCTCGGCCAGCGCGATGAAGTCGTCGGGGTCGAGTCGGCCTCGTCTCGGGTGTGCCCACCGTACGAGGACCTCCACCCCGGTCCATCGGCCGGTGGCCAGCTCCACCATCGGTTGGTACTCCACGAAGAGCTGCTCGGCGTCGAGGGCCTCTCGCAGGTCCTGCTCCAACTGCAAGCGCTCGTCGGCCTGCTCACGAAGGGCGGCGGTGAAGCGCGAGGCCTGCCCTCGTCCGCTCGCCTTGGCGTGGTACATCGCGGTGTCGGCGTCACGGATCAGCGACTCGGCGTCGCAGCCGGGGCCGGCGATGGCGATCCCGATGCTCACCCCCAGATGCAGGGCCCGGCCTCGGTGGATGTAGGGGACGCTCAAGGCCTCGACCAATCGGGCGGCGAGCAGCTCAGCATCGCCAGGTTCGGCGATCCTCTCCTGGAGCACCACGAACTCGTCTCCACCGAAGCGGGCAACGGTGTCGCCGCTGCGGACTGCGTCACTGATCCGCCGAGCAGCCTCGACCAGCAACTCGTCGCCGGTGTTGTGGCCGAGCGAGTCGTTGACCACCTTGAACCGGTCGAGGTCGAGGAACAGCACGGCGTGGTGCTCATCGGGTTCGGCCCGGCGCTCGATGGCCTGGTTGATCCGGTCGAGCAGGAGAAGGCGGTTGGGGAGCCCGGTGAGGGGGTCGTGGGTCGCCTGCTGTTCGAGGATGCGTTCGGCCCGGTGCCGCTCGGTCACATCGTGTACTGCCGCCATGACCCGCACGGGTCGCCCTTCGGACTCGAGCACCAGTTCTCCACGCTCGTGGATGGTTCGGCGTCTGCCGTCGGTGCTCTGGATCGAGTACTCGATGTCATAGGAGCCCTCCTCGCGGGAGGCCCGCACCGCGTCCTCGAGCCTCCGTCGATCCTCGGGCACGACGTGGAGCAGGTAGGCGCCGCGTGATGGAGTGATGGCCCCCGGCTCACATCCGAGTATCCGGTAGACCTCGGTGGACCAGTGGGCCGAGCCGCTGGCGATCTCCCATTCGACGCTCCCTACGTGGGCAAGCGCCTGTGCGGCCTGAAGACGTGCCTCGCTGTGGCGGAGCTCGGACTCGATGCGACGGCGCTCGGTGATGTCGATGGCGACGAAGAGCACGCCGGTGGCCCGACCGTGCTGGCCGCGCAGCACGCGGCCCGTCGCGAGGACCGTGAGGATCGACCCATCGCGGCGCACCAGATCCTCTTCGACCTCGAAGCCCCGAACTGCGGCGGTGGCCGTCCGTCGGAGGCGTTCCTTCAGCTCGGGATCTGCGACGAGCGCCGCCAGCTCCTCGGCCTCGGCGATCACCTGGTCGGGACTGTCGTAGCCGAGCATCCTCGCCATCTCGGGGTTGAGGGTGAGCAGCCGACCCCTGATGTCGGTGTGGATGATGCCGGCGATGGCGTTCTCGAACAGGGTGCGGAACCGACGCTCCTCCTCCTCTCGGGCGCTGAGGTCGCGGATGGAGGCGGTCATGATGAGGCCCGAATCGGTCTCGACCCGGGAGATGGATGCCTCGGCGGGAAACTCCTCGCCGTTGCGTCGGCGGCCCATGACCGAGCCCAGTGCGCCCATCGAGCGGGTCGAGATCCCCCGGGTGGCGAAGGCGTTGACGTGGTCAGCGTGCTCGGCGGTGAACCGGTCGGGGATGAGGATCTCGAGCGGGTGTCCCAGAACCTCCTCCACCTGGTAGCCGAAGACTCGGGTCGCGGCCTGGTTGAACAGCACGATGCGCCCACCGGCGTCGATCGACACCAGCGGATCGACGGCGGTGTCGAGGACGGCGGTGAGGATGTCGAGGATCGACTCGATCGGCTCCCCGCTGCGCTCGGTGTGCTCGAGATGCATGGAGTGGGCCCGGCTCCCCACTAGGCGGTCGTCGCGCGGGGGTGGGCGCTCGTCCGTTCATCCTCGCGGAGGCGGTCCTGCCAGCTGCTTCGATCGGCGATGGCCGCGGCGTAGCGGGCCTTTCGGATCGCGACCCGCCCCTTGGGGCGTACGGGCTCGGCATTGCTGAACTGGCGCTCGATGCCGCCGCGCATGGACTCGATCGCCTCCGCCCGGAGTTGGGAGACCCGGGACTTGGTGACGTCGAGCATCTCGGCCAGCTCCTCGAAGGAGCGCCCCTCGAGGTACACACCGACGACGACCACGCGGTGGCGGTCCGAGAGGCTCGCCAGCGCGTCGCGCACATAGCCCCGCATCTCGCGGTTCTCCAGCGCCTCCTCCGGGCCGGCGAAGGTGTGATCGCTGAGACGGTCGGCGAGGGATCCTCGATCGACCCAGTTGTCGAGTGAACGCAGCGCTCCCCGGGCCTGGTCCTCGCGCAGCTCTCGGATCCGCCCCCGGTCCATCCCGAGCTCGGTGGCGATCGAGGCGTCATCGGTCGCTCCCCCGCGGTTGGCGAGGTGTTCACGTGTGGCCTCCACCTGCCGGGACTCTTCACGCACCGATCGTGGGGCCCAGTCGCCGCCGCGGAGAACGTCGAGCATCGCTCCTCGGATCCGGCGCACGGCGAAGCCCCCGAAGGGGACCTCGTGGCTTGGATCGAAGCGGCGAGCGGCCTCGACCAATCCGAGCAGGCCGGCTGACCGCAGTTCGTCGCGGTCGGCCAGACCCGGGTAGCGGTGGGCGAAGCCGCTCAGCACCTGCTCGACGAGTGGTCGGTGCTGGACGATGAGCTCGTGTTGCTGAAGCTTCGTGAGTACAGCCATGGTCGCCCCCTGGAGCTGGGTGCTCGGTCGGGGCATCGATCGACTGCCGGGATGCCGCCATGACGATCGGCACACGGAAGGGACGCGATGCCGACGGCAGGGACGAAGCGTCCAGACTCCAGGTGCGAGCACCGGGACCGCCCGGTCGCTCAGACGGTGAACCGGGCGACCAGGTCGTGCAACGAGGATGACATCCGGGCCAGCTCCTGGGCCGCCTCTTGGGCCTCGGTGGCTCCGGTCGCAACCACGGCGGCAGCGTCGGCCACGCTCGTGACGTTCGAGGTGATCTCCTCGCTGCCGCGTGCGGCCTCGCCGACGTTGCGGGCGATCTCGTTGGTGGTCGCGGCCTGCTCCTCGACCGCGCTGGCGATCGATGCCTGGATCTCGTTGATGCGGCCGATGACCTCGGAGATCCCCCCGATGGCTTCCTCCGCGGCGGCGGAGTCGGTCTGGATCGCCTCGATCCGGCGTTCGATGTCGTCGGTGGCCTCGGCGGTGGCCTTGGCCAGCTCCTTGACCTCGTTGGCCACGACCGCGAACCCCTTTCCGGCTTCGCCGGCTCGAGCGGCTTCGATGGTGGCGTTGAGTGCCAGCAGCTTCGTCTGTTGCGCGATCGATGTGATGACCTTGACGATCTCGCCGATCTCGGTGGACGAGACGCCCAGCTGGCTCATGGTGGCGTGGGTCGACTGCGCGCGTTCGACCGCTTCACCCGCGACCGTCGACGCGGTGGAGGCGCTGGAGGAGATCTCGCCGATCGTGGCCCCCATCTGCTCGCTCGCGGAGGCGACGCTCGAGACGTTGCCGGTCACCTGCACCGACGCGGACGAGACAACACCGGCTTGGGTGGAGGTCTCCTCCGCACTGGCGCCGAGGTTCTGGCTGACGGCGGTGAGCTCCTCAGCGGCAGCGCTGAGGGCTTCGGCGTTGGTGGAGATCTCGCCGACGTCCTTGCGGAAGCTGTCGAGCAGTCGTCCCAGGGCCTGGGCGGTGCGCCCGAAGACGTCGTCGCCCTCGAGGTGGATCTCCCTCGTC
>JBKGZW010000128.1:0-8116 GCA_046543225.1 Acidimicrobiales bacterium
CATCGAGCGGCCGTCGGGACGATGTCGGCGGAACCGCCGCCAGTCTCGATCCTCGATGCTCACCTCGCCGTACGGCAAATCTCGACGTGTGAGCTCCTCGACCACCTGCTCTGCCACGTGCTGCTCGAGTGGGCGCCGGTCCTTCGGGTAGTGCGTAATCGCGAACGGTGTAACCGACCGCCAGACCCTGGAGGGGGCACACAACTCAGGTGCGATGTCCTCGATCGCTCCGACACCCTCGACCACGAGTCGCTGGGCGGGCACCTCCTTCAGATGGCTGGAGACGAGGCGGTCGATCCTCGTGAGGGCGCGGACGTCCTCGTCGCTCAGGCCTCCAGGTGCCCAGACCAAGGCGGTGTCGAGTCCCGCTGCTGCCTCCACCGTGCCTGGACCAGCCGCGAACACGAGGTAGTGGGCATGGCTGTGTTGCTGGTCGAGACGATTGCCATCGTCGTCCTTGCCCGCGAGCGTCGGTGAGGGAACTCTGCGCTGCTTCAGCGCTGCTTGGCGGAGCAGGTGAGCGAGCGCAACCGCCTGATGTCGGTGCACCTCTGCTCGGCCGTCGAGGAGCAAGCGCACCGCCTCAACCGTCCGTCGTGGGCGCCGCCGGGTCACCCCGGTCTCATGTTCGACCCGGTGCGCTTGGTAGGTCACCGACACAGACCCGCGTGGTTGGAGGCGCTTCGACGACCGCACTTTTGCCGGTGTCTCGACCAGCGCCTCGACATCGAGTGGACTCGTCGCGGCGAGCAGATCGGTCAACTCTCCGTCTCCGGAATCGGTGGCCTCAAGCGGTGCCCACTGAATAGGGCGGTCCTTGATGCGGGCATCGGTGAGCTGCATCTCGCAGATCGAGTCGGCGCGGCCGAGGAACGGCACCGATGGCACCAGCTGTGCGAGGACCTCCTGCTCATCGGCTTCGAGCTCGCACTCCCACTGGACGATCACACCCCGATCAGGACGGCACGAGATGAACGCGTCGATCGCGAGATCGCGGTCGTAGCTCGCGGCGGTGTGGCGATCAGCGGCTAGGTAGTGACGGGTCGAGCCGCGGCGGACCTCGTCGGTCCCGTAGGAGGGAACCTTCGTCAGCCGATCGAGGAGTCGATGGACGGCCTCGGAGTCGAGGCCGGGATGGCGAGTGGCCCAGGTGGCGTACAGGGCCCGCAGGATGCGGCGGGGCGCGGGTGGCCACTCGACGGCACCTTCGTTGGTGTGGCGGCCCCAGGGTGTTGCATGGACTCGACCCCACGGATAGCGGACCTCGAGCGCGACCGTCATCGCTGCTTCTTCTTCCTGGTCCAGACCACAGTCCGTACCGGCTCGACATCGGCAAGCTCCGGACAGCTTGTGGCGAGCTGTTCGATGCGCTCGGCGAGCTCGTCGATCGATGCCAGCGACTCGCCGGCGTCATCGGTGACCGTGGGTTCGGCGAGATCGAACTCACACGCCGTGCGAAGCCGCAGACCGCCGTCGAGCAGCGACGCGAACTGCCACATGGCGACCGTTTCGAGCAGGTCGGTCGCCTCATCGCTGAGGTGGTACGACGAGAGCTGACCGCGATCGAGGCTGTAGCGGAGCACCACCCGTCGTGCGGTGTACTCGGTCCGATGGTGCGGGACCGTGCCATAACCCTCGGCGGTGCCTCCGGAGCCTTCGACGACCTTGTTGGAGACCTGGTCGAACTTGACCCCGCCCGAGTGGGCTTCCCTGACGTCGATTGCATCGATCGTCGCGGTGACCGCCCTTGCCACCTTGGGTTGGGCACTCCACTTCTGCTGAGCGAAGAACACACCGTGCAACAGGCACATCGGGTCGATCCGGAACAGGCGTTGAGCGAAGTGGGCGTGATCGAGTGGGCGGTCCTGTTCCAGACCCAACTCCTCTGGCAGCCGTTCCTTCAGGATGACGCCATCCTGCTCGGCATCGAGGATGTAGGCCGAGGCCAGCCGGTGGGCTTCGGTACGGCTGGAGGCGAGGAAGTCGCCATCGTCGGCCTCGACCCGCACGTAGGGCAACATGTCGATCGCCGCGTGGGGGCGCGAGTCGTTGCCGTCAACGATCCAACCCACTGCCTCGAGGCGATTGGCCATGGACTGGGGCGACTCGACGAGGATGCACCTGGTCCATCCCGGTCCGTCGGGTCCTGAATCGTCCCAGGCCTCGAAGATGCCCGCTCCCAGGTCGGGGAACCCCGTGGGCTGGAATCGGGGTGAGGGATGTGGGGTGAGGTCGAGGCTGAAGGATCGCCTTGTGGTGGTGATGGTGGTCATGCTGACTCCTCTGATTCGGTGGCGAATGGACTGGGAAACTGCGGGCTGATCGACCGCACGGCTCGGCGAAGGTCGCGTGGGCTCATCGGTACCAGCGCTGCGTCGAGTGGACGGGTGTCAGCGCTGATCCAGCGGGGGACCAGCACATCGACCCCGAACTGGCGTAGCCGCCTGGTGGCGAGGCGCACCGCCGTGGTGGTGTCACCCCGTGTAACCGCCGCGACGAGGTCGGAGTCGGGATGGAAGATGACCTCGCGACGGTCGCCGTCCTCCTCTTCGGAGTCGATCCGCACCGCATGGCGGGAGAAGAACGGGACGATGGTGCCGAAGGTCGGACCGAGCACGACTCCATCCGAGAGTTCATTGCGTTCCGGCGCAGGTGAGCCTCTGGTCCGCGACCAGTCCAGCATGACGAGGGCTCGGAGCCACTCGCCGAGCAGTGCCTCATCGGTCACCCCTTCACCGAAGGAGATCACGTCGTCGATGGGACAGGTGACCGCGAACTCGAATGCGACCGGCACCCCTGGTGTGTGGAGCTCATCCTCAGGACGTTCGGCGGGATGCTGAGCGCAGCGGATGGATCGTTCGTGCCAGCCCTCGCGCATGGCGTGCCGGAAGTCGGGACGGGTCAGGTCAACCACAGAACTGTGCTCCGACCAGACGAGGGAGTCAGTGAGGATCGAATCCCCGCCGCTTCGGATGCGGCGGAGGCCATCCCGCTCGACTGGTCGAAGCAGCGTCGTCATCGTGCCCGCTTCCATGGCCAGGCGTCCGCGCTCGGGAGCCCAGCGGTCTCGTTGAGACGCGATCGCGCAGGCGGCCCGGAACTCGGGGCTTCCGTCGTCGAGCAGCTCCAACCAGTCTTGAGCGAGCAGGCCCCGGACGGGGAAGCGAACCGCCTCCTGGGCCGAGCGGGAGCGTCCGATGGCGCGCTCGAGATCGTAGAGCGCCGAGAGGGTCCGCCTGGCGTCGTCTCGCTCCCCGTGCTCAGCCAGGCGGAACATGTGGCGACGGACCAGGTTTGCGGTGCGCTGCACCTCGTGGCTGGCGCGCGATCCGAGACGCCGAACCGAATCGAGGAATGGATCGTCGATCGCGGCGGTGAGCTCGATGCCCCGTCGGCGCTCGACCTTGAACCGGCCAACAGACACGGCCAGCGATGCCTGACCGTGGCGCTGAGCGACCAAGTAGCGGTTGAAGGCGGTGATGTCGCGGTCGACCCCGAGGGATGCTGCGGCACGGGCGAAGTCGAGGCTTCGCGTGCTCTGCGTGCCCGACCACTGTGCTCGCCCCTCGGCGAGAAGTACCCGAAGCTCCGGCAGATTGAGCGGCCGTCGCCACTCGGGAAGCCACAGCTCAGCACGAACCTGCTCGCCTTCGGCCAGCGACTGCTCGGTACCGGGATCGACCCTGACAGTGAACGGGATCGATGGGACGCGTGCGCCGTCGAGACGGCGGGCGACGCCGGTGGCGAACAGCGTCGCGCCGTGAAGCGCGAGGAGATAGCCGAGTGGGTTCACCATGGAATCCGACGGACCCATGTTCACCCCTCCTGCTCCTCCCGGGTGGAACTGTCCGACGAGGAGCTTCGTGAGCTTGCTTGCACCTTCTCCGGAGAGCACCTCGCGGGCATAGGGGGTGGGATCACGGTGGCGCACGAGCCACAGCGCGGCTTCGTGAGCGTTGGACGAGATGTCGCCGCTGCCGAGGTTGCCGCCGGTGCCGCCCAGCAGCTCGGGATAGCGGGCGTCCTCATCGACCAGCACGACAGCGGCGTCGAGCCAGGCAAGCGCATCGTCGGGCAGCTGGCTTCGACAGAGCCGGACGAACTCGGGCTTGTGCTTCTCGTCGAGCTTGCCGCCGGTGGCCATGCCCAGCTCCTCGGCCTCTGTCAGGACCTGCCTCCCAGCGGCGATTGCTTGTCGGTACCGAGCAAGGCGCGGATCGGTGGACTCCTCGAGCTCGGCCAGTCTCTGCTCACTCGTCTGCAACCGGTCGAGACGAAATCCACCGCGGCTGTTCCATGGTGAGATGATCGGCGGCGGTGCGTATGACCTCGCCAGGAACTCGACCAGCGAGTCGAGGTCCCCACCGCTGGGGAGGTCGAGGTGGAAGCGGCCATGCTCCCACCAGCCACTGACTCCGGAATCGAGCTGCTCACCTACGGCGGCGAGCACGCCGAGCGCTGACAGGTAGCTGAGAAGCGGTTGACTGGTACAACCGTCGAGCCGGATCGTGCTCATGCCCCTGCCTCCACGTCGGTGATCTGCCGGCTGGCTTCCCAGTCGGCGAGGCGGACGACCGCTTCGAGGAACGCCAGGCGGAAGGGGCCGAGGTCGGGCCGGTCACGCAATGCCAGAGCCTCCCGGGTCCAGCTGGCGGCCACCGCCGCTACGGGCAGCGGGCCGCCTGGTGCTGGTCCAAGTGGGGTCTGCACCTCGGGCAGCTCGCTCCCGTCGACGACTCCGAGCACGACCGGCTGGCCGTTGGGGGCAGACTCTCCCGGCAGGCTGCGAACGGTGAGTCGGACCCGTCCGTGGTGAGCGGCGACCAGGTAGCAGCAGAGCTCGGGTTCGTGGGTCCCGTCGAGCAGTGCCGAAGCGTGACCTCGGAGGGCGATCAGCGACGTCAGCTCATGGCGGAAGTGGGGCTGTTCAAACCGCAGGCGTCCTCGACCAGGGGTCTTTGCGATAAGCCCCAACTCGTCCGGCCGTGGCTGTTCACCGCCAGCGGCCAGGGCGGCGCGCTGCCACACGTGGTGAGCCTTTCCCAGATCGTGCAGTGCCGCTGCATGCACACATGCCTGTCGCAACGGCGTCGCGAGGTCGGGCGCGATGGCATCAATCACCTTGTTGGCGACCCGATCGACATCAGCGAGGTGATCGTCGAGGCCGTACCAGGTACCGATCATCGACGCGGGATCGGCCTCGACTCCCATGTCGTTGCCGAACGCCCTTTCCACTCCCGTCAGCAGTGGCTCGACATGCTGGTTGCTCTTCGGGGCCCAGCCAAGATCAGGGTCGTACCCTCCTGATCCAGCGTTGGCCACCAGCATATGACCGGGTCGCAGGTCCGCTTCCCGGGCGCGCCGCCATCGGCCGCGCTGGGCATCGCCAACCCAGAGCTCATGCTTGTCCGAGCGCAGCCAGGTACGTGCACCCGAGACCGGGACCGGACACAGCTCGTCGGTGCGAGGGGTGTCCATCTCCTCGTTGGGATCATCCCGCCAGGCGAGGTGGATGTCGCGCTCCTCACCGTCACGAATGAACTGGCTGACATCGAGCGCATCGCCGGACAGGTCGGCACTAGTGTCGAACAGCTCGAAGAGATCGCGGCGACGCAGCACATGGTGGATGCGGCGCCGGGGCGGAGGGCCGGTGGCGGCGAGACTCTGGGGGGTGACGGCCGAGCCCTCGAGCGAGCGGAGCGACTCACGCGCGGCGGCGAGGTCCTCGGCCTCGTACGGTGGAGCCTCCTTCTCGGTGAGGTCGACCCAACCCAGCACCGCGCCGTCCGTGCGGCCTGCCCGGTTGCAGCGCCCCGCCCGCTGCACGATCGAGGACCACGGCGCGAGCTCGGTGACGAGCACCGAGGCATCGACGTCGATGCCCGCCTCGAGCACCTGGGTGGACACCACGATCCGACCGGCT
This sequence comes from Acidimicrobiales bacterium, assembly GCA_046543225.1. Classification (GTDB taxonomy): domain Bacteria; phylum Actinomycetota; class Acidimicrobiia; order Acidimicrobiales; family SKKL01; genus SKKL01. The sequence goes on from JBKGZW010000128.1 coordinate 5,924, forward strand.
CCGTCCGGGGCGACCGGAGCCAGTGCCAACTCCGTGTGTCGGCGCCGCTCTGCGGGACGGAACTGACGGTGAAGGAGGAGGCAGTCAGCGGAAGTGTCGCTGCGGGTGAGATGGCGGTACAGCTCCTGGGCACGGCCAACGGTGTTGAGGACGACGATGGTGAGAACCCCCCTCCCCGCACCCGACACCGCTTCGGAGTGCAGGGCGAGCACCTGGTCGGCGACCTGGGCCGATCGCTGCTTGGGGTCTTCGAGGTGCAGCTCCCGCACCGTCTTCTCTGCGGTGAGTCGTTGCTGCATCGCCGGTGGTGGATCGCCGAGCGAGACCGCATCGACGTGGGAGGCGATCTCGGGGGCGTCGACGGTGCGAAGCAGGTCCTCGTCGAGGGTCGCTGACATCCACATGGACTGCGTGGGCAACAGCGTCCCGAGCGAATCACGGAACGCCTGCAGCTGCCGGGAGTTCACCGTCGCCAGCTCCATCTGCTGAACCTCGTCGAAGACCCACTGGGTGCCGTTATTGAACAGCCCGAACGAGATCGGCCAAGACCATCGACTGTCGGCGTAGCCGCGGTTGAGCGCGCGGGACAGCAACATGTCGACGGTCCCGACGAACACGGCGTCGTGCTCGGGCACCGAACGCCAGGCCCGATCGTCCCACCCTTCGCCGCCCATCACGGCATGCACGTCGACCTGCCCGGCCAGGCCAAGGTTCTCGACCCAGGTGCCGATGCGGTCCAGTGTTTGCTCGACGAGGCCGCGGGTTGGAAGGGCAACAACCAGCCAACGAGGGGTGCTGGAACGGACTGATTCCTCCGGGTGCCCATGGCGGCGATAGAGGTGGCCGATGATCGCAGCCTCGGTCTTGCCGGTGCCCGTCGGTGCGGTGAGCACCGTGGGGAGACCCTTGTCGCCGAGCACCTGCTGGTGCGGGTGCGGCTCGGCCTCCGGATCGGCCAATGCCTTGCGGAAGAAGTCGCGGTAACTCGTCACGACGTGCCGCCCCCTGGTCGTCGCTCCCCGTTGAGGGACGAACCTACCTTGCGTCTATGGGTCGTGCTTGGCTGAGCGGCGGGCTGGTCGGTGTTCGGCAGGTGCTGCGTGTGGGGTGACACGGGGAAGTCTCCGTCGGTTCGCGCTTGACAGCTCCCATCTTGCAAAGGGGGTGTGACACTCGACGCACGGTTCGCACTTTCAGGCACGGTTCGCGGGGTTGCCAGCCGCTGGAGCTCGGCGATCTGCCAGCAGTGGTCACACTCAGACGCGGGCGGACGGTCCGGCTCGTGCCCAGCCGGACAGCGGGGGTCGTGGGGATCCATAGGGTCTCCTGTTCATGGCCTTCTGGCATTGGAGACCGCCACCACTAGACTCAGGCGTGCAAGTGGTCGCCCAGTGTTGGCGATCTCGGACTGGCCCGCACTTCTCCGGTGCGGGCCAGTCTCATGTTCGACGAGAAGTCTGGTGCCGTCAAGCTATTCCTACAACTTCAGTAAATGTTAGTGTGAAGGTGTGGGCCCCACCGGTATCCCGCCCCAAATCGGGCGGGCTCCATTGCGGCACTGAGGTTGTAGGAATAGCGACCGGCCCCGTACCGGTGGGATCCACGCCAAAGATGCGATCGCAATAGACCCTCCGGGAGTGGCTTCTGGACGAGGAGGCGACACGGGTTCGGTACGCGTCAAGGTCGTCGAGGTGAAGCGCCACCCCCTCGCCTCCGTCGCGGCACAAGCCTGACGGCGCGACCACGGGTGTCATGGCACCAACCGAAGCTGTGCCGTTCGATGTCGCGGTCGATCGCCACCCGCGCGCTTGCGACCTTCGGGCAGGGTCTCAGCCGAAGCGGTCGAGGTCGATCAGCGCCCGCTGGTGGGTTCCCTGGGACAGCACCCGGTCGCCGCAGGTCACCGAGATCTCGAAGGTGAGGCGGCGCCGGTCGATCTCGGTCAGCCGGCAGCTGACCTCGACCGACTCGCCGGCCATGGCCGCCTTGTCGTGACTGACACACACGTGGGTGCCGACGGTGGTGTGTCCCTCGGGGAGGTGGGGTTGCACCGTCGAGAGACAGGTCGCCTCGATCAGCTGGATCATCGACGGGGTGGACAGCACCGGCGCGGGAAGGTGCGGCGGTGACATCTCGGCGGTGATCTCGTGGGTGGCGGAGCCTTCGAGCCCCACGGCGAGCGCATCGGACATG
>JBKGZW010000014.1:0-30372 GCA_046543225.1 Acidimicrobiales bacterium
GTGTGCCCCGGTGTGGGGTGGATCGAGGCCGTGGAGTGACGGGTGAGTCCGGTGTCGGTGGGGGTGATCTCGACCAGGGTGGCGTCGTCGAACACCGCTGCGTGGCGAAGCCGCAGGTAGAGCACCGGCAGCTCTTCTTTGAGGTCGGGGCCGAGGATCAGGACGGTGCCGCCCTTGCTCGCAGCCTGGTCGATGGTGGCACGGGGCATGCCGAGCACGACCTCGGCAGGGAGCCCGTCGCCGAGCTGGGCGTCGACGTGGTCGGTGCCCAGCACACCCTTGGCGAACTTGGTCCACGCGTAGGCGTCCTCGTTGGTGAGCCGAGCACCGCCGAGCACCGCGATCGAACCGGAGCCGGCCCCGTCGAGCGACCGGCGCAGCACGTCGGTGGTGGTGCCGAGCGCTTCTGCCCAGGTGGCGGGTGCGAGCTCACCGGCGTCGCCACGCAGCAGCGGGGTGGACAGTCGATCGTCGTGGTGGACGTTCTCGAAGTTGAAGCGCCCGGCGTCGCACAGCCAGCCCCAGTTGACCGGGTCGGCGTCGACGCCGTTGTAGCGGAGCACCCGGTTGCGGGACGTGTCGATGTTGATGCGGCACCCGACCGAACAGCTCTGACAGGTGGACTCGGCCGCTTCGAGGTCCCAGGGTCGGGCCTTGAACCGGTACGGGGTGGCCGTGAGCGCCCCGACGGGACAGATCTGGACGGTGTTGCCCGAGAAGTACGAGGCGAACGGTTCGTCGGGGAAGGTGTTGACCTGGGTCTCGTTGGCGCGGTCGACGAAGTGGATGAGCGGGTCGCCGGCCACCTCGTCGGCGAAGCGGGTGCAGCGGTCGCAGAGGATGCAGCGTTCACGGTCGAGGTAGACGAGATCGCTGATCGGGATGGGCTTTTCGAAGTTGCGCTTCTGTTCGACGAATCGGCTCTCACCCGGTCCGTGCGAGTACGCCTGGTCCTGCAGCGGGCACTCGCCACCCTTGTCGCACACCGGGCAGTCGAGCGGGTGGTTGATGAGCAGGTGCTCGAGCACGCCCTCTTGGACCTGCTTGGTCAGCTCGGACTCGGTGTCGACGGCCATGTTGTCGGAGACGGTGAGCATGCACGACGGCTGCAGCTGCATGCCCCGACCGGTGTCGACCTCGATGATGCACTGGCGGCACTTGCCGACCGGGGTCATGCGCGGGTGATAGCAGAACCGGGGGATGTAGACGCCGTGGCGCTCGCAGGCGTCGATCAGCTGCTCGCCGAGACGGGCCCTGACCTCCTTGCCGTTGATCGTGAGCGACACCGTCTCCTCGGCGGCTCGGCGCGACACGTCGGTCATGAGCCACCTCCGGCGGGGTTGGATGCGACGGTGACCGGGATGGGTCGGGGACCGTCGCCGTTGGCGGCCACGCGGGCTTCGAAGTCCTCGGGGAACAGCGTGAGGGCGGAGTGCACCGGCACGTAGGCGGAGGGGCCGATGGGACAGATCGTGGTCATCTTGTAGGGGAAGGGGTTGGCGTCGAGCCCCAGACGCTCGGACGAGGCGTGGGGGAAGGCACCGGGCGAGATCGTCGATCCGGCCTCGACCAGCATCTGCAGGTCGCGGCGGGTGCCGTAGCCGTCGACGATCCGGCGGAGGATGTTCTCGAGCCAGGTGGCGCCCTCGCGACAGGGGGTGCACTGGCCGCACGACTCGTGGGCGTAGAAGCGGCAGAGGGTGAGCGCGGCAGCGGGGATGTCGGTCGTGTCGTCCATGACCATGATCGCCCCCGAGCCGAGCATCGATCCGGCGGCGCCGACCGGCTTGGCCTCGAAGGGGAGGTCGAGCTGCTCCTCGGTGAACCAGGGTGCTGACCCACCTCCGGGGACGAACGCCTTGAGCTCGTTGCCGTCGCGGATGCCACCGGCGAACTCGTCGCCGAAGATGACGTCGCGGAAGGTGGTGGTGCCGTTGACGATCTCGAACACCCCGGGCCGGGCGACGTGGCCGGAGACGGCGAGCATGCGGGTTCCGGGCGAGGTCTCGGAGCCGATGGCGGTGTAGGCCTCGATCCCGTTGCGCATGAGCCACGGCAGGTTGGCCAGGGTCTCGACGTTGTTGACGATGGTGGGCTTGCCGTAGAGGCCGATGGCGGCCGGGAAGTACGGCGGCTTCAAGCGCGGCTCGCCGCGGTTGCCCTCGAGGCTCTCGAGCAGGGCGGTCTCCTCACCGACGACGTAGGCACCGGCTCCCCAGTGCAGGACGATGTCGATCGAGAAGTCGGTGCCGAGGATGTTGGTGCCGACATAGCCCGCGGCGTAGGCCTCGTTGAGCGCGGTGGCCACCCGCTCCTGGGCCAGGGCCATCTCGCCGCGCACGTAGAGGAACACCTGGGACAGGCCCATGGCATAGGCGCAGATGAGGCTGCCCTCGATGAGCTGGTGGGGGTCGCGCTCCATCAGGAGGCGGTCCTTGTAGGTGCCCGGCTCGGACTCGTCGCCGTTGACGACGAGGTAGCGGGGCGTGACCCCGGCGGGCATGAGGCCCCACTTGATGCCGGCGGGGAACCCGGCGCCGCCACGGCCGAGCACGGTCGCCCCGCGGACGTCGTCGTGGACCTCGTTCGGCGCCTTGGCCAACGCCGCCTCGAGTCCCTCGTAGCCGCCGGTGGCCTCGTAGCGGGCCAGGGTGAACGAGTCCTCGTACTGGAAGCGCTCGGTGACGACCTGGGGACGGTCGCCGGCCACGAAGCCGACCGCCCACGGATAGGTGGTGCCGGTGGTCGTCACGAGGACGCCTCCTCGGGGGCGGGCATCCACGGCGGTTCGCCGTCGACGTCTTCGGGAGCGACGGGACCCACCCACCGGTCGGCGGGGATCTGCTGGCGGACCCGAGCGAGGCTGCCGTGGGGCGGGATCTCGTCGGCGAGGGTTCCGGCACGCAGGTCGGCGATGAGCTGGTCGAGCTCGTCGGGGGTGACCCGGTAGCGGAACCGGTAGTTGACCTGCAGGCAGGGGGCTTCGGTGCAGGCGGCCTGGCATTCGGCCTGTTCGAGGGTGATCAGGCCGTCGTCGGTGGTGCCGCCGACCCGGACGCCGAGGGTCTCCTCGGCCCGGTGGATCAGCTCGCCGGCTCCGAGCAGCGCGCACGACATGGTGCCGCAGATGTTGACCACGTAGCGCCCCACCGGATGGAACTTGAACATCTCGTAGAAGGTGGCGGTGCCATAGACCTGGGCGGGGGTGACATCGACCAGCTCGGCGATGTGGACCATGGCGTCCTCGGTGATGTAGCCGTTCTGCTCCTGGGACAGGTGCAGCAGGGGGATGAGCGCCGACCGCTTGCGCGGGTAGCGGGAGATGATCTGGTTGGCGAGTGCGACGTTGGCGTCGGTGAGACGAGCCATCAGCGATCGACCTCACCGAGGATCGGGTCGACCGAGGAGATGTTGGCCACCGCGTCGGCGATGAGGCCCCCCTGCATCAGGTGGGGAAGGGTCTGGAGGTTCACGAACGACGGTCCTCTGATGTGCATGCGCATGGGCTGGGCCGAGCCATCGGACACGATGTAGCAGCCCAGCTCGCCTCGGGGCGATTCGACGGCGGCATAGACCTCGCCCTCGGGAACCTTGAAGCCCTCGGTGAAGATCTTGAAGTGGTGGATGAGCGCTTCCATCGACTCGTCGATGCGGGCCCGAGGCGGCGGGGTGACCTTCTTGTCCTGCACGCGGTAGTCGCCGGTGGGCATCGCCTCGAGGATCTGGCCGACGATGCGCAGCGACTCGCGGATCTCGTGGAGGCGGATGGCGTAGCGGTCGAAGCAGTCACCGTAGGTGCCGACGATGACGTCGAAGTCGACCTGGTCGTAGGCGAGGTACGGCTCGTCGCGGCGCAGGTCCCAGGCGTAGCCGGTGGAGCGCAGCAGCGGTCCGGTGGTGCCGAGCGCGAGCGCCTCGTCGCTGGTGAGCAGGCCGACACCCTGGAGGCGGTTGCGCCAGATGGGCTGTCCGGTGAGCAACACGTCGTACTCGTCGAGACGGGGCGGGATCATCTCGAGCAGGCGCAGGACGTCGTCGCGCCAGCCATCGGGCAGGTCGGCCGCGACGCCACCGGGTCGGATGTAGTTGTGGTTCATCCGCAGTCCGGTGACCTTCTCGAAGAACCGCAGGACCTCTTCACGCTCGCGCCACCCGTAGAGCATCATCGAGACCGCGCCGAGGTCCATGCCGTTGGTGGCCATGAACAGCAGGTGCGACGACACGCGGTTGAGCTCGCACATGAGCATGCGGATCCAGGTGGCCCGCGCGGGGACCTCGATGCCGAGCAGCTTCTCGGTGGCGAGCGAGAACACCAGCTCGTTGAACAACGGCGAGGCGTAGTCCATGCGGGTGGTGTTGGTGGGCCCCTGCAGGTAGGTGAGGTCCTCGCCGGTCTTCTCCATGCCGGTGTGCAGGTAGCCGATGACCGGCTTGGTGCGCAGGACCGTCTCACCTTGGAGCTCGACCATGAGCCGCAGCACGCCGTGGGTGCTGGGGTGCTGGGGACCCATGTTGAGGATCATGGTGTCCTCGCCCGAGCCGCCGGCATCCTCGAAGGCGCGGGCCTCGGCCTCGGACATGCGCAGGTAGGCGCCTTGGTCCCACATGCGTGAGATGGCGCGGGCGCGCGACGCGACCCTGGCCTCGACCTGGTCGGTGTCGGGGTCTGGCGCGGTCTCGGAGGTGTCTGGGGTGGGTTCGGTGGTGGTCATGGGGTTCGTCGGTGATCAGCGCTGCGCGGGTGCGCCCTTGAACTGGACCGGGATGCGGCCCTGGTCGTAGTCACGTCGCAGGGGGTGGCCTTCCCAGGTCTCGGGCATCAGGATGCGGGAGGGATCGGGATGGCCTCGGAAGGTGATGCCGAACATGTCGTACACCTCGCGCTCGAGCGCCTCGGTCCCCGGGTGCAGCTCGAAGAGCGAGTCGATCGTGGGGTCGTCGGCGGGCACCTGGACCCGGATGCGGACGCGCCGGCGCTCGAAGTGGTTGATGAGCCCGACCACGACCTCGAAGCGTTCGGGCTCGATGCCCTCGGGGAGATCGGTGCGGCCGGGGTGGCCGAGGTAGTCGGCGGCGGTGAGGTCGACGCACTGCAGGTAGCCCTCCTCGACCAGGGTCCGGACCACGTCGAGGTACTGCTCACGGGAGGGGTGCAGGACCGTCTCGCCGCGAGGGCGGGTGACCGCAGCTCCGTGGAGCTGTTCGGGCTGGGGGGTCTCGGGCTCCTCGTGCTCGGTTTCACGAGCGTCGTCGGTCTCGCCGACCGCAGCATCGTCGGCCATCGGTCAGACCTTCTCGGTGGGGGCGATCGGGACGGTGACCATCGAGTCGGTCGTCTGGCCGTCGCGCTGTTCGACGGTGATCTCGGCACCGGCGCCGCTGCCGGCCCTGCGGCGCAGCAGCTCACCGGTCTCGATGTTGTGGTGCAGGGTCAAGATGGCGTGCATGAGGGTCTGGGGTCCTGGTGGACACCCGGGTGCGTAGACGTCGACCGGCACGACCTGGTCGACGCCCTGGACGATGGCGTAGTTGTTGAACATGCCACCGCTCGACGCGCAGACCCCCATGGAGATGACCCACTTGGGCTCCATCATCTGGTCATAGATCTGGCGCAGCACCGGAGCCATCTTCTGGGACACACGGCCGGCGACGATCATGACGTCGGCCTGCCGTGGCGATGCCCGGAAGACCTCCATGCCGTAGCGGGCGAGGTCGTAGTGCGGTCCCCCGGTGGCCATCATCTCGATCGCGCAGCAGGCCAGGCCGAACTGGGCGGGCCAGGAGCTGCGGGCACGGGACCACCGCACGACGTCTTCGAGCTTGCCGGTGATGAAGTTGTGCTCGAGCCCACCGAAGCCCTCGGTGAGGAAGCCGCCCGCCTTGGGCATCAGGCCACCTCCTGCTCGCGTCCGTCGAGCCCCACCCTACGGATCGTCGTGCCGGCGGTGCGACCCGGGTCGACCACCTCGCTGCGCCGAGCGCGCTGGGACGGACCCCAGTCGAGCGCGCCCTTGCTCAACAGGTAGACGAAGGACTCGAACACGGCGAAGGCGAAGATGGCGACGGCCACCAGACCGAACAGACCGAGCTCGCGGAACATGGTGGCGAACGGGTACAAGAAGATGATCTCGATGTCGAAGATCACGAAGATCATGGCGATCAGGTAGAAGCGCACCGGGAAGCGCTCGGGGGTGTCGCGCTGGGGCACGATGCCGCTCTCGTAGGGCGACGTCTTGATCGAGTCGGGGCGCGGTGGGTTGACCAGCCGCGACATGGCGACGTTGATCAGACCGAACAACACCGCCAGCACGGCGATGACCACGAGCGGGAGGTACTGCCCCACCCCGCCTAGACCCCCGCCGGCTCGGCTTGGGCCCGGTTCTCGGCCTCGAGCTTGTCGCGCCGGTGCAGCGCGTTGGCGAGGATGCCGAACAGGACGAAGGAGAAGAACGTGAACGCGGCCGGGGTGAACCGAAGGTTGCCGAGGTCGCGGATGAGCACGAGGGCGACCATCGGCGCGTCCTCGTCGGGCTCAGGGGTCGGGGGTGGTTCACCGGGCACCGGCTCGCCGGGATCGACGGTCTCTTGCACGAGCACCACCGCGTGGTGCGGGGGATGGGTGAGCTGCAAGGTGGTGGCGATGCGGTTGGTGACCCGGTCGATCGTGGCGTCGCTGTCGGGTTCGGGCTTGCCACCGGTCTCGAACATCTCGTGGATGAAGATGCGGTCCTGGCTGTCGAACGGTGGCGGTGTGCCCTGCTGGGTCAGCGCTTCGAGGGTGGTCGCCTGCAGCTCGCCGAAGTCCGGGGTGCCCTCTTCGATCGGCTCCCAGTCCGACAGGGTGGGGTCCTCGGCGACCGCCTCGGTCTCGGCGGCGGCCAGATCCTCGAAGTTGACCTCGAGCGGGCTCCACTGCGGCTCCTCGCCGACCCAGCCGATGCCGTAGGCGGTCCAGACGATGCCCATGATCCCGCACCACCCGAACAGCCCGGTGAGGGCGAGGAGCAGGCCGGTGCGGGCACCGTTGTTGGTGGCGAGCAGCAGATAGACCGAACCGCACAGCACGGTGAAGCCGATGAGCACCGCGAGCGCGCCGCGGATCTCGGGCTCCCAGGCGATCGCCGCGAAGGTGAGATCGAACAGTTCGGTCACTTACAGCCCCCGCTCGTACTCGATGACGGCCTGGATCTGCTCTTCGGTGAGCATCTGCCCGAAGCCGGGCATCCGGCCCGACCCCTGGCCACCGACGCCGTAGCCGACGCCGTCCTCTGACCCGGAGAACACGAACTCGTAGTGGTTCTCCTCGGAGGGGAACCGGCTCAGGGTCGACCCGTCGCGCAACGAGAACCCGACGGTGCCACCGCCTCCGGGTTCGAGGGGCTCTCCGTAGGCCCAACCCTGGGTGTGGCACCGCCCGCAGCTGTAGGCACCGCCGGCGAAGCCGCTGTTGAGACCCAGGTTGAACACCGCCTCACCGACGCTGTCGAACTCGCCTTCGTCGATCGAGCGCTCGACCTCTTCGGTGGCTGCGGCCTTCGCCTCCTCCTCGTCGATGGCGACGAAGTAGAGGTAGTCGATCAGGTTGTCGATCTGCTGGCTGGTGAGCGGACCACCGCCGGGAGCACCGAAGGCCTGCATGGGAGTGCCGGGACGTCCGTGGTTCAGGACGTACTCGATCTCCTCGCGGCTGTACCGCAGCGTGACGGTGTCGAGGGCCGGCGCCTTCCAGGGGACCTGGGCCACGAAGTCGCCCTCGGAGTCCAACAGGATGTGGTCGCGGAACCCACCCTGGACACCGCCGTGGCAGTCGCCGCAGCCCTGCTCGAGGTAGAGGCCCTCACCGCGACCGGCGAAGATCCCCATGTCGTCGGGATCGTCGGGGTCGCCCTCGTAGGCGATCTCGGCACCGGTCTGGCGACCGGGCTCGGCCAGCCAGTACAGGGGCAGACCGACCGCGATGATGGCGATGAGGACCAGCGCCAGCCCGAGGACGCGATCGAGGACCTTTCCTTCGAGCTCCTCGTCGTCGTAGTAGGGCTTGCGGTTGGGTGCCAGCTCGAGCTCGGCACCGAGCTCGGGACGGGCCTTGCGCGTGTTGAACCAGAACGCCGCCACCCCGGCGATGGCCAGGAGCGCGACGATGACCATGCCGATGGTGCGTTGGGTGCTCGCCAGGACCGACAGGTCGGCCAGCGATGCCGCGACGGGATCGATCACGTTCGAGATCTCCATGGATCAGTGGCCCGCCGCATCGGAGACGCAGTTGGGACCTTCGGCCTCCTGGCCGGTGGTGTTGGTTCCCTTGGGCGGACCGGGGATGATGGTTCCGGTGTCGACGATGAAGTTGTTGCGGTCGTCGACCTCCATGACGAAGCGGTCCATGCCTCGCGGGGCGGGACCAGCCTTGTACTCGCCGACCCGGTTGTACTGCGACCCGTGGCAGCCGCACTCGAACCACTGCGAGGGGACGCACTCGGGCACGCGGCATCCCAGGTGGGGACAGGTCTGCCACAGCGCGATGAGCCCGGCCTGCATCCCGGCCAGCTCGGGTGCGCTGTAGACCTGCTCTGCCTGGGGGAGGGCCTCGGCGGGGAACTCGGTGACCCACAGGCGACCCTCGGGCACGTAGAAGAAGCCGTTGCCGTCGCGGACGCTCTGCTTGACCTCGTCGACCCTGCCCAGGTTGATGGACGCGCCGAAACCCTCGGTCTCGCCCGGCCAGAGGAAGGTGACCACCGCCGTGCCGAAGCCGGTGATGCCGAGGCCCATGAAGGCGACGATGCTGCGGTTGAAGAACTGGCGGCGGCTGACTCCCACCAGTTCGGGGTCGGGCGGGGTCCACTCGACCGGCGCGGCGGACTCGGCCGGCTCGATCTCCTTCGACGGCTCCTGCCTGGCCGCCGCCTCGTAGCTGCGGCCGCCCTCGGGCGTCTGATCCTCGAGCGGGGCGGGCTTCTTGCGATCTCGCGTCCGGGTCTCGCGGGACAGCTCGCCCACGGCGAGGTCGGTGTCGCGGCGGCGGGCCGACGCGATGACGCCGACACCGGCCAGCACGACCAGCGCAACGATGGCGACAACGATGACAGGACTCATCGCAATCCTCTCCTGGGTGGCCCGATGGGCCGGTTGGGGGTGACGACAGCAGACATCACAGCTCGAAGAACAGCCCTTCGGACCACGGGAACACGAAGTTGTAGCCGGGTCCCCGGAAGAACGAGCTGACGATGGTGAGGACCGCCCAGAACATCATGAACATGGTGAACAGCGAGACCGCGAACTTGCGGTCTTCGGGCTTGGAGCTCGAGTTCTGGTCGATGTAGGGGGCGAGGATCAGTACGAAGATGCCGATGCCGGGGATGGTCACACCCGCGACCATCGGGTGGAACATGGTGAGCAGTTCCTGGAGGCCGAGGAAGTACCACGGGGCCTTCGACGGGTTCGGCGTCTCGTTGAGGTTGGCCAGAGCCAGCAGCGGGGCGTTCACGAAGATCGAGAAGATCAACAAGAACGCGGTGACGGCCAGGGCGGCGACGAACTCGACCGCCAGCAGGTGTGGCCAGGTGTGGACCTTGTCGACCGGGGTGGCCCTGACGTCTTGGATCGACCCGGACTTGACCACGGTGAGCAGGCGCTGGGTGTGGCCGCCGGGACCGGTGGCGGTGGGTTGGGGTGCGGTGGCGACACCACCACCGGCGGGCGCGGTGGCCACCGCGGTGCCCGCACCGGTGCCCGCCTCGGCGCCACCACCGGCGGCGCGGTCCTTGGCGGCCTTGGACCGCTCGAGCAGGTGGGCGGGGATGCGGCTCTCGGCCTCGGAGGGCGCAGCCGCCTCGCCGCCGGCTGGGGCGGGCGCGGCCTGGTCGCCGGCGGCATCGCCGCCGGCCTTTTTGGCTTCGGCCTTCTTGCGGGCTTCTTCGGCCCGCTTGCGCAGGTGTTCTGGGATCTCGGTCATGGTGTCTCTCGCGGGCCTACAGCGGGCCCGAGATGCCTCCGTCCTTGCGAACTCGCCAGAAGTGGATGGCCATGAAGATGACGATCACGAAGGGCAACATCAGCACGTGCAGCACGTACCAGCGAATCAGGGTGTCGCTGCCGATCTCGGCTCCGCCGAGCAGCACGAACCGGACCTGGTCGCCGAACACCGGTGTGTAGCCCATCATGTTGGTGCCCACCGTCACCGCCCACAGCGACAGCTGGTCCCATGGGAGCAGGTAGCCGGTGAACGACAGCAGCAGGGTGAGGGTCAACAGGATGACCCCGATCACCCAGTTGAACTCGCGGGGCGGCTTGTAGGCGCCGTGGTAGAAGACCCGGGCCATGTGCAAGAACACCGACAGCACCATGAGGTGCGCCCCCCATCGGTGCATGTTGCGGACCAGCAGTCCGAAGGTGATCGAGGTCTGCAGGGCGAACATGTCGTCCCATGCCGCGGCGGCGGTGGGACGGTAGAAGAACATCAAGAAGATGCCGGTGACCGTGAGGAGGATGAACAAGAAGAAGCTCAACCCACCAAGGCACAGGGTGTAGCTGACCTTCACCGCGTGACGCTTCGTCTTCACCGGGTGAAGGTGGTACAGCACGCTGTTCATGATCACGTAGGACCGGTTCCGGGGGCTGTCGGAGTAGCCCTTCCGGAAGATCGATCCGGGTCGGAAGATCGAGTTCCACGCTTGTGAGCCCTGGACCCGATCGCCCAGATCGCTCAACTTGTCCTGCATCGACGTCGCCACTGTTGGGGCTTACTCCCTCACTCGTTCGGTGCCCACCTCAGCCGAGCCTCATCCCGTAGCCGTAGCCGTGGGTGTTGGTGCGCTGGTGGGCGTCGCCGTTGGGATCTGGATCGCCAATACGTCCGAGGATGATCACGCCGGTGGGGCACCGGTCGACACAGAGCGCGCAACGGGTGCACACGTCGTCGTCGATGGTGAAGATGACGTGGTCGCTCGGGTCGGTGCCGGGAAGCTCGGTGCCGATGGCCTCATCGATGGCCTCCGGCTGCACCATGTGGATGCACTTCCACGGACAGATGTCGACACAGCCCTCGCACATGATGCACTCGGACTGATCGATGTGGATGAACTGCTTGGGCTTGACCGCAGCCGAGAGCCAGGCCGCGTCGACCTCTTGGAGGACATAGTCGTCGCGGAACTCGGGCATCGGGGGGTTGGCATCGGTTCGGGCCATGATCAGTTGCTCCTCACGAGCGGGCGTCCATAGGACGAGGTCGGGACCTCGGGAGCCTTCTCCTTGCCGCGACCTTGCCAGACCATCCACAGCGCCACGTTGGCCACGAGGATCATGCCGTAGATCACGACCGCGACGAGGTCGCGCAGGTGCACGTAGTTGACGTCGAAGGGCAAGGCGTCGATCACGCCCCCCGGTCCGTACACCATCTTGTCGGACCGCCAGCCCCATTCGTTGTCGGCCAGCAGCAGCCACTGGTTGGGCACCACGCCGTAGGCCCAGAACAAGAGGAAGAACACGAAGACCGCGGCCGCCATGGCTTCGCCCCAGGTGAGCGGGGTGCCCACCGGCCGGCGCTTGCGAAACGGGATGATCGCAGCGGCCAGAACCAGGGCGATCAGGCTCGAGGCCACGAAGGAAACCACTGGCGGACACCTCCTCGTGAATCCACTCACGACCCTACCCGCGAGGAAGGGCCAACTCCGATCAGGGCACCTGAGGTTTAGCACGATCGCTTCGGCGCGAGCACATCGACCGGTCCTCCGCGCAGCCTGGCTCCCTCCGGCTTGGCCGGAGCACCACACCGTTGCCTAGAGTGGCCCCGACTGGCCCACGCTTCGTGCCGGGCCGGGACCGATCGTCAGCGGAGGACGTGTTGACCGAGATCCCCGAGCACCTGCTACAGCGCTCCCGTGAACGTCGGGCCGCGCTCGGCCTTGGCGGCGGTGACGCCGGCGAGACCCCGGCATCGCCGGCAGCGCCGGAGTCCTCCGGGACCGAGGTCAGCCCCGCTGCCCAACCGGCGACTCCCGCACCGGCCGCGCCGGCCGAGCCCGAACCGGTCGAACCCGAACCGGTCCCCCCCTACGTCGAGGCCTCGCTGCGGCGCCCCCGCATCCCCATCTGGGCGGTGCCGGTGCTGGCCGGGCTCATCTTCTGGGCGCCCATCTACGTCGGGACCCTCGATGCCCCCGAGGCGGCCGGCCCCGTCCAGGCCGGCGGCGAGATCTACGAGGCGAGCTGCTCGGGGTGCCACGGTGCCGCCGGCGGCGGTGGCGTCGGCCGCCAACTGAGCGATGGCGAGGTGCTGGCCACGTTCCCCGACTGGCAGAGCCACGCCGACTACGTCCTCCAGGGCTCCGACGCCTTCGAGGGCGAGGTGATCGGTGACCCCGACCGCGAGGGCGGCGCCCACGTCGCCGGCGAGTTCGGCGTCATGCCTGCCTTCGCCGACGACCTCTCCGACGTCGAGCTCCTCGAGGTGGTGCTCTATGAACGGGTCACCCACGGAGGGGCCGACGAGGAGGGCGACGACATCGTCGAGCTGACCGAAGCGCTCGAAGCGGTCGAAGGTGGCGAGGAGCTCGATCTCGCCGCCGGCGACGACTGAGGACCCTCAGTCGCCCAGCTCGCTCGCCGCCTCAGCGGCAGCATCGACGGTGCGATCGATGTCGGCATCGGTGTGGGCCAGGCTCGGGAACAGCGCCTCATAGGGTCCCGGAGCCAGAGCCACGCCGCGCTCGAGCATGGCGGCGAAGAAGCGACGGTATGCCCCGGTGCCTCCGCTGATCTGGGCACTCGGGAAGTCGGTCACCGGGGTGTCGCCGAAGAAGAGCCCAACGAGGGGACCGACGCGGGGAACCTGCACCGACACGCCTGCCGAGCCGATGGCCGCAGCCAGTCCGTCGGCCAGGCGGGCCGCGATCGAGTCGAGCTGGAGGTAGGCGCCGGCGTCGAGCTCGGCGAGGGCGGCCAGCCCGGCGGCGGTGGCCAGCGGGTTCCCCGACAGTGTCCCCGCCTGGTAGACGGGTCCGAGCGGCGACAGGTGGGCCATCAGCTCTCGTGATGCACCGAATGCTCCGACCGGGAGCCCGCCCCCGATCACCTTGCCGAACGCCCACAGGTCCGGGGTCACCCCGAACCGCTCGGTGGCCCCGCCGACGCCGAGCCGGAACCCGGTGATGACCTCGTCGAACATCAGCAGCGCACCCGCTTGGTCGCAGGCGGTCCGCAGCCCCCCGAGGAAGCCGGGCGCTGGTGGGACGAGCCCCATGTTGGCCGCCACCGGTTCGACGACGACGACCGCCACGTCGGATGAGATCTCGGGCACCACGTTGTAGGGGGCGACGATCGTGTCGGCCACCGCTCCTTCGGTCACGCCGGCCGAGTCGGAGGTCGCGTCCTCGGCGACGCTGCTGCCACCGGCCACCAGCAGCGAGTCCATGTGTCCGTGGTAGTTGCCTGCGAACTTGAGGATGCGTGGACGTCCGGTGGCGCCACGGGCGAGCCGGATGGCCGACATGGTGGCCTCGGTCCCGCTCGACACCAGGCGCACCATCTCCAGGCCCGGCACCCGGCTCACCAGCTCCTCGGCCATGAGCACCTCACGCTCGGTGGGAGCGCCGAAGGTGGTGCCGCTGAGCGCGGCCTCGCGGACCGCCTCGACGACCGCGGGATGGGCGTGTCCGAGGATCGACGCCCCGTAGCTCTGCACGTAGTCGCAGTAGCGGTTGCCCTCGACGTCGGTGACGTAGGCGCCTTCACCGCGCTCGACGAAGTACGGGGTTCCCCCGACGGACCGGAAGGCCCGCACCGGCGAGTTGACGCCTCCGGGTATCACCGCCTGGGCGCGCTCGAAGAGGGAGTCGTTGGTCGGGTCGGTCATGTGAGCGCCTCGGCCAGGTCGCGTGCGAAGTAGGTGAGGATGAGATCGGCGCCGGCCCGCTTGATGGCGGTGATCTGTTCGACCGCGACTGCGTCGCCGTCGATCCATCCGTTGGCCGCCGCCGCCTTCACCATCGAGTACTCGCCCGACACGTGGTAGGCGGCGATGGGGACGTCGAGCTCGGCACGTGCCCGCACGATGACGTCGAGGTAGCTGAGCGCGGGCTTGACCATGACGATGTCGGCCCCCTCGTCGACGTCCTCGCGGATCTCCTGGATGGCCTCGCGGGCGTTGTGCCAGTCCTGCTGGTAGCCCTTCCGGTCGCCACCCCCGGCGATGGTCACGTCGACGGCCTCGCGGAACGGGCCGTAGAGGCCCGAGGCGTACTTGGCGGCATAGGCCATGATGGCGACCTGTTCGAACGACTCGTCGTCGAGCGCGTCGCGGATCACCATGACCTGGCCGTCCATCATTCCGCTCGGAGCGACGATGTCGGCCCCCGCATCGGCCTGGGCGATCGCGGTTTCGGCGTAGATGTCGAGGGTGGCGTCGTTGTCGACCTCGCCGGTGACGGTGACGACCCCGCAGTGGCCGTGGTCGGTGTACTCGTCGACGCAGAGATCGGTGATGAGCACCATGTCGGAACCGACCTCGTCACGCAGGTCCCGCAGCGCCAGCTGCACGATGCCCTGTGGGTCGAACGCGCCACTCCCCCGCGCGTCCTTGACCGCGGGGATGCCGAAGAGGATGACGGCGGGCACGCCGAGGTCGCGCAGCTCGGCGACCTCCTTGCGGAGCGACTCGCGCGTGTGCTGCACGATGCCCGGCAGCGAGCCGATGGGCTGGGGTTCGGCGATGTCCTCGCGCACGAACAGCGGTGCGATGAGGTCGTCAGGCGCCAGCCGCGTCTCGGCCACCATGCGCCGCAGCGCTGGAGTGCGGCGGAGACGGCGGAGACGGCGCTGGGGGAAGCTCACGGTCCCGATCCTATGGGCCCGATTCGGTGCCGACCCACTCGCGCCGCGCACGAACAGGTGCTAGAGAAGGGGCATGCCCAGCTTCGAGCATGACGGCGCCACAATCCACTACGACCTGCTCGGTCCCGACGACGGCTACCCCGTCTTGTTGATCGCACCCGGCGGCATGCGCTCGACGGTCGCGGCCTGGGACAACTCGCCGTGGGATCCCCGCACCGCGCTGGCCGATCGCTATCGGGTCATCGCCATGGACCAGCGCAACGCCGGTCGATCGAGGGCCCCGGTGTCGGCCTCCGATGGCTGGGCCACCTACACCGCCGACCAGCTCGCGCTGCTCGACCACCTCGACATCGATCGCTGCCACGTCGTGGGCATGTGCATCGGCGGTCCCTACATCGCCGCCCTCCTGCAGGTCGCGCCCGAGCGCTTCTCGTCGGCGGTGATGCTCCAGCCTGTGGGGGTGAGCGAGGCCAACCGCAGCGCGTTCTACGAGATCTTCGACGGGTGGGCGGCCGAGATCCGCGAGGCGCACCCCGAGGCCGACGATGCCGCGTGGGCATCGTTCCGCTCGAACATGTGGGACCACGAGTTCGTGTGCACCGCGACCCCTGACGAGGTCGAGGGGATCGACACGCCGGTCCTGTTGTTGAAGGGCAACGATCTCTACCATCCCCCGGAGATCTCCGACGCGCTGGCCGAGCGGTTCCCGAACGTCACCTACCTCCAGCGGTGGAAGGACGACGAGGTGCTCGACGAGACCCACGCCGCGATCGCCGGCTTCCTCTCCGACCACACCCCCTGAACCGCCCGCAGGCCCTCAGCCGAAACGACGATGGAGCTCGGCGAGGGTGAGGCTGACCATCGAGTCGACGACGAGATCGGCCGCGGAGAAGTCGCCCGGGGCGGTGATGCGGTTGGGGACCGCGACACAGGCCAGGCCGGCCGCCTTGGCGGCGGCGACGCCATGGGGCGAGTCCTCGATGGCGACGGCCTGGTCGGCGGTCGCACCGAGCCGGTCGAGGGCGGCGAGGTAGACGTCGGGGTCGGGCTTGGCCCGGCCCCCGACCACGTCGCGGCCGCACAGCGCGTCGAACCGGCCGTGAAGACCGAGACGGGTGAGGTGCATCTCGAGCCAGCGGGTCATCGACGACGACGCCACGCCGAGCGCGAGACCGTCGGTGTGAGCGGCGTCGATCAACTCGGCGACGCCGGGAAGCGGCTGGAGCGTGGCGACGTAGTCGTGGTGAAGCCGGACCGAGCGGTCGTTGAGCGCATGGTGGTCGAGCGGCTCCCCCACCAGCGCCTCGAGCCGCTGCGACCAGTCCCCTCCTCCGACGGTGCCGACGATGGAGCGCCACCACTCGAGGTCGAGCTCGTGACCGTGGTCGGAGTAGATGCCAGCGATCGCCTGGTAGACCGACCACTCGGTGTCGAGGATCAGCCCGTCGAAGTCGAACACCACGGCTCGCAGCGCCACGGTCAGGCCTGCGTGGCGTCGCAGTGGGCGACGATGGCGTCGACGAGGCCGGCGATGGTGTGGGGGTCGGCCACCACGTCGACCTCGAGACCCTGTGACCGAGCTGCCGCGGCGGTGACGGGGCCGATGCAGGCCACCGCTCGCGGCGGGGGATCCAGGCCGACCCCGGCGACGTACCCGGAGACCGTCGAGGCCGAGGTGAAGGTCACGATGTCGGCGGCGACCGCGGCTCGTGCACGGGCCCGCTCGACCGGGGGGTGGACCGTCCGGTAGGCCTCGACCCGGTCGACCACCCAGCCGGCGGCCTCGAGCCCCTCACCCAGCACCGGTCGGGCACCGGCGGCCTGGGCCAGCAGCACCGCTCCACCGTCGGGCGGTGCAGTGGGGAACACCTCGAGCAGACCCTCGGCCACGAACCGGTCCGGCACGAGGTCCACCGCGAACCCGCGGGTGGCCATGGCCTCGGCCGTGCCGGGACCGATGACCGCCACGCGGGTCCCTGTCGCGGCCAGGGCCTGCGGGGTGACCTCGGACGCCACCCGATCGGCACCGTTGGTCGAGGTGACGACCAGCCAGTCGTAGCGATCGAGACCGGACAGCGCTGCTCGCAGCGCGGCACCCCCGTCGGCGGCATCGGCCACGGCGATGGTCGGTACGGCCACCACCTCGGAACCGAGCTCGCGGAGGGCATCGGCCAGCGATGAGGCCTGGTCGGTGGCGCGGGTGACGGCCACGGTCGTTCCGGCGAGCGGACGCCTCTCCACCGCCCTCAGCCTATTGCCCACCCGCCAGCAGCTCGGCTCCGCCTCGCTCGTCGAGGAGACGCCGGGCCGCCGACCGGGCCGCAGCCACCCCGTTGCGCGACTCGACCCGCTCGCGCAGAACCGTGTAGCCGTCGAAGGACGCGAGGAGCGCATCCACGCGGACCGCGTCGTTGCCCACCAGGGTCGCGTGGGCGCCCGCAGGTAGGTCGCAGTCGCCCCCCAGCTCGGCGAGGAATCCCCGTTCGGCCTCGACGAGGCGCCGGGTGACGACGTGGTCGACCTGGCCGAGCAGGGTGATGAGGTCGTAGGCGTCGTCGCGACACTCGACGGCGAGCGCGCCCTGTCCCACCTGGGGGACCATGACGTCGGGTTCGAGCAGTTGGGTGATGTGATCGTCGAGACCAAGGCGCTGCAACGCCGCGGCGGCGACGATGATGGCGTCGAATCCCGCCGCCTTCTCGAGACGGGTGGTCATGTTGCCCCGCAGGTTCGAGAACTCCAAGCCCTTGCGCAGATGGGCGAGCTGGGCGCGACGCCGGATCGAGCCGGTGGCCACCTTCGCTCCGGGGCGCAACTCGTCGAGGGTTGCTCCCACCAGCGCGTCGCGGGGATCGCCACGCTCGGGGATGGCGGCGAGCGCCAACGAGGGGTGGGTCGCCGACGGCAGGTCCTTGGCCGAGTGCACCGCGATGTCGGCACGGCCGTCGAGCACCGCGGCCTGCACCTCCTTGACGAACACGCCCTTGCCCCCCATGGCGGAGATGGGCACGTCCTGGCGCCGGTCGGCGGTGGTCTCGACGATGACCTCCTCGACGGTCACCTCCGGGTCGACCGCCTGGATGAGCGCGGCGACGTGCTCGGTCTGCCAGCGGGCCAGGGTGCTGCCGCGGGTGGCGGCACGGATCAGCATCGACGCCGCGCTCAGAGGTCGAACAGGTCGCGAAGCGCTTCGGCCAGGCGATCGCCCCGCGGGGTGCCGGCCGCGTCCTTCAACCGCACCGTTGGGTCGTGGAACACCTTGGCGAGCACGCCACGGGTCAGCGCCTCGATGGTCTCGCGATCGCGTTCGTCGAGGTGGGCGAGCCGGCTGCGGTAGCGGTCGAGCTCGTGCTGGCGGACCGACTCGGCACGGGTGCGCAGCTCGGAGATGAGCGGGGCGGCTTCGCGGGCCGAGCGGGTGTCGAGGAACCGGGTGAGCTCGTCCTCGACGATGGCCCGGACGGCGACGACCTCGGCCTGGCGGCCGCGCATCCCCGCCTCGGCGAAGCGTCGCAGGTCGTTCATGTCGAGCAGGGTGACGCCGTCGAGCTCGGCGGCGGCCGGATCGACGTCGCGGGGGACAGCGATGTCGACGATGAGCATCGGGCGGTCGGGGCGGGCCGCCATGGTGGCGGCGAGGTCGCCGTGCTCGACCATGAGCGACGAGGCCCCGGTGGAGGTGAGCAGCAGGTCGATCCCGGCGAGGGCGTCGGAGAGGTCGGCGAGACGCACCGCCCGCCCGCCGACGCGGTCGGCCACCTCGACGGCGCGCTCCCAGGTGCGGTTGGCGACCATCACCTCGCCGGCACCGGCGCCCAGCAGCGACGTGGCCATGCCCTCGCCCATCTCGCCGGCACCGAGGACCATCACCTTGCGACCGTCGAGGGCGCCGAGCCGGTCGACGGCCATGGCCACCGCGGCCTGGGAGATGGACGTGGTGTGGTGGCTGATCGTGGTCTCTGTGCGGGCCCGCTTGCCGGTCTCGACCGCGTGACGGAACAGCAGGTTGAGCGCCGTACCGCTGGCGCCTTCGGTCTGGGCGAGCTCCCACGCACCCTTGACCTGGCCGAGGATCTCGCTCTCGCCGAGCACGGCGGAGTCGAGTCCGGCCGCGACCGAGAAGAGATGGCGGACCGCGTCGGCGTCGTAGTGGGCGTAGAGGTGGTCGGAGAACTCCTCGGGGGCGAGGTAGGCGACATCGGCGAGGGCCTCGCGGATGTCGCCGTAGGCGCCGTGGAAGCGCTCGGCCACCGCGTAGATCTCCATCCGGTTGCAGGTGGAGAGCACGACCGCCTCACTGAGGTGATCGCGGCTGCAGAGGCCGGCCAGGACCTTGGGGACGCGGCCGGCGTCGACGGTCATGCGTTCGAGCAGCTCGAGCGGGACCGTGCGGTGGTTCAGGCCGATGGCGACGACGGACACCCGGTGGCGCTCCTTGGAGTCGGGCTGGGGGGCAAGCTCCAGCTTCCCGCGTTCCACCGTACAGTCGCCAGTCCGCCGCGCCAGATGAGCAGTCGCAGCGACGCGTGCTCTTCCTGCCGCCCGGGTCTCAGCGGTCGAGCACGGCATCGGGGCCCACCGCCGAGGGCCCGTCGGCGCGCCGGCGGTAGAAGCTCAGGATCTGGAGCTCGACGGCCAGGTCGACCTTGCGGACCGACACCGTCGGGTCGAGCGTGAGCACGCTGGGCGAGAAGTTGAGGATGGAGCCGACACCAGCGTCCACCATGCGCTCGGCGACGCCCTGGGCGGCCGCGGCGGGCGTGGCGATCACCCCGATGGTGATGCCCTTGGACTCGACGAGATCCGCCAGCTCGTCGAGGTGGTGGACCGTGACCCCGGCGATCGATGTGCCGACCTTGGCCGGGTCGACGTCGACGAGCGCGCCCACGGGGAACCCTCGGTCGGTGAACCCGCCGTAGTTGGCCAGCGCCTGTCCGAGGTTTCCGACCCCGGCGATGACGACCGGCCAGTCCTGGGTGAGCCCCAGCTCGCGACTCATCTGGAACAGGAGGAACTCGACGTCGTAGCCCACCCCACGGGTCCCGTACGAGCCCAGGTAGGAGAGGTCCTTGCGCACCTTGGCCGCGTTGACTCCCGCCAGTTCGGCCAACCGCTCCGACGAGACCGTCGGCGTCCGCTCCTCGGCCATCTCGACGAGGCACCGCAGATAGATCGGGAGCCGAGCCACGGTGGCCTCGGGGATCCGACGCTCCTGCTCGCTCATGCGAGGAAGTTAGCGTCTGCGTGCGTTGCTTCACAAAGTCACACGCTCGGTGGGCGCTCGGTGACACGTGGCCGCGACGTCGGCCGCTCAGGCCAGGGTGCGGCGCAGGATCTTGCCCCCGAGCCCGCGTGGGATCTCGTCGACGAACCGGATCTTCGACGGGCACTTGTAGCGGGCCAGCCGATCGCCGAGGAAGGCGATGATGTCGTCCTCCTCGCACTCGGCACCGGGTTCGAGCACGACATAGGCCTTGACCGCTTCGCCGGTGTGGGGGTGGTCGACACCGACAACGGCGGCTTCGGCGACACCGGGATGTTCGACCAACGCCTCCTCGACCTCGGCGGGATAGACGTTGAAGCCCGACACGATGATGAGGTCCTTGGCCCGATCGACGATGAACAGGTAGCCGTCGTCGTCGATCACCGCCAGGTCGCCGGTGTGGAGCCATCCGTCGGCGTCGAGCACCGACGCGGTGGCCTCGGGATCCTTCCAGTAGCCCCTGAACACGTTGGGACCACGGACCCAGATCTCACCGGCGTCGCCCACGAGGGTGTCATCGCCATCGGCGTCGACGAGTCGCATCTCGACACCGGGCAGCGGACGACCGATGGACCCCAGCGGTGCGCCCGTGCCGACCGAGTAGGCCACGACCGGCGACGCCTCGGTGAGTCCGTACCCTTCATGGACCCGGAGCCCGAACCGGTCGAGCATCCGCTCGGCGACCTCGACCGAGAGCTTGGAGGCGCCCGACACCGCGAGGCGCACGGTGGCGAAGGCGTCGCCGGGCAGGTCGGGCGTGTGGGCGAAGGCCGCCCACATGGTGGGCGGACCGGTGATCGCGGTGGCCCCGTGGTCGGCGATGGACTCGACCGCGGTGGTGGGATCGAACCGCTCGACCAGCACCACGGTGGCTCCCACCGACAGTGCCGGGGTGAGCACCACGTTGAGTCCGAAGATGTGGAACAGAGGGAGGATGTCGTAGGTGACGTCGTCGGCCCGGCGGGCGATCGATTCGACAGCCTGCATCTGGTCGATGTTGGCCATCAGGTTGCCGTGGGTGAGCATGGCCGCCCGCGGGGCACCGGCGGTGCCGCTGGTGAAGATGAGCACGGCGAGGTCGTCGGGCTCACGCTCGATCACCGGAGCCGGGTCGTGCGCGACCAGCGCGCTGAAGGCGGTGGCCCCCGCGACGTCGTCGGGTCGGGCAGCGAGCAGGTGGTCGACGGTGGGGATCTGGCTGGGCTCGATGCCGGCCACGACCCGTCCGGCGGTCGGCCCGACCAGAACCGCCCGGGCACCGACCGTGTCGATCTCGCGGACCAGTTCGAGCGCGGGGCTGAGCGGGTTGAGCGGCACCACGACCAGTCCCGCGCCCAGCGCGGCGAGGAACGTCTCGACGAAGTAGCGGTTGTTGGCACAGACGATGGCGATCCGGTCGCCTGGTTCGAGTCCCATGGCCGACAACCCACCGCGGATGGCTCCGACGTGCTCTTCCAGCTCCCGGTAGGTGATGCTGGTGCCGTGGCTCACCAGGGCGACCTTGTCGTCCGGGTGCCGGTCGATGATCGATGCCAGGTTCACGTGTCCCCCATCGAAGGCAGTCGTCGAGTGTCGACGGACGATCGACAGTTCAGCACAGAGACTCATGGCGTGGCGGGTCGCGCCGACCGGGACCTGGTGGAACCGGCCATCGCGACCCGTCAGCTGACCCGCCGGTTCCCGAGCGGGACCGCCCTCGACGGCCTCGATCTGGAGGTCTACCCGGGAGAGGTGCTGGCCCTGCTGGGACCCAACGGCGCCGGAAAGACCACCACGATCCGGCTGCTCAACGGGGTGCTCACCCCGAGCGAGGGGTCGGCGACGGTGCTCGGGCTCGACCCGACCCGGCACGGCCACGAGCTGCGGCGACGCACCGGGGTCCTCACCGAGAACGCCGGGCTCGACGACCGTCTGACCGCCCGCGAGAACCTGGAGGCGACCGCCCGCATCCGTGGCTTCTCCGCGGCGGCCGCCCGGCGACGGACCGACGAGCTCCTCGAGCGGTTCACCATGGCCGACCGGGCCGACGTCGCGGTCCAGGGCGCATCGACGGGACAGCGCAAGCGGCTCGCGCTGATCCGCGCGCTGTTGCACGAGCCAGAGGTCTTGTTCCTCGACGAACCCACCTCCGGACTCGACCCCGCCGCCACCCGCGACGTCGTCGACCTGATCGGCACCCTGGCCTCAGAGCACGGGAGGACCATCATCTTGAGCACCCACTTCCTCGGCGAAGCAGGCCGGTTGGCCGATCGGATGGCGGTGCTCAACCGCGGACGTCTGCGGATCGCGGGCAGACCGGCAGAGATCGCGGCGGCGATGTGGCACGGGCTTCCGGTCGAGCTCGATCTCGCTGCACCCGCACCGCGACCGACACTCGACACGATCGGTTCGGTCGACGGCGTGATCGAAGCCCGAGCCAGCGCCACCGGCGCGTGGGCGGTCGTCGACGACCGCGAGGTCCTTCCCCGGGTGGTGGCGGCGCTGGTCGCGGCCGGGGTGTCGGTCTATGGCAGCACCGCCCGACCGCCGACCCTCGAAGACATCTACTTCGCCATCGAGGAGCAGATCGCGGCCGAGGAAGGCCGGCCGGTGGGGAGCGCGCCATGAGTCCGCTCCGCGGTCCCGACGACACGCCGATCGCACCTCCGGTTGGCCCCGACCCCGTCCCCACCGGGCGGGACTGGAACGCGATCGCGGCGATCATCCGCAAGGACCTGACCGCGGTCCGGCGGTCGAAGGCGGTCATGATCCCGATGCTCGCGGTACCCACCTTGTTGCTCGTGATCCTGCCGTTGCTGATCGGTCTCGCCGCGCGTGGCCAGGACGCCGACCTGACGAACTTCCTCGCGTCGATGCCCTCGGGACTGGCAGCGCCCATCCAGAACCTGCCCCCGGGAGAGCAGCTGATCGTGCTGGTGAACGGCTATCTCCTCGCGCCGCTGTTCCTCATCGTGCCGCTCATGGTCTCGGCGGTGCTCGCCGCCGACGCCTTCGCCGGGGAGAAGGAGCGCCGCACCCTGGAGACGCTGTTGCACCTGCCCATCCAGAACCGCGACCTGTTCCTCGCCAAGCTGCTCGGCGCGTTCATCCCCGCGGTGGCCGTGTCGTGGGTGGGGTTCGTGCTGTTCTGCGTCGTCGCCAACACCGTGGCCTGGCCGGTCATGCATCGTGTCTTCGTTCCCACCCGCTTGTGGGTGGTGATGATCCTGTGGGTGGCACCAGCGGTGGCCACCCTCGGGCTGGGGGTGATGGTGCGCGTCTCGATCCGCGCCGGCTCCACCCAGGAAGCCAACCAGCTGGGTGGTGCCGTGGTGCTGCCGCTGATCTTCCTGGCGGTCGGTCAGTCGACCGGACTGCTGCTGCTCGACCTGCCCATCGCCGTGGCGATCGGTGCGGTGATCTGGGTGGTGGCACTGGCGCTCACCGCCCGAGGCGCCCGCAAGTTCACCCGCGACCAGCTCGCAACCCGGATCTGATCCGGCGCGCCGGTCAACGGGCGAGGAAGAACAGCTGGAGCACCGATGCACCCAGCAACGCCAGCAGCAGCAGGGCGAGGGTGATGACGGTGCCCTTCCTCATGACCGGTCCCTCGTCCGCAACGTGACCGCCTGGTGCAACCCGCCGTCGGGATCACGTCGTGGCTCGCCGTCGAGCGGCGACAGCGCGACCTCGTCACCGGAGGTGACGCCCAGCTCATCGGCCGCCGAAGCCTGGTTGGCGACCACGGCGACGAGGCCATAGGAGTCGACCAGCAAGCCGACCTCGCCCGTGCGCAGCTCGGCGTAGGACTCGACCCGGCTGGCCGAGCGGCGGCGCCCCCCGATGTCGAGGGCGACGACCTCGCCGAACTCGGCGATCTCGTCGGGATCGACGTTGAGCTGCACGTTGCCGAACCCATCGATCCAGAGCGCCTCGGCCGACAGCACGTCGCCGTCGAGCTGGGTGACCGGGATCATCGTGGGGCGCAATCCGTTCGGGTCGACCTCGGTACCCACCTCGTGGATGGGGACGCCGGCGCACAGGTGGGCCGCGACCGGGGCGAACACGTCGCGACCGTCGAAGGTCGCGCCGGGTGCGGGCAGGTGGTAGGCGGGGTTGTCCAGCGAGAAGGCGCGGGTGGCCCCGCCGACCATGGCGACCGCGGGCGCGAGCAGCCCGTTGTCGGGCCCGACCAGGACCGAGTCACCGTCGCCGACCTCGACCGCGATCGCCCGCCGGTCGGTGCCGACACCGGGGTCGACCACGGCGACGACCACGCCAGGGGCGAGGTACTGGGCGGCCCGGGCGAGGGTGAGCGCCCCGGCCCGGACGTCGTGGGGCGGCACCTGGTGGGTGATGTCGATCACCCGGACCTCGGGGCTGATCGAGCGAACGACCGAGTGCACCACGCCGACGAACTCGTCGACGGTGCCGTAGTCGGAGAGGAACGAGATGGTGTCGTAGCGGAGGTCCATCGCAGCGCTGACGCTACCGCTTCGCCGACCCGACGCCGACATCACGAGGCTGGTTCAGCGGGGGTCTCTGCCCAGCTCGCGGGCCCGCTCGGCCGCGGCCACGACGGCGTCGGCGAACGCGGCTCGCACCCCGGCCGACTCGAGGGCCTTGAGACCGGCGGCGGTGGTGCCACCGGGGGAGGTGACCGCGGCCCGCAGGGCCTCGGGACCGTCGTCGGAGCTGGTGAGCAGGGTGGCCGACCCCAACAGGGTCTGGCCGACGAGGGTCGCAGCGGTGTCGCGGGGCAGACCCACGAAGACCCCGGCCTCGGTGAGGGCCTCGGCGACGAGGAACACATAGGCCGGTCCCGATCCCGAGAGCCCCGTGACCGCGTCGAGCTGCGACTCGGTCACCCGGACCACGATGCCGACCGCGCCGAGGATCGATTCCGCCCAGTCGAGGTCGGCGTCGGTGGCGGCGTCGCCTCCGGCGATGGCCGACGCACCAGCACCGACCAGCGAGGGAGTGTTGGGCATGGCCCGCACGACGGGCACGCCCTCGCCGGCGGCGGCCTGGAGCTGGTGGAGGGTCACACCGGCGGCGATGCTGAGGATCCTGCCCGCTCCTCGGGCGACCGCGGCACCGACCGCGTCGGGCACGTCGCCCGGCTTGACCGCCACGACCACGCCCGACGCGTCGAGCGGTTCGGGGGCGATCGTGACGTCGGGGAAGCGCTCGGCGAGCTGATCACGCCGAGCGGGGAGCGCTTCGACGACTGCGAGGTCGCCCGGCGACCATCCACCCGCGATCAGTCCTCCGAGAAGCGCCTCGCCCATACGGCCACCACCGACGATCTCGAGCACGTGCATGATCTCGACCCTACCGGTCGTCGACCGGCACCGCCGGTAGTGGTGGGGGCGGGAGCCGCACGACCAGCGCGGCGATGACCACCATGGCCGCCAGCGCCCCGCCCAGCAGGAACGTCGAGCCGGTGCCGACGGCGGTGACCGCGACACCGGCCAGGAGCGGACCGACCGTCTGGCCCGACCGGATGGCGCTCACCTGTAGCGACAGCACCGCCCCGCGACTCGTCTCGCTCGCCGACCCAGCCACGACATCGGTCAGGGTGGGAAGCACGATGCCTTCGCCCAACCCGAAGACGACCCCGGCGGGCACCAACAGCAGCAGCGTGCCCGCGAGGCCGATCACCGGATAGGCCAGCGCGAAGAGCACGAACGCGGCGATCACGACGGTGCGGGCGCGGTGGCGGGTTCGGATCCACCCGAGGACCAGCGCACCCGTGGTGGCACCCAGCGCGGGCAGGGCCATCACCATTCCGCGCTCGCTCGCCGAGAGGCCGAAGACCCGGTCGAGGTGGAGCGGGAGCACGGTGAGCATCAGCCCGAAGATCATGATGAAGGTGACGAACGCCAGCGACAACGGCGCCAGCACCCGGACCGACCGGGCGACCCGCGCCGAGGCCCGCGCCTGGGCGCCGATGCTGGTCGAACGGTCCATCGGTCCGTGGTCGAGGCGCCCCATGACCACCAGTGCGGTGATCAGGGCCAGCGGGTAGGGGGCGAAGGCCCACCGCCATCCTCCGAGGTCGGTCAGCGTGCCGCCGACCGCCGGGAGCACGGCCAGCGACACGGTGAGCACCGCCGAGTTGTAGCCGAAGCGTCGTGCCCGCTCGACGCCGGTCCACGTGTCGCTGATGAGCACGTTGGCCAGGTTGATGAGACCGGCCGAGCCGACCCCCTGGCCCAATCGGGCCAGGACCAGCCACCAGAAGCCGGGAGCGAACGCTCCCAGGGCGCCGAAGCAGCCGAAGGCGACGAGGCATGGCACCAGCACCCGTCTCCGGCCGTAGCGATCGGCGAGGACCCCCACCAGCGGTGCGATGGCGATGCCGGGCACGGCGGCCGAGGCGACCAGCACCCCGGCGCTTCCGTCGTCGAGACCGAAGTCGTCGAGGATGTTGGGGATGGCCGGGTAGAGCAGCGTGTTGGCGAGGATGCCGGTGACGGTGATCGACCCGATCAACAGCATGGTCGGCGCTCGCCGGCGATCTCCGGACCGCGGACGACCCGGGGGGCCGGTGTGGTTCATCCGCACTTCCCCGATCGGATGCACCGCCCCGGCTCCCCGGGCACGAGACACACCGTATCATGAGAATACATGAAAAGCAACGAGACGCGTCAGTCGGAGAACCGGGAGGCGAACCCGATCCGCAAGGCCGGCCGGAAGCACTGCTCGACCGTGGCGTAGAGGAGCCCGAGGATGTGGTCGAGCGCGGGGTGATCGACGGTGTGCACCGGGATGGCACCCTTCAGGAACACCGCATCCTCGATCCCGATGCAGAAGGCGGCGCCGACGATCTTGGCGTTGCGCACGAGCAGGTGCTCGAACAGCGCGCCCTGGTTCTCCTCGGGCGCGGGCATCACGTAGGTCTCGTAGTGGAGCATCCGCTGGCGCAAGGTCAACCAGATCGCGAAGGTGTCCTTCTCTTCGCCGAGCACCCGGATGTACCAGCGCCCCTCCCCCGGCTCACCCCGCTCGACCGCGGCCACCACCGGGTTCTCGGCGCGTTCGGACTCGGCCCAGGAATCGATGGTGGCCGCCACTGCCGCGAGCGTCTCGGGACTGGGAGGCTGATCGTCGTCGGGGATCAGATCGGACATGGCCCGGACCCTACCCGGCCACCCCCGGATCAGACGGCGCAGTCGATCGGTACCCGGCTCGACAGGTCGGCATAGATCCGCCGGAGACGGCCCGCGGTGGTCGACCAGGTGTAGCGACGGGCGTCGTCGGCCGCGTGGAGGGCCATCGACGCCGCCAGCTCGGGATCGCACAGGATGGCCCGAGCACGATCGGCGTAGGCCTCGGGATCGCGGGAGTCGACCAGGAACCCGGTGGTCTCGTGGGCCACGAGGGTGCGCAACCCGCCGACGGCGGCGGCCACCACGGGGGTGCCGCACGCGGCCGATTCCAGCGCCACCAGACCGAACGACTCGGACCGGCTGGGCACCAAGGTGAGGTCGGCCGCCCGGTAGTAGGTGCTCAACAGGTGGTGTGGCTGGGGCTCGACCAGCCTGACCTGGTCGATGACCCCGAGCTCGGTGGCCATGGACCGCACCCGCTCGAGCTCGCCGAATCCCTCGGGTCCGCTCGGTCCACCGACGGCGACCAGCACCGCCGAGGGGTCTCCGAGGGCGGCCAGGGCCTGGACTGCCACGTCGAGTCCCTTGAGAGGCTGCACCCGCCCGACGAAGAGCAGCACGGGGTGGTCACCGAGGCCGAGGGCGGCACGAGCGCCCCGCCGGTCGCCGGGCGAGAAGAAGGCATGGTCGACGCCCGGCGGCACGATCTCGATGCGGCTCGGGTCGGCCCCGTAGAGGTCGCGCAGCTGCTCGGCCTCGGTCGGGCTGTTGGCCAAGATGGCGTCCGAGCAGCCGATGACCGACGACTCGGCCTCGACCCGCCGCTGCGGTTCGGGGTCGCCGGTGTCGGCCTTCACCCGAGCCAGGGTGTGGAAGGTGGCGACCAGCGGCAGCCCGAGCATGTGCTTGATGGTGTGACCGGCGACCCCGGACAACCAGTAGTTCGCGTGCAGCGCGTCGACGGGCTCGGCGCCGAGCAGGTGCTCGATGACCCCGTCGGCGAAGGCGTCGACGACCTCGGGCAGCGCCTCCTTGGCCAGTTCGGGCGGCCCGGCATCGATGTGGACCACCGAGAACCCGGGCTCGACCTCGACGACCGGTGCCAGCTCGTCGGACCACCGACGCACATACACCCGGCAGGCGACGCCGGCCTGGGCGAGCGAGGAGGCCAGCTCCCGGACATAGACGTTCATCCCCCCTGAATCGCCGATCCCGGGTTGGGCCAGGGGCGAGGTGTGGAGGGACAACACGGCGAGGGTGCGCACGGCAGGTGTCAACGTCACGAGTCGCCCGAAGATTCCCCGATGCCGCCTCCGCCCTCCGGCTCGGCGTCTGGCACCGACGACTCGGGGTGCAGCCCGTTGGCCGCCTGGAACGAACGGTAGATGTGGGCGAGGGTCTGTCGCTGGTCGTCGGTGAGGGTCGGGTCACGGGAGATGGCTTCCACCAGATCGTCATCGGAGCCGACGCGCTCATCGAGGATCCCGGCCCGCACGAACAGCGTCTCGGCCGAGATCTCCAACGCCTTGGCGATCTGTTGCAGGATCTCCGCCGACGGGCGGCGCAGGCCGCGCTCGATCTGGCTCAGGTACGGGTTCGACACCCCGGCCTGGTCGGCGAGTTTGCGCAGTGAGAGCTGTCCGAGTCGCCGCTGGTCGCGGATGAACTCCCCGACCTCACGCCAGCGCTGCTCGAGGGCATCGGTCACACTCCCAGCCTAGGTGCACCCGCTCGCCACCATGCTCGCGGCCGCGAGCAGATGCTCACTGCAGCAAGGCGTCGACGCTGGCCTCGCCCGAGCGGTAGCGGCGGGTGATCTCGGCCTGGAGCTGGTCGATCTGGGCGTGGAGGCGACGGCGGACCCCCGACACCTCCTGCTCGAGCGCCTCCATGCGGTCGACCGCCTCGACCAGCTCCTCGTCGGGGATCTGGTCCAACTCGCTTAGACGACGGGGACTGATGATCCCGTCGACCAAGTCGGTGAGCTCGTCGTCGATGGCGGGGAGCCGCAGGTCGCGAGGCGCCTGGCCCATGCCGGGGGCACGCGAGTGCTCGGCCAGGATCCCGGGCAATCGGGCGAGGACTTCGTCCATGTCGGCGGGGGCGTCACCCGAGTGGCGGCGGGACAGCTCGGTGCCGAGGAGGTCGAGCCGGACCTGGATGACACGGCGCAGGTACGAGACCGACTCCTCACGCTGCTGGCACGCAGCGCGTCGCCGCCGCACCTCGCCCAGATCGAGCGCGGTGAGATCCTCGACGAAGGCGGGTTCGAGCAAACGGTCGAGTTCGGGGTGCATGCCGTCCTCCTGGGCCAACCGACGGTCACCGGCAGCACCGCCGAGGGTAGTGGCGTTCAGATCCCGACGTCGCTCCACAACAGGACCAGCCACGCCGGGCCGGTGACGAGGTAGGAGTCGAGGCGTCGCAGCGCGGGTGCCGGAGCACCAGCTCGAGGAAGGATCGCCGAGGCGAGGACCTGGCCGACCGGCGCGCTGGCCGCCGCGACCATGGCGTAGAGCCAGAGCCCGGCCGCATGGAACGGTGGCGGCTGCACGACCGCGGCCGCGCCGGTGACCACGATCACCGCCAGCAACCCCGAGAACGGACCCTCGACGACGTTGGTCGCGCCGGAGCCGATCAGGTAGTCGCCGGACTCGTACGCGGACAGCATCAGGATCAGCATCACCGCCGCCCCGATGTCGAAGCGGTAGAGGACCACGACCGACGCGGCCGCCAAGCCGACGAACACCGAGGACCGCAGCACCGCCCCGGCGTCGACGAGGGGGTCGGTGCGGCGCGGCTGGCGCGAGCTGGCAGCGAAGATCGCGACCAAGGCACCGACGATGATCGTCGCGCCGGCCAAGGCCACCCCGGCGGCAGCCGCGAGTGGGATCGCCCCACCGATGAGCGCGGCGACGGCGAGGTGGGGCCGTTGCCACTTGGTGCGGAGGGCCTTGGCGGTCTGGGCGGAGGCCAGCGCGGCGATGGCGCCGACCAGGACGGCCAGGACGAACAGTCCGAGGTAGACCGCGACGACGGCCGCGACGAACCACGCGAGCCCGAGGCGAACGCGGGGGCCGTCGATGTCATAGACGATGCCGTACCGGGAGTTCGCCAGGCGATCGACCCGGAACGACTCACCGTCGCTCGCCGCCGATTCGAGACGCTTCGCCTGCTCTCCCTTGGCCG
>JBKGZW010000015.1:0-29857 GCA_046543225.1 Acidimicrobiales bacterium
GCCGGCGCCTTCCGCGCTGGCGCCTTGGCTGCCCCTCGAGTACTGGCGTTGGCCATCGTCGTTCCTCTCGCTGCCGGGGAGTCTGGTCCCTGGGCTCCGCCGGGGTCGGTGTGGTCGAGCGATCCTATCGCCACCACGAACGCTCTCCGACACACCAGAGCAGGATCTGACACCAGCGAAACCGCTTCCCGGGCCTCGCGGACCGGCCGATATGCTGCCAGGGCCCATCTTCTCCGCGTGCGAGGACCACTCCCCCATGGCCGACCAGCCCTACTCCCCTGTCGATCCACGACCCTCGTTCCCCGAGATCGAGCGTCGGATCCTGGAGTCGTGGGCGGCCGGGCACACCTTCGAGCGCTCGGTCGAGGCCCGTCCTCCGGGGCCCGACGGAGCCAACGAGTTCGTCTTCTACGACGGCCCGCCGTTCGCCAACGGCCTCCCCCACTACGGGCACCTCCTCACCGGCTACGTGAAGGACGTCGTCCCCCGCTATCAGACCATGAAGGGCCGCCGCGTCGAACGGCGCTTCGGCTGGGACTGCCACGGGCTCCCCGTCGAGATGGAGGTCGAAAAGGACCTCGAGGTCGCCGGCCGGGCCGCCATCGCCGACTTCGGCATCGAGCGCTTCAACGACACCTGCCGCACCTCGGTGATGCGCTACACCCAGGAGTGGGAGCGCTATGTCACCCGCCAGGCTCGCTGGGTCGACTTCAGCAACGACTACAAGACGATGGACATCTCCTACATGGAGAGCGTCATGTGGGCCTTCAAGCAGCTCTGGGACCAGGGCCTGGTCTATGAGGCCCACCGGGTCATGCCCTACTCCTGGGGCGCCGAGACGCCCCTGTCGAACTTCGAGATCCGCCTCGACGACGCCACCCGCCCCCGCCAGGACCCCGCCATCACCGTGTCGTTCACCCTCGACCCCCGCGACGGCGATCCGGGCCCCATGCACATCCTCGCCTGGACCACGACCCCCTGGACCCTCCCCTCGAACCTGGCGCTCGCCGTCGGACCCGACATCGACTACGCCATCGTCGAGGAGGACGGCGAGCACTACATCATCGGCGCCGACGCCATGGGCCACTACGAGAGCCAGCTGGCCGGCACGCGCCACGTGGGCACCATCACCGGCGCCGACCTGATCGGCCGCACCTACCAGCCGCTGCTCCCCTACTTCGCCGACGTTGCGAACAGCTTCCGGATCATCCCCGCCGACTTCATCGACACCTCCGAGGGCACCGGCGTCGTCCACATCGCGCCCGGCTTCGGCGAGGACGACCAGCGCATCGGCGAAGAACACGGGATCGGCCTGGTCGTACCGGTCGACGAGGCCGGGCGCTTCACCGACGACGTCCCCGAGTGGGCGGGCGAGAACGTGCTCGAGGCCAACCCCGCCATCATCCGCCACCTCAAGGAGCTCGGGCGGGTCATCAAGCACGAGACCTACGAGCACAACTACCCCCACTGCTGGCGGACCGACACGCCGATCATCTATCGGGCCATGAGCTCGTGGTACGTGAAGGTCACCGACTTCCGCGACCGCATGGTCGAGCTCAACCAGCAGATCAACTGGATCCCCGACCACGTCCGCGACGGTCAGTTCGGCAAGTGGATCGCCGGCGCGCGCGACTGGTCGATCAGCCGCAACCGGTTCTGGGGCTCACCCATCCCGGTGTGGAAGAGCGACGATCCCGACCATCCACGTGTCGACGTCTACGGGAGCCTCGACGAGATCGAACGTGACTTCGGGGTCCGCCCCACCGACCTGCACCGGCCCACGATCGACCAGCTCGTCCGTCCCAACCCCGACGACCCCACCGGCCGATCGATGATGCGACGGGTGCCGGAGGTGCTCGACTGCTGGTTCGAGTCGGGTTCGATGCCCTTTGCTCAGGTCCACTACCCGTTCGAGAACAAGGAGTGGTTCGACAACCACCATCCTGGCGATTTCATCGTGGAGTACGTGGCCCAGACCCGCGGCTGGTTCTACACCCTGCACGTGCTCGCCACGGCGCTGTTCGACACCCCGGCGTTCCAGAACGTGATCTGTCACGGCGTGGTGCTCGATCACGAGGGCAAGAAGCTGTCGAAGTCGAAGCGCAACTACCCCGATCCCGAGGATCTGTTCGAGACGATCGGGGCCGATGCGTTGCGCTGGCACCTCATGTCCTCGCCCATCCTGCGGGGCGGCGACCTGCGGATCGCCACCGACGGTTCCGATGTCGCCGAGGTGGTGCGCCAGGTGCTCATGCCCATCTGGAACGCCTACTCGTTCTTCGTGCTCTACGCCAACGCCGACCGGCGCCGGGCCGTCGCGCGCGCCGACTCGCCGCACGTGCTCGACCGCTACATCCTGGCCAAGACCCGCCACGTCCTCGAGGCGGTCACCACCTCACTCGACGACTACCACCTGGCCGACGCCTGCGCCGAGATCCAGACCTTCATCGACGCGCTCAACAACTGGTACATCCGCCGTTCTCGCGAACGCTTCTGGGGCGGCGAGGACGGTTCTGGATCCGCCGACGCCCACGACACCCTCTTCACGGTGCTGACCAGCCTCACCAGGATCGCCGCGCCGCTGCTGCCGATGCTCACCGAGGAGATCCACCGCAACCTCACCGGAGACGACAGCGTGCACCTCGCGGACTGGCCCGACCCCGACGAGCTCCCGGCCGACCCCGATCTGGTCCGCGACATGGATCGCGTCCGCGACGTGTGCACCGCCGCGCTGTTCCTGCGCGAGGAGCATGGTCTCCGCACCCGCCTGCCGTTGCGGGACCTCACCGTCGCGGGCGCCGACAGCGAACGCCTCGCCCCCTTCGTCGAGCTCATCGCCGACGAGGTGAACGTGAAGTCCGTGTCGCTGACCGACGACCTCGCGTCCCACGCAGACTTCGTCCTGCGACCCAACGGTCGAGTGCTCGGACCCAAGCTCGGCGGCGACACTCAGAAGGTGATGGCCGCGGCCCGAAGTGGCGAGTGGACCCTCGACCGAGACCGGGTGACCGTCGCTGGTCACTCACTCGAACCCGGCGAGTTCGAGCTGACGCTCAAGCCCCGTGAGGGTGAGACCAGCCAGGCGCTGCGTAGCAACGACGCGGTGGCGGTGCTCGACACCGACGTCACTCCCGAGCTCGCCGCCGAAGGTCGGGCACGAGACCTGGTGAGGCTCGTTCAGCAGGCTCGCAAGGATGCAGGGCTGGAGGTGACCGATCGGATCTCACTGCGCGTCCAGAGCGACTCCTCGGCGGTCAACGGTGCCGTTGCCGACCATCGCGACTGGATCGCCGCCCAGGTGTTGGCGGTCGACATCGCCGACGCGACCACCGGGACCGGTCACGCCGCCACCGGAGAGATCGACGACGACCCCGTCACCATCGAGGTGGAGATCGCCGAACGGCGTTGAGCTGTGCGCCTGTCAGCGGCGGCGGCCGAAGCGACGTGAGGGTTCGTCGTCGTTGTCCTGATCGAAGAACGCAGCCATGGCGGCGTCGGCCTCGGACTCGGCGGACTCGTCGCTGACCGCCCGGCGCAGCTCGTCGAGGTGCGAGCTGCCGAACGATCCACCGGCGCCCACCACCGGGTGCGCCTCGGTGGGGGGACCATCGCTGTCGGGGAGCTCGTCGATGCCGCCGAACAGGCCTCGAGGGGCTCGGTCGTCGTCGGCCTCGCCCGCCGCGGGGTCGGTGGCGGCGGGAGCAGCGGGAGCACTCCCGGTGTCGGTCGGCTCGGGCTGCCAGTCCTCGGGCGGGGGCGGCAGGTGTGAGAGGTCCTCATCGCCGGCCGGATCGTCGGCCGTTCCATCGGCCGCGGGAGGGTCGGACAGCACGATCACCGACTCGGGTTCGTCGCCGGGCACCGGAGCGATCGCGGCCCGCGAGGGATCGTCGAGCACGTCCTTGATGGCATCGAGCTCGGCGTGCAACCGGGTCCGCTCGGTCTCGAGGTGCGAGTCGATCACCTTGATCCGCTCGAGCATCTCGTCGCGGTGGCGCTCGAGGTCGCGGATCTCGGCCTCGAGGCGATCGCGGGTCGCTCCGACGTCTCGACGCACCGCCTCCTCGGCCTGGACGAGCATCTCGTCGGCCCGCTGGCGCGCGTCGGCCACGATGCCCTCGGCCTCGTCCTTGGCCTCGCTCACCGCGGCGTCAGCGGTGCGTTGGGCGAGCACGAGGGTGCGCCGCAACGTCTCGTCGGCGTCCTTTTGCTCACGCGCCGCGGCCTCGAGCTTGGCGATGTGGTCCTCGGTGGCCTCGGCGCGTCGCTGCGCCTCGCGGAGACGTTCCTGCATCTGCCCGACCGCAGTGCCCACCCGGGCGAGAAACGCGTTGACTTCGTCCTTGTCGTAGGCCCCGCGACGTTCGGTGAACTGGACGTCGCGGAACAACTGTGGGGTCAGATCCATGGCCGCGATGGTACCCAACAGCGCATCAACAGATGATCGCCCGGATGATCTGGATGCCGAACAGCACGATGAGCGGTGACAGGTCGAGGCCCATCCCGCCCAGGCGGACCGGCGGGAGCAGGCCACGGACGGGAGCCATGACCGGTTCGGTGATCGCATAGAAGAAGCTGGCCACGCCCTCCATGGCTCCACCCGGAGCGAGCGGGATCCAGCTCAAGACGATGCGGATGAAGATGATGACCAGGTACCACCCGAGCAGGGTGCAGATGATCTCCACGAGGCGGGTCAGGAGTCGTAGAGGCCGCGCTCGGAGAGCCGCTGGCGCTCCTCGGCAGAGACCTCGACGTCGGTGGGGGTCAACAAGAAGACGTCGGTGGCGACCTTCTTCATCTGGCCACCGAGGCCATAGCAGAGGCCGCTGGCGAAGTCGACGAGGCGTCGCGACAGATCGCGCTCGACCCCCTGCAGGTTGACGATCACCGGCTCCTTGTCCTTGAAGTGGTCGGCCATCGTGGCCGCGTCATCGAACGACCGGGGCGCCACCACATAGGGCGTGGCCGTCGGCCGGGCGATGGTGCGAACCCCGCTCCTGGCGACCGACTCGGACGGGGCGGAGCGCCCGGGGTCGGGCCCGGGAGCCGAGGCCTGGTCAGAGGCGGCCACGGTGCGCACCGGGGGCTGTTCGTGTGGTCCGCCGTGGGTGGGGAAGCGGGTCTGTCCACCTTCGGGCGCGGGAACGCCGGGCAGTGGCGACACCGACGCGGTGCGGTCGGCGACCGGCTGGACCGAGCGCGGTTGGGCGGGTGGCTGCTGGGGGGACGGCGCCGGCGACGGTGGCACCCCGGGGGCCGGGGCGCGCGGTGTGAACTCGTCGTCGTAGTCCTCGTAGTCCTCATCGTCGCCGAGGCCAAGAGCGATCATCGTCTTGCGCCAGACCGTTGACATGCGGCTCCTCCTCGCGGTGTCCCGATTCTAGACGTCGGCCGGGGGTTCAGCGGTGACACCTTGCTGACGCGGCCCGAACAACGCCGTCCCGACCCTGACCACGGTGGCACCGCACGACACGCCGACCTCGAGATCACCGGACATGCCCATGGACAGCTCGGTGAGACCGAGCCGATCGGCAAGCAGGGCAGTCGCCTCGAACCCCGGACGCGGATCGGCACCGACCTCGGTGGGGCCGATGGTCATCAACCCACCCACGTCGAGACCCAGCGCCTGCAGCTGCTCGACCAGCTCGGGGACCTCGTCCGGTGGACATCCGGCCTTGGTGGCCTCGCCGGTGGCGTTCACCTGCACCAGGACCGTGGCGCCCGGGGCCCACCGGGCGATCTCGCGACCGACGGCGAGGCGGTCGACCGTCTGCCACACCGAGACGTGCGGTGCCAGCTTGCGGACCTTGTTCCGCTGCAACGCCCCGATCATGTGCCACCGAGGCGTCGCGTCGGCGACGACGGATTCGACCTTCGCCAGCAGTTCCTGGGCGTAGTTCTCGCCGACGTCGACCAACCCGGTCGCCAGTGCCGCCCGGACCGCGTCGGGACCGAACCCCTTGGTGACGGCCACGATGGTGATGGTGTCGGGATCGACACCGACATCGCGGATGCGCCGCCGCAGCGAGGCCAGGCGTTCACCCACCACCGCCGGGTCGATCTCGGGGAGACTCATCCGGACCGCTCGATCCAGGCCACCAGTGCCTGGCGCTCGCGGTCGCCCCGAGCCCGGTGCGAGTACCACCGACCTCCGCACGCGGTACACGCGGTGTGGCCGGTGACAAGGGCGACCGTCTCGCGCTCGAGCGCCACGGTCACCGCGGCCGGCAGATCGAGGGCCGGCTCACCAGCTGAGGTTCTCGAGCGCACGACGGGACCGAACCGCTCGACCAGCGGCACCAGATCGGGCTCGGAGAACCGGTAGCACTCGGGATGGATGCAGGGCCCCAACACCGCCCGGTAGGGACCGCCGGCCAGGGAGCGAAGGCGCTCGACCGAGCGTTCGACCACCCCTTCGTACAGACCCTTCCATCCGACGTGGACGACCGCCAGCGCTCCGCTGTCGGCGATCAGCGCGACGGGAGCACAGTCGGCGGTGTGCACGGCCAGCACCGCACCGGTGGCGGCGGTGACCGCGGCGTCGGCCTCGTTGTCGGCGTGCTCGCCCGGAGCGGTGACCTCGACCACCGACGAGCCGTGCACCTGCGCCAACGATGTCCAGGGCAGCGGGGCCACTCGAGCGCGACGGACATCGCGTTCGGTCGCGGCGGCGTCGCGACCGAGGTCGCCGTGGGATCGATCGGTGAAGACCAGGTGCGCCTGCCGGCCATCGAGCAGTGGCAGCGTGACGGCCACGTCGGGGTGCTGGGCCTCTAGCGCAGGAACGACGGCACGTCGAAGTCGTCGTCGCCGTCGATGTCGAGGTCGTCGCCCTCGTCGTCGGTGAAGATGTCGGGGGTCTCGTCGTCGCGAAGCAGCGTGTCGCGGTCGAGGATCGAGGGCCGCCGTTCGGTCTCGCTGCGCTTGTCGTCCCACCGGTCGAACCCGGCGGCGATGACGGTGACCCGGATCTCGTCGCCCATCGCGTCGTCGATGACCGCGCCGAAGATGATGTTGGCGTCGGGGTGGGCGACGCCGTGGATCACCTCGGCCGCCTCGTTGACCTCGAACAGGCCCAGGTCGCTGCCCCCGGAGATGTTGAGGAGGATGCCGCGCGCACCTTCGATGGATGCCTCCAACAGCGGGCTGGAGATCGCGGCCCGGGCCGCGTTCAGTGCCCGACCCTCGCCGGAGCCGAACCCGATGCCCATCAACGCCGAACCGGCGTCGTGCATCACCATCTTCACGTCGGCGAAGTCGGTGTTGATCAGACCCGGCGTGGTGATGAGGTCGGTGATGCCCTGCACCCCTTGGAGGAGGATCTCGTCGGCCATCTTGAAGGCGTTGAGCATCGAGGTCTTCTCATCGGCGATGGTGAGGAGACGGTCGTTGGGGATGACGATCTGGGTGTCGACCTTCTCGCGGAGGCGCTGGATGCCGGCTTCGGCCTGGACCGAGCGGCGGCGACCTTCGAACGCGAACGGCCGGGTGACCACGCCGATGGTGAGCGCCTCGAGACCCTTGGCCACCTCGGCGACCACCGGCGCCGCGCCCGTGCCGGTGCCACCGCCCTTGCCGGCGGTGATGAACACCATGTCGGCGCCCTCGAGCGCTTCTTCGATCTCTTGTC
Organism: Acidimicrobiales bacterium; assembly: GCA_046543225.1. GTDB lineage: Bacteria > Actinomycetota > Acidimicrobiia > Acidimicrobiales > SKKL01 > SKKL01. The sequence continues at coordinate 7,631 of JBKGZW010000015.1, forward strand.
GGTGGTCCTCGGCGGCCTGGCGACCGATCTCGGGGTCGCTGCCGGCCCCGAGCCCGCGGGTGAGCTCACGGCCGATGTCGAGCTTGACGTCGGCGTCGCTCATGAGCAGGGCCTGGGCATCGGTGTTCACGGCGACGAACTCCACGCCCTTGAGACCGGCGTCGATCATGCGGTTGACCGCGTTCACGCCACCGCCGCCGATGCCGATGACCTTGATGACCGCCAGGTAGTTCTGGGGAATACCGGCCATGGTCGGCTACCTCCACCTCTGTGACGTCGGATGTGGGCGAGCACGCTCGCCGGAACAAGACGAAGGCCGGACAACGGTGTCGCCCGGCCTCACGTTGCAGTGGAGGTTGAGGTGACACTCGACCTCATCTACGGGGTGAGACGCTATCGGGCCCATCGGATCAGGGTCAAGGATACCCCTGACCTGGGCCGATGCGGGGGATCCCCTCACACCGCCTCGCAGTCGGGGTGACGGGTGACCGCCGGGGTGGCGGCAACCCGGACATCGACGGTCGCCAGACAGCTCAGATCGACCCGGGCCAGCACCGTCTCGGCGGCCACCAGCTGATCGGGCAGGTCGAGCACCCGGCCCAGCCTCACCCGGGCCGGCTCGGCCACCGGATCCCGGTCCGCCGCCGGATCGTGGCCGGGGCTGGGATCGGTGGCCGACCGTGCCAGCCGCAACCAGTGCTCGCCGGAGGGGTCGACCACCACCGCGTCGACCCAGGGGAGGAGCCCGACGGTCAGCGAGGCGGCCACCGACACCGGGCGACGTTGCTCGGCATCGAGACGAGCGCCCACCTCCGTCGTGTCCACTCCCTCGATCGTCGCCAGCGACGAGCGGTCGTCGGCCGTCGCACTCGCCAGGACCCATCCGGACCGATCGACGAGCCACGAACCGGCATCGGGGCCGTCACCGGCCAGGACGGCAACGGGGTCTCGCTCGGTGACCGCGAACCGGACCGTTCCCCACCAGCTCCTGGTGACCTCGACCGACTCGACCCAGGCCAGTGCCTCGATCCGCTCGTCGACCGCCCCCAGGTCGAGATCGACCAAGGGGTCGTCGATGTCGATGCCTCCCGTCTCGACCACGGTGGCGGTGTCGAGCCGCTCCACCCCGACGACCTCGATGTGGTCGACGTCGAGCAGCGGGCTCCGGCTGATCGCCCACGCCAAGGCGCAGACGATGGTGACCACCACGGCGAACAGCAGGCGTCGCAACCGACGCCTGCCCTCCCGCCGGCGCACCTCGATGCGACGGGCACGCAGCCGGGGATCGACCGGCGGAGTCGATCCCGATCCCGGCCGCTCGGCGACCGCGGTGCCGCCACCGGAGCGCTCACGGGTCACGAGGCCGGCTCTCCCACGACGTGGGTCTCGGCGTGCAGCTCGACGCCCGTGCGCTCGGCCACGCGAGCGCGGACCTCGTTCATGAGCCTCCAGATGTCGTCGGCCGAGCCACCAGGATCGGCCTGGATGAAGTTGGCGTGCTTGGGCGACACCTGGGCCGAGCCGAGCCGCAACCCGCGACACCCCGCCTCGTCGATCAGCCGCCCGGCGTGATCGTCGGGTGGGTTGGTGAACACCGAGCCTGCGTTGGGCCCACCGGGTTGGTTCGCCCGGCGCCACCGCACGATGGAGTCGATCTCGGCTTGGGCGGTTGCCGGGTCCCCTCTGTCCAACCCGAGGGTGGCGTCGACCACGACGGTCGACGGTGCCAGGTTCGAAGACCGGTAGGAGAGGTCGAGCGCATCGGTTGCCACCTCATCATGGTCGCCGCCGGCGAGGTCGACGACGCGGATGCTGATCAAGCTGGCCGCCATGTCGGACCCGTGCCCTCCAGCGTTCATCCGCACCGACCCGCCGATCGAACCGGGGATCCCGACCGCCCACTCGAACCCGGTCAGCCCGGCCCGTGCGGTTCGGCGGGCGACGACGGGCATCGATGCGGCGCCGCCGGCGGTGACCCGGGTGTCGTCGATGCTGATCGAGGCGAACTCGTCGCCGAGGTGGACCACCACCCCAGGGAAACCTCCATCGAGCACCAACAGGTTCGATCCCTTGCCGACGACCAGCACGGGGAGGGGGTGCTCGGCCAGGACCCGACCGAGGTCGACCAGGTCGGCGACGGCGTGGGCGTCGAGCAGCAGCGCCGCGGGCCCTCCGACGCGATAGGTGGTGAGCGGCCCGAGCGGCACCTGGTGCCGGACACGCGGACCCAGGGCTTCGGCGACGGCGTCGACGGCTGGAGCGTCGCGGTTCACGGGGAGCGCTCCCGCAGCTTCTCGAGCAGCGGGGAGGGGAGGGTGGTGATGTCGCCCGCCCCGATGGTGAGGCACAGGTCGCCCGGCCGCAGCTCGTCGACCACTTCGGTGACGAGTGCCTCGCGGTCGGGCGCCCACCGGATGTCCGCGTCGGGATGGGCACGGCGCGCCGCCTCCCAGATCAGCGATCCGCTGATGTCGTCGCGGTGGGGCTCGCCGCTGGGGTCGAGCTCGGTCACCCAGACGACGTCGGCGTCGACGAAGCTGTCGGCGAAGGAGGCCCAGAGGTCGGCGGTGCGGCTGTAGCGGTGTGGCTGGAACACCGCGAGCACGCGGTCCCAGCCACCGGCCGCAGCTGCGGCCAACACCGCAGTGACCTTCGCCGGGTTGTGGGCGTAGTCGTCGACCACGGTCACGCCGCCGACCTCGCCGCGGATCTCGAAGCGACGCTCGAGCCCGGCGTATCCGGCCAGGGCGTCGGCCGCCACCGGCACCGGCACCCCCAGGTGGTGGGCGGCGGCGATGGCCATGGCCGCGTTGCGGGCGTTGTAGACGCCCGGCTCGGGCACCGCCACCGAGGTGCTGGCCCCCGATGGATCGGTCAGCGTGAACCGGGTGACGCCACGGCCGACCTCGGGGTCGACGATGTGCCAGTCGGCGCCGGGCGAGAGGCCGACCCCGAGCGAGCGGTGCCGGGCGCCGAGGCGGTTCGCGATCGGGTCGTCGACACCCACCATCGACCCGCCGGTGGCCTCGGCGAGGAACCGGTCGAACCCGGCCTCGATGGCGGCGAGCGACCCCCACTGGTCGAGATGGTCAGCATCGATGTTGGTGACCACCGCGATCTCGGCGCCGAGCTGCAGGAAGGTGCCGTCGCTCTCGTCGGCCTCGACCACGAACCACTCGCCGGCACCGAGCCGGGCCGAGCCCAGGTTCGCGATGCGGGCGCCGACGATGTAGGAGACGTCGAGCCCGGCGTGGATGCAGATGGTGACCAACATCGCTGTGGTGGAGCTCTTCCCGTGGGTCCCCGAGACCGCGAGCGCTCGCCGCGTCCTGACGATGGAGCCCTGGAGCTCGGGGCGGCTCACCACCGGGATCCCGCGCCGGAGCGCGGCCTGCCGCTCGACGTTGTCGGCCGACACCGCGGTCGAACAGGCGACCAGTTCGGCGTCGCCGAGGTTGGCGGCGGCGTGGCCGGCCACGACCGTGGCGCCGAGGGACCGCAGGTGCTCGAGCTCGGGACCGTCGACCAGGTCGGAACCGGTGACGTGGTGTCCCATCGCCAGCAGGATCTCGGCCATCGCGCTCATGGCCTTGCCTCCGATGGCGACCATGTGGATCCGCGTCGGGCGGGACAGGTCGACCTCAGTCACCTCGAGCGTGCTCCTCGCAGAGCGCGGCCACCCGCGCCGCGGCATCGGGATGCCCGACCTGGCGAGCGCTCGCCGCCATGGCCGGAAGCGTCGCGGGATCGTCGAGCAGCTCCTCGACCAGCGCGACCAGCCGCTCGCCGGTGCACTCGGTGTCGGTGATCCGGACGGCCGCGCCCGCTTGCACCAGCGCCTCGGCGTTGTGGAACTGCGCGTCGCGCGGGGCGATGGGAAGCGGCACCAGGATGCTCGGCACACCGATGACGGCGAGCTCGGCGACGGTCGATCCACCGGCTCGGCCGATGAAGAGATCGGCGGCCGCGAGCAGACGGTCGGCCCGGGACTCGTACTCGAAGGAGCGGTGGTCGATGCCAGCCTCGGGGCCGAGGACCGGAGCGGGTGCGTGCTCGCTCTGCCAGTCCCTGCGTCCGACGATGTGGTGCACCACGAGATCGTCCCGGGCGGCGAGCCGCTCCGCCATGGCGATCGCCGCGCGGTTGACCGACCGGGCCCCGAGCGAGCCGCTCATCACCGCGATCAGCGTCGAGCCCTCGGGAACGCCGAGCTCTCGGCGGATGGCGGCGCGACTCGTCGGATCGGCTGCCGCGGCTGCCGCCTCGACGATCTCGGGTCGCACGGGGTTTCCCGTGACCACGGCGCGGGGGAGGTCGGTGCCCTCGAAGGGCACGGCGCAGGCCTTGGCGAATCGGCCGGCGAGGCGGTTGGCGAGCGAGCCTCGTGCGTTCTGTTCGGTGACCACGACCGGGACCCGCCAGATCGCCGCACCGATGATCCCGGCCACCGCGGCGTAGCCGCCGAGGGACAGCACGACGGCTGGACGGTGGCGACGCACGAGGCCGATGCCCCTGAACGCGGCCCGGACGAGTCCGATGACGGCCCTGAGGTTGGCCAGATCGAGTCGGCGACTGTTCAGACCACGCCCCGGGAGGACGCTCACGGCGAACCCGGCCTCGGGCACCATCTCGACCTCGACCCCGCGCTCGCTGCCGAGGAAGTGGATCGACTCGGGTGGGTGCCCTCGAGCGACCAGCTCCGCGGCCACCGACAGGCCGGGGATGACGTGGCCCGCGGTGCCCCCGCCCGCGATCAACGCCCAGGTGGGGGTCCGGTCAGCGGGCATGGCGCGACACGTTCAACAAGATGCCGGTTGCCGCCATGATCGCCAGCAGGGACGAACCACCGAAGGAGACGAAGGGCAAGGGCACCCCGGTGATGGGCAGGATGCCGATGACCGCGCCGATGTTGACGAAGGCCTGCACGCAGAGCCAGGTCGTGATCCCGGCGGCGAGGAGCATGCCGAAGGTGTCGGGTGCGCGCATCGAGGTGAGCACACCCAACCAGGCGAGGGCGACGAAGAGGGCGACGACGAGCGACGCGCCGATGAGGCCGGCCTCCTCGGCGATGATGGCGAACACGAAGTCGGTGTGGGCGAAGGGCAGGAAGCCCCACTTCGAGCGGCTCGCTCCGAGCCCCACCCCCGCCAGGCCGCCCTGGGCGATGCCGACCAACGACTGGATGGTCTGGTAGCCCGTGTCGAGTGGATCCCGCCACGGATCGAGGAACGTCAGGACCCGCTCGCGCCGGTAGGGAGCGGCGATGGCCAGCCCACCGGCGGCAACGGCGCCGCCCATGCCGAGTCCGGCGAGGGGGAGCAGCGGGGTGCCGGCCACGAACAGCATGGCCAGGGCGACGGCGCCGATGACCATCGTGGTGCCGAGGTTCGGCTGCAACAGCACCAACCCCGCCACCACCGCGGTGACCAGTGCCACCGGCTTCAGGGTGATGCGCAGATCGTGCATCCGGTGGGCTCGCCGGGCAAGCAGGTCGGCGGTGAACAGGACCAGGCCGAACTTGGCGAACTCCGACGGCTGGATCTGGACCGGGCCGACCCCCAGCCAGCGGGTCGCACCGTAGACCTCGCGGCCGATGCCGGGGATGAGCACCAGCACGAGCAGGCCGAGCGAGACCAGCAGCGAGGGGACCGCCAGTCGGCGCCAGAACCGGTAGTCGACCCGCATGGTGAGCACGAGCACGACGAGGCCGGCACCGAGCCAGATCGCCTGACGCTTCACGAAGTACCAGGACGAGCCGAACTGGTAGAGCCCGACGACCGACGAGGCCGACATCACCATGACCAGTCCGAGCAGGCAGAGCAGCACCACGATGGCCAGCATCGCCATGAAGAGCCCGGTGCGCCGTCCCTTCGGTCGCCCCAGGAGGCGGGGCCGCGACCGTGGGCGGGTCTCGGTGGGTTCGTCTGTGATCATCAGGCACCTGTTCCGGTGTGCAGGGCTCGGACCGCCCGACCGAAGTCGTCGCCCCGTTCGGCGAAGTTGTCGTACCAATCATGGGACGTGCAGCCCGGCGAGAGGAGGACCGTGTCGCCGACCCGGGCGAGGCTGCTGGCGCTGCTGACCGCTTCGTCCATGGAGTGGGCGTCGACGACGGTGACTCCCATGGGTTCGAACACGGCGCGAACCTCAGACGCCGCTTCGCCGATCGCCACCACCGCCCGGACGCGGTCGGTCACCTCGCGCAGCGCGGCCAGATCGAGTCCTTTGTTCCGGCCCCCGGCGATGAGCACGACGTGCGCACAGCCTCGAACCGCCGCGATCACTGCGTGGGGCACCGTTGCCTTTGAGTCGTCGACGAAGCGGACACCGCCCTGTTCATCGATGAGCTGGGCGCGGTGCGCCAGGCCTTCGAAGGTGCGCAGCACCTCGGCGACCGCCGCCAGGTCGGCTCCGGCGCTGCGGGCAGTGGCAGCGGCGGCCAGCGCGTTCTCGATGTCGTGGGGAGCCCGGAGGCTCAGCTCCTCGACCGCGACGATCGTCTCTCCCTGATCGGTGACCAGCCAGCCATCGTCGACCCGGTAGTCGCCTTCGCGGGCGGAGAAGGTGAGGTGGCGGGCCGCGCCCCGCCCGCGGTGACGACTCACCACGGGGTCGTCCGCATTGGTGATGGCGACGCCAGCCGCGGGTTGATGATCGAAGATCGAGGCCTTCGCCTGCTCGTAGGCGTCGAGGCTGTCGTGCACGTCGAGATGGTCGGGAGCGAAGTTCAACCAGGTGGCGACGACGGGAGCGAAGCGTTGGCTGTGGCCGAGACGGAACGACGAGGCCTCGACCACGAAGACCTCGGGGCGTTGGTCGGCGATCGCTGCGATCAACGGTGTGTCGTTGTTGCCGGCGAGGGAGGTGGCCCGTCCGCTGGCCTCGAGCATGGCCGCCACCATCGTGGTGACCGTGGTCTTGCCGTCGGTGCCGGTGACCGCCACCACGGGGCGACGATCCCGCTCCGCCGCCAGGTCGAACTCGGACTGGACCGAGACGCCGAGCCGGCGCGCCGTTCGGATGGCCGGATGGCGGTCGGGCAACCCCGGCGCTGGGATGATCCGCGACGCGCCACCGACCAGACGAGCGACCTCGTCGGGATCGGGGGACTCGATCAGCTCCAGACCGCGACCGTCGACGAAGCGCCGGACCTCGGGGGAGGGACGGTCGTCGATCACCACCGGTTCGCGTTCGTCGCCGGCGAGCAGCGCGTCGACCACCGCCCTGCCGGTGATGCCGAGGCCGACCACGATCGTCGGACCCGGACCGACGCCGGTCGGGTTCACCCCGGCACCACCCGGGCGGGGATGTCGGTGTTGGTGATGAAGTCGGCATAGAACAGGCCGAGACCGACCGCGGTGGCGATCCCGGCCAGGATCCAGAAGCGCACGATCACCGTCGTCTCCGGCCAGCCGCGCAGCTCGAAGTGGTGGTGGATGGGAGCCATCCGGAACACCCGCCGGCCGGTGAGGCGGAAACTGACGATCTGGATGATCACCGACAACGCCTCCATGACATAGAGCCCGCCGATGAACACGAGCAGCAGGTGGGTGTTGGTGGCGAGCGCCAGGGTGGCGAAGGCGGCTCCGACCGCCAGTGAGCCGGTGTCGCCCATGAAGATCTGGGCCGGTGACGCGTTCCACCACAGGAACCCCAGACACGCGCCGAGCATCGCCACCGCGACGATGGCGAGGTCGAGGGCGTGGCTGACCTCGTACAGCTCGGGGTTGCGGAACGCCCAGAACCCGACGACGGTCATCGCTGCGAACCCGAGGGTGGCCGAACCGCCGACCAAGCCGTCGAGTCCGTCGGTGAAGTTGACCGCGTTGGTGCTGGCCATGATCAACAACAAGGCGAACAGCGCCCACCCCCACTCACCGAGGTCGATGCCGAGGTGCCCGGCCCTGGTGAAGGCCAGTTCGGTGCTGACTCCGGTGAACGCCAGCATCGACGCGATGAATCCGCCGGCCACGAGCAGCAGACCGGCCAGCTTGGCGCGCTTGGTGAGGCCCAGGTTCCGTTCCCGTGACACCTTGATCCAGTCGTCGATGAGCCCCACCAGCCCCGCCGCCGCGATCGAGAGCACCACGATGATGCCGGTGCGGGTGTAGACGCCCCGGTAGAGGTTGGTGGCGGCATATCCCACCAGGAGGCCGGCGACGATGGCGACACCGCCCATCGTGGGAGTTCCCGCCTTGGTGGTGTGTCCTTCGGGCACGTCGTCGTGGATCGGCTGACCGATGCGATGTGAGGTGAGCCAGGCGATGAGGTAGCGGGTGGTCGCCAGGGACACGGTGATCGAGACCGTCACCGCGATGAGTAGCTGGATCACCGCTCGGCCCCGTTCAGTCGTTCCCACTCCTCGATGACCACGACGCGATCGTCGAAGGGGATCGTCTGGTCACCGACGATCTGTTCGGTCTCGTGTCCCTTGCCGGCGACGACGACCAGGTCGCCGGGTTCGGCAGCAGCCAGCGCCCGGCGAATGGCCCGACGACGGTCGGCCTCGACCTCGACGTGTTCGGTCGTGGCCATCCCTGCGCGCATCTCGTCGATGATCGCGTAGGGATCCTCGCTACGGGGGTTGTCGCTGGTGAGCACCACGTGGTCGGCCAGCCGGGCCGCAGCGTCGCCCATCGGGACCCGCTTGGTGCGGTCCTTGTCGCCCCCGCAGCCCACCACCAGGTGGACCCGGCCGCTGCTGGTGAGCTCGTTGGCGGTCTCGAGCAGCTGGCTCAGCGCATCGGGGGTGTGGGCGTAGTCGACCATCGCCTCGAACCCGGCTCCGAGATCGACCCGCTCGAAGCGGCCCCGGACCGGCTCGACCCGATCGAGACCATCGGCGATGGTGGCGGCGGGGATGGCGAGCAGCCGGGCGACCGTTGCCGCGGCCAAGGCGTTGGACACGTTCGCCCGGCCGACCAACGGCAGGGTGACGCGCTGACCCTCCCACACGAAGCTGCTGTGATCCGGTCGGAGCTGGAGCTGGGTGGCATCGGCGAGCCGGTAGCCGATCGTGGGGATCGATGCCGCGTCGTACAGGAGCCGGCCGTGGGGGTCGTCGAGGTTGACCACCGCCTGCCGCGCGTGGGCGGGCGTGAAGAGCCGGGCCTTGGCCTGGAAATAGGTGTCCATGCTGGCGTGGAAGTCGAGGTGGTCGCGGCTCAGGTTCGTGAAGACGGCGACATCGGCGACGATCGCGTCGACGCGGTGCAGCGACAGCGCGTGGGAGGAGATCTCGATGGCCACGGCTTCGGTGCCGCGAGCGACGAGCGCGGCCAGGCGTCTCTGCAGCTCCGGCGCCTCGGGGGTGGTCGGCGTGGTGTGGCCCCCGGTGAGGGTGCCGATCGTCGCGGCCGCGGTCCCGGCCTGTTCGAGGATCGAGCGCAACAGGTGCACGACGGTGGTCTTGCCGTTGGTGCCGGTGACGCCGATCACGGTCATCGATTCGGCGGGGTGCCCGAAGAAGCAGGCGGCGATGGGTGCCATCGCGACCCGGGTGTCATCGACGTGGAGCTGAGGCACCTGGATCTCGAGGCGATGGTCGACGACGAGGGCGACCGCTCCGGCGGCGACGGCGTCGACCGCGAGGTCGTGACCGTCGACGCTGGTGCCGCGGATGCACACGAAGAGGTGCCCTGGCCCCACCTGGCGGGAGTCGTGAACGACGTCGGTGACCAGGACCTGGTCGGCAGACGGTCCATCGGTGGTGGCGATCAGCCCGGCACCGGCACATCGAGCCAGCTCTCCCAGCGCCACCTCACGGGTGACTCTCGGCTCAGCGATCACGGGCATCTCCTGCTGCGGCGTCACCCGCGGCAGGATCTGCGACCACGGGCGCTCGGACTCTGGCGGACTCCGCCGAAGGGCTCGAGGCCGAGACCAGGATAGGTTCCGACGCGCCATCGGTCCGAACGCGGCTCGGCGGCACGTCGAGCAGCCGCAGCGCGTGCTCGGTGACGCGAGCGAAGGCGGGCGCCGCCGCTGCCCCACCGGAGTAGGTGCTGGCGGGGTCGTCGACCACCACGATCACCGAGACCCTGGGGTCTTCGACCGGCGCGAACCCCACGAAGGTGGCCATGTAGCGTCGACTGCCGTCCTCGCCGAACCCGCCGTCGTCGAGACGCTTCCACGCGGTTCCGGTCTTGCCCGCCACCTCGTAGCCGGGCACGGCGGCCCGTTGTCCGGTCCCCTCGTCGATGACCTCGGTGAGCATGGTGGTCACCTGATCGCTCGTGTGTTCGGAGATGACCCGGTGGGATTCGGCGACGGGGACCTCGTGGCGGACGCCGTCGGCGTCGACGTGGGCCGAGACGAGTCGCAGCGGCACATGGACCCCGTCGTTGGCGACCACGTTGTAGGCGGCGAGGACCTGGGCGGCGGTGACCGACACACCGGTACCGATCACGTTTCCGGCGAGGTCCGAGCCGTGCCAGTCCTCGACCGGGCGTAGGAGACCGGGGCTCTCGCCGGGGAACCCGAGCCCGGTGGGTTCACCGAAGCCGAAGTCCTCGAGGTAGGAGCTGACCCGCTGCTCCCCGAGCTCCTGACCGAGCTTGATGGCACCGACGTTGGACGAGTCGACGAGGATACGGCTCACCGACCATGGCTCGTTGGCATGGGGCGTGGAGTCGTGGAACCAGCTGTTGGCCACCAAGAGCTGGTCGGGCACCTGCAGCTCACGCCGCGGCGTGCTGAACCCCTCCTCGAGCGAGGCGGCGACGGTCACCAGCTTCAGCACCGACCCCGGGGCAAAGCTGTCCACCAGGGCCTGGTTGTAGCCCGACGGCACCGCCTCACCGCTGTCGGGGTCGGTGGAGAGGTTGACCATGCTCAGCACCTCGCCGGTGCCGGGAACGCTGACGATCATCGAGGCGTGCTCTGCCTCCATCTCGACCAACCAGTCGGCCAGCGCTTCCTCGGCGAGGTGCTGCAACGAACCGTCGATGGTCAGCACCACATCGTCGCCGCGACGGGCGGGCACGACCTGATGCTCCCCGACCGGGATCGGCACGCCTCCGTTGAGGCTGCGCTCGAACATGACCTCGCCGGGCGTACCGCTCAGGAAGTCGTCGAACTGCAACTCGACCCCCGAGACCCCATCTCCGTCGATGTCGGCGTCGCCCAGCACGGTGCGTGCCAGGTTCCCCGAGGGGTGCACCCGGGCCGGTTCGGCACGGAGGTGCACGCCCTCGAGGTCCAGCTCGTCGATCGCGGCAGCGGTCTCGTCATCGACCTGGCGGGCCAGGTACTCGAACCGCGAGGCGCGGCTGAAGCGCTCCCGCAGCCACGAGGGGTCGAGGTCGAGCAGGGGCGCCAAGGAGTCGGCGGTTCCGGCCGGATCGGTCACCCGGCTGGGGTCTGCCCAGACCGTGGTCGCCGGGGCCGACAACACGAGCTCGGCACCGCTTCGATCCAGGACCGATCCTCGGCTGGCAGGCAGCACCTCGGACCGCAGGCGCTGGTGCTGGCCGTAGGCGACGTAGCGTTCCTGGGCCACGAGCTGGAGATCGGCGACCCGGGCGACGACACCCACGAACAGCATCGTGAGCGCGACCAACAACCCCCAGAGGCGGCGTCGATGGACTCGTCGGGGAGACGGGGAGGTCCCCGAGGACCGGACCAGCCCACCGGCGCGACCCGTGTCCGGGGGGCGCCGGCTCATCGACCGCCGGCCACCGACCGGGCTGCTTGCTCCTGACCCGGCGGGGGCGGACCGGGTTCGGCGTCGGATCCGCTCTCGGGAACCGGTGTCTGTACGGGATCGAGATAGACCCGGTCGGAGGGCGTCACCAGCCCGAGGTCACGAGCAGCATCGGTGATGGCCTCGGGTGATTCGAGCCCTGCGACCTCGAGGCGCAGGGAGTCGAGCTCGCCCTGGCGGTCGGCCACCTGCTGGTCGAGACGATCGAGCTCGAACTGCGCCTGTACGACCAGCGTGTGAACCGCGGCCAGCCCGAAGATGCCGGTGCACAGCGCCACCAGCAGTGTGGTGCCGACGACCCCCACGCGCAGCCGGCGCCGTGGAGCCTCCGGTTCGACCAGGCGAAGCGGAGGACGGTCGTCGCGACGTGGAGCCCGATCGCCGACCCGGTCGGGGCCGGCACCGCGCCGGGCAGGGGCCGCGATGCTCAGGATGCTCACGCCGCCGCCTCCAGCTTCTCGACCGCGCGCAGACGCGCGCTCTCGGCCCGACGGTTGGCGTCGCGCTCCTCCGCGGTCGGGGTCCAGCCGCCGCGGCGCAACAGACGCACCTTGGGCACCGCGCCACAGACACAGGGCAGGTGATCGGGACAGGTGCAGCCGCCGGACTCGGCGACCAGGAACCGTTCCTTCACGATGCGGTCCTCACCCGAGTGGTAGGTGAGCACCGCACACCGTCCACCCGGGACGAGCAGGGCGACGGCCTGGTCGATGGCGTTGGGCAGCACGGCCAGCTCCTGGTTGACCTCGATGCGGATGGCCTGGAACGACCGGGTGGCGGGATGTCCGCCCCGACGTCGGGCCGGGGCGGGGATGGCGGAGCGGACGACCTCGGCGAGATCGACGGTGGAGTGCAGTGGACGGGCGGCGACGATCGCCCGCGCGATCGGACGGGCGAAGCGCTCGTCGCCATAGGTGCGAAGGATCCGGGTCAGTTCCCGCTCGGAGTAGCGGTTCACCACGTCGTCGGCGCTGCGCTCGGAGCGCTGGTCCATCCGCATGTCGAGCGGGGCGGGCTGGCGGTAGCTGAAGCCCCGGGCGGCGTCGTCGAGCTGCCAGGAGCTGACGCCGAGGTCGAACAGCACGGCCACCACGTCGATGTGCCCGATGGACTCGACCACCGCGGTGAGCTCGTCGAACCGCGCTCGACGGATCGTCACCCGGTCGCCGAAGGGGGCCAGGCGCTCGGTGGCCGCGGCGATGGCGTCGGCGTCCTGGTCGAGCCCGAGCAGGACGAGATCGGGACGGGAGTCCAGCACCGCGTGGGCGTGTCCGCCGCCCCCGATCGTGGCGTCGACCACCAGCCCGGTCGGGACCGGTTCGAAGAGCGCGACGATCTCCTCGACCATGACCGGTCGGTGCTCGAACCCGTCGCCGGGTGAACCGTCGCTGTGGTCGGGTGTGTGGTCGTCCATCGTCATCCTCGGATCGAACCGCCGCTCATCTGCAACCCCCCGACCGCCGAACGCCCGTCGGGATGTCTCCCCGATCGGACTGAATGGGAAGCGGGCGGAGTAGGGGCCTTCCATCTCGCCGGTCGGGGGGTTGCACATGAGCGGCTGTCGCCGTGTTGGGGGTGGTCGTGTCAGAACCTGTCGGTGGGTCGGGGACGGGACGTGGAGATCGATGGTCAGAGCCCGATGACCGAGACTGCGCTGGCGAGCTTGGAGTCGGCGTCGGTGCTGACTCCGGACCACCGCTCGACGCTCCAGAGCTCGATGCGATCGAGTCGACCGTTGATGATCAGCTCGCGGTCGAGCCCGCTGTGCTCACGGAGTCGGGGCGGGATCGAGATGCGGCCCTGCGAGTCGGGCCGAACGGTGGCGGCGTCGGCGGCGAAGACGCGCAGCGCGTCCTGGCTGACCTGGCCCTCTCTCACCTTGTCCTGCAGCAGCGATGCCACCTTTTCGAACTCCTCGGGGGTCCAGAGACCGATGCAGTCGTCGAGCTTGGCCAGCACCCCTCCCTCAGCGAGCGCGCTGCGGAACGTCGACGGGAGCACCACTCGCCCCTTGTCGTCGAGGGAGTGCTCGAAGGTTCCGAGGAACACGGCGCCCCCTCTCGTGGATCAGGCCGCTTGCTGGTTCGGGATGGATGACTGTCGATGGGTGGAGGGCGTGGGACTGGACGGAACCAGCGCTCCCCTGTCCTCCATTTCGCCCCACTTTACGCCCCACACTCCCACCCGTCAACCACTGGCCCCCTCCTGCAGCCCCGACGACCGCGCGCGAAGCGCGCGAATTCGACCGCGTGAGGTCACCAGGCCAAGGAACCGGACGGTTCAGCGAGTCAGGGGGAGCGACCCGACCAGCACCTCGACGAAGAGGTCCGGGTCGACCGCCACCGACCGCGCGCCGGCCTCGAGCACACCGGCCACCTGCTCGGTCTCGGGTGCGCCGAGGCCGAGCAGGTCGACGATCTCGGACGGTTCGCAGCGGTGGTAGAGGACCGTCTGGAACCGAGCAGCGTGACGGGTGCGTCGCTGGGACAGGCCCACCAGCTTGCGCTGACGGCGATCGACGACCTCGCCGGGGCCGAGCCCTGCGAAGCACACCAACCGGGACCACTCGCTCGGGCGCATCGGTCCGAGATGTGGCACCGCATCGATCCCCGAGGAGGTGAGCGCGCGGGCCATGGTGGCGCCCACCCAGTGGGTGGCGCGACCGACGTCGGCGTCCCACAGCGGGTGGCCGGTGGGGATCACGAAGTCGATCCAGGTCGACCGTCGGGGAAGCAGCAGCACCGCTCCCCCGCCGCTGCGACGACGAACCAGGTCGATGCCGCCCCGTTCGAGCGGCCCCGGCGGCACGACGAGATCACGCTGGGTGCTGCCGAGCACCAGTGCCGGCCGCACGGGCTCGCAGATCCAGACCGATGCCTCGACATCGGGGCGCACCTCGGCATCGTGCAGGTCGGCGGCGGTGCCCCGGCGCCGTTCGACCCGCCACCCCCGCACCCGATCGGTGGCGACGACCTCGGGCTCAGCCACCGATCGATCGCCGGGCGACGGTGACCTCGTCGAGTCGACCAGGATCGGGGACCCGTCCGATCCCCGGCCCGTCAGGCACCGAGAGCATCCCGTCGGGCTCGGCCACGATCGGGTCGGTGACGTCGTCGAGGACATAGGCCGCCGACGGCCCGAGGTCGGTCGGCAACCTGCAACCCGGCAGGGCGGCGACGGCGAGTGCAGCGGCGCGTCCGATGCCGAGCTCGAGCATGCCTCCGCACCACATGGCGACGTCGCGCTCGACGAGCATGGCGTGGACGTCGGCACAGGCCACGAGCCCGCCCAACCGCGACGGCTTCAGGTTCACGCCACCGAACGGACCCAGTGCCAAGGCCGTCTCGACCATCCCCACGCTGGTGGCCGACTCGTCGAGGGCGATCGGTGTGCGCATGCGGTCGGCCAACCGGGCGGAGGCGACCAGCTCGTCGGGCGCCAGCGGCTGTTCGAGATAGGCCAACCCGAGCTCGTCCACCCAGGCGAGCTCGGCCGGAGCGGCATCGCCGAAAGACCCGTTGGCGTCGGCGGCCAGCCACAGGTCGGGCCACGCCTCGCGCACTGCTCGCAACGGGTCGGCGTCCCAGCCCGGCGCCACCTTGAGCTTGACCGCTCGCACCCCGGCATCGAGCCGCTGGCGGACCTCGGCGAGCAACCGGTCGATGTCGGTGCCGACGCCGAGGACGGCGCAGGTCGCCACCCGCTGCTGGGTGGCGCCCAGGGCGTCGGCGAGCGAGATGCCCCGCCGACGCAGCTCGAGATCGACCAGCGCTCCTTCGATGGCGCTCGCCGCCATGGGGTGGCCCCTGATGCCGGCGGGGCGACCGGCCAACGCCGCAGGCCCGAGGTGGTCGAGCAGCACAGACCAGGCCCCCGCGTGCCATTCGGAGGTGTAGGTCGGGGCGGCCAAGGCCGGACACTCGCCCCACCCTTCGGCGTCGTCGCCGCCGATGACCCGCACCAGGATCGACCACCGATCGTGCTCGGCGCCATGGGCCGACACCAGGGGGGCGACCAGAGGGACGCACACCCTGATCAGCTCGATCCGCTGCAGCGGTCCCGACGGGAACAGATCGCGCACCTTCGGCTAGGCCGGGACGAGGCGGCTGGGCTGGAGGTACTGCTGCCACAGCTCGGGCACCTCGGCGACTGCCACGATGATCCAGCTGAGCTCGCGTGGCGTCGACGGCCGTGTCCGCAACGTCATGGGCGTCTCGGCGAGCAAGCGGTCGCCCTTGGCGGCGTTGCAGGGGCGACAGGCGGCCACCACGTTCTCCCACACGTGGGACCCGCCACGGCTGCGGGGAACGACGTGGTCGATGCTCTCGGCCGATCCGCCGCAGTACTGGCACCGTCCACCGTCGCGGTGGAACACCGCGCGACGGGACAGGGCGGTGGCTCGTTCATAGGGAACGCGCACGTAGTAGCGGAGCCTCACGACCGAGGGGACGGCCACGCTGAGGCGTTCGGAGCGGTACTCGTCGCCCGACTCGTGGACGATCTCGGCCTTCTCGGACAGCACCAGCACCACCGCGCGACGGGCCGGGACCACACACAGTGGCTCATAGCTCGCGTTGAGCACCAAGGCCCGACCCATCGCAGCAGACTAGCTTCCTGCCGATCCCGGCTCGGGAGAGATCGCTGCCGCAACGGGCACCAACGGAGGCGTCATCGCCGCACCACTCGCGGCCACACACGGCACCACCTCAGGAACGAGACCACCTCGGCGGGGGGCGGCGCTGCGGGATCGGGCCCGAACGCGGTGGTGAGCCGGAACGCGAGGAACCCGGCATCGGGAACCGGCAACCACGGGTGTCGGGCCCACCAGCGACGGGGGACCAATCGGGCGAAGGTCGTGATCGCCGCCGGCCAGAGCCACGGGCGAGACACGACGGCCAGGACCACGTTCGTCCAGCCCACCTTTCTTCGTCGCATCGTCACCCGTCGGGGTCGCATGGACACGAGCGTATCCAGCTCCGTCTCAGGCGATGCCGATGTCGAGGCCGAGGTTGCGCCAGGCGACCGCTGCCGCCCCCACGAGGGGGCCGTCGGCGCCCAGTCCCGCCGGGACGACGCTCGCGCCCCGCGAGAAGTCGAGGACACAGATCTGGTCCATCTCGCGCTGCGCGGCGGCGAAGAAGGGTGCCCCGTAGCCGAGCGCCACCGAGCCCGCCACCACCACCAGTCCGAGATCGAGCAGGTTGCACGTCGAACCGGCGGCCCGGCCCACCAGTCGCCCCACCCGTTCGACGGTGGCCCGATCGGCCTCGGCGGCGGGCCGCCCGGTGGAGCGCGCGATGGCGGTCCCGGACGCTTCGGCCTCGAGGGTGCCCCGAGCGTGCTCGGGAAGGGTCGCCCCGCCGGGCTCGACCACGACGTGGCCGACGTGACCGGCGTTGCCCGCGGCGCCGTCGAGCAGCCGTCCGTCGAGCACGATCCCGCCCCCGACCCCCGTCGACACGACCATGGCCATGAAGTCCGACACGCCCGCCGCCGCACCGACCCACCCCTCGGCCATGGCCAGCGCCTTGGCGTCGTTGTCGACCCACACCGGCAGACCCCAGCGCGCGGCCATGCGTTCTCGCAGCGGGAAGCCCCGCCACCCCGGGATGTTCAGAGGTGACACCGACTCGCCGCCCGGCGTCATCGGCCCGCCACAGCCGACACCGATCCCCGCCGACCCGTCATGCCCAGCAGCCTGCACGAACGGATCGACCAGCTCGACCAGCCGCCACCAGATCTCCTCGCCACCGGCCTCGGGCGTCGGCACCTGATGGCGATCGAGCACCTGTCCCCGGTCGTCGACCACCCCGGCGGCCAGCTTCGTGCCGCCGATGTCGAGTGCGACGACCACTGCCATCCGGCCACGTTAGCGACCACCGAGCGAGCAGAACGTGGCCCACTCGCGGCCTACGCTGGGGGCGACAGGGGTCCGTGGATGCGCTCCGCCGACGGCGGCCCGGCGCCGGGTCCCCACCTGCGACCACATCGAGGAGCACCCACGTGGCCATCTCAGACACCGACGCCCAGGCCGCCGCCTTCGCCGAGACCGCCCACGCCGTGATCACCAACGTCGAGCGGGTCATCCAAGGCAAGCGTCGCGCCATCGAACTGGTGCTGCTGGCGATCGTCGCCGAGGGTCACCTGCTCATCGAGGACGTGCCCGGCGTGGGCAAGACCAGCCTGGCCAAGGCGGTCGCCCGATCGATCGACCTCCCGTTCGGACGGATCCAGTTCACCCCCGACCTGTTGCCGTCCGACGTGGTCGGCATCAGCGTGTGGAACCGCAGCGACAGCAGCTTCGAGTTCCGTCGCGGACCCATCTTCAACGGGATCGTGCTCGGTGACGAGATCAACCGGGCCTCGCCCAAGACCCAGTCCGCGCTGCTCGAGGCCATGGCCGAGGAGCAGGTGACCGTCGACGGCAACACCTACCCACTCCCCCGTCCGTTCATGGTGATGGCCACCCAGAACCCGATCGAGTACGAGGGCACCTACCCGCTTCCCGAGAGCCAGCTCGATCGGTTCCTCATGCGCATCTCGGTCGGCTACCCCTCCGCCGAGGGCGAGCTCTCCATCCTCGAGACCCACGGCCAGGGCGGCGTCCTCGACCAGCTCTCGCCGGTCACCTCCGCCGCGGAGATCCAGACCATGGTCGAGACCGCCCGGGCCGCCCGGGTCCATCCCGAGATCTCCCGCTACCTGGTGGACCTCGCCGGGGCCACGCGTCAACATCGATCGCTCGCGCTCGGCATGTCCCCGCGTGCCACGCTCGGCTGGCTTCGCGCGGCGCGGGCGCTCGCCGCGCTCAACGGCCGCGGCTTCGTCATCCCCGACGATCTCAAGACCCTGGCCCACCCCGTCCTCGGGCATCGCCTCATGCTCACCCCCGAGGCCGAGCTCCAGGGTCGCAGCACCGCCGAAGCCGTCGACGACATCCTCCGCACGGTGCCGGCACCGAGCTGGGACGGACGATGACCCTCCGGACGCCCGCATGCTGACCCGTCAGGGCTGGGGGGTCGCCATCGCTGTGATCGCCATGATCGGGCTCGGCCGCGTGCTCGGCACCCTCGAGCTCTTCCTGCTCGGTGCCGCACTCGGTGCGCTGCTGATCGTCGTGGTGGTCCGGGCGGCACTGCTCGAGCTCGACGTCGGCGTGCGGCGCGACGTGCACCCCCCGCGGGTGCACGCGGGCGCTCCGAGTCGCATCGAGCTGGCCGTCACCAACCGGAGCCACCGTCGGACTCCGGTGCTGCGCATCGTCGACGCCGTCAGCGGAACACGTGGCGCCGACCTGGGTCTGGCCCCGATCGAACCGGGCGGTCGGGCCCTGGCCGCCTACCGCCTCCCCACCGAGCGTCGCGGGATCATCACCATCGGCCCCCTCGACGTCGTGCTCGGCGATCCGTTCGGGTTGACCGCGGTGCAGGTGCGCGGCGCCGGCCGCACCGAGCTGACCGTCTATCCACAGATCGACCCCATCGTCGGGATCCCGGAGGCCGCCGGCCACGATCCCGAGGCGACCAACCAGTCGCCCGGCTCGCTCGGCTCGAGCGCCGAGGAGTTCTTCGCCCTGCGCCCCTTCGAGATCGGCGACGAGCTGCGACGCGTCCACTGGCCGTCGACCGCACGGTTCGACGAGCTGCTGGTGCGCCAGACCGAGCTTCCGACCCAGAGCCGTGCGACCGTCCTGCTCGACCTGCGGGCCGACACCCAGAACGAGGCGTCCCTCGATCTCAGCGTCTCGGCTGCGGCCAGCATCCTCACCGCCGCCCGCCGCGACGGCGATCTGTTCCGGCTGGTGTGCACCGACGGCACCGACTCCGGCTTCGTACCGGGCAACGCCGCCTACGCGGCCGTGCTCGAGTATCTCGCCACCGTCGGGCTGTCCCACGGCGCCCAGCTCAACCGCATCCTCGAGTCGGTGACCCGAACCTCACACGGTGGGGCGCTGGTGATGGTCTCGGGGGCGCTGACCCGCCACGATCGGGCTCGGGTCGATGCGCTCCGGCCCCGGTTCTCCACCCTCACCACGGTGCTGATCGATCGTTCGGCGTGGGATCACCGCATCCACGACGCGGAGCAGGTCGCTGCGACCACACCCAACGAGATCCATGTCACCGGAGCGACCCCGTTCCCGGTCGCCTGGAACGAGGCGATGGCCGGTCGGCGGCGATCCGGCGCCCGATCGACCGCACGGCTGGCCACCGTCGAGGGCCTGACCACATGAGCTCCGCCAGCGGCCTCCGACTGGTGGTGGCCGAGCTCGCGCTCTTCGCCGTCACCGCGGCGGTGGCGGTCGGGTTCGGTCGCCTCTTCGACGACACCGGCGGTTGGCTGGTGCCGCTGCTGCTCACCGCTGCGCTCGCGCACGGTACCGGTGCGCTGCTGCGACGGCTCGGCGTCGGGGTGGTGCTCCAGCTCGCCGCGGTGGGGCTGGGGACCACCCTCCTCATCTCCTGGATCCACGCCCCCGACACGCTCAGGTATCTGCTGCCCACCTCCGAGACGCTTCGGGTCGTCGCCGGCGCGCTCGACGAGGCCCTGATGCTCTACCCCGAGGCTCGGGCACCCACCGAGCCGATCACCGGGTTCGTGATCGCCTCCATGATCGGGGTGGCGGTCGTCGCCACGATGTCCGACATCGCCGCCTTCCGGCTCGGAGCCGAGATCCAGGCCCTCATCCCGCCCTTGACGGTGTTCGTGTTCTGTTCGGTCCTCGGGGCGGGAGACGGCCGGGTCACCGCCACGATCGCGTTCACCGTGTTCGCCTTCGGGTTCGTGCTGGTCGTGCGGGCGCTGAACCGGGGGACGGCCGCGACCTGGCTCCCCGGCGACGACGACCGGGGACCAGTGGCGTTGGTGCGCCTGGGCGGGAGCCTCACCGCCGTCGCCGCCCTCGCCGCGGTGCTCGTCGGGCCGTCGTTGCCCGGTGCCGGCGACGAGGGCTTGTGGACCTGGCGGGGCGGCGGTGGAGATGGATCGCGGGTCGTGGTCAACCCACTGGTCGACATCCGGTCGCGCATCGTGAACCAATCGAGCGAGGTGGCCTTCACCGTCGAATCGAGCGAACCGTCCTACTGGCGGACGATGGCCCTCGACGACTTCGACGGGGAGAGGTTCACGCTGGAGACCACCTTCCGGACCGTGGGCGGCACCCTGCTGGGCGGAGGCCGGTCCGGATCGACCACACCCCTCGAGCAACACATCGAGATCGGGGCGCTGGCATCGCCCTATCTTCCGGCGGCCTATGAGGCGGCCCGCATCGACACCGGAGACGAGGGCATCCGCTGGGACGACCGAACCTCCACCGCGCTGCTCGAGCGCGAGGGTGGCGCCTACGAGGGCCTCGAGTACACGGTCGAGTCCCTGGTGGGTGTCCACGACCCCGAGGACCTGCGCGCCGCTCCAGCGGAGGTGCCGTCGAGCATCGCCGATCGATACCTGGAGCTCCCCGAGATCGATCAGCGGGTCGTCGAGCTCTCCGAGTCGGTCGTCGCCGATGCCGACACGCCCTATGAGCGCGCCTTGGCGTTGCAGGACTTCTTCCGCGACGAGTTCGAGTACTCGGTCGAGGTGCAGCCGGGCCACTCGGACTCCGAGCTGGTGCGCTTCCTCATCGAGGACCGGACCGGCTACTGCGAGCAGTTCTCGGCGTCGTTCGCGGCCATGGCCCGGGTGGTCGGTCTTCCCTCGCGAGTCGCGGTGGGGTTCACCGTGGGCGAGCCTTCGCCCACCGAACCCGACCGCTACGTCGTGCGGGGCGAGCACGCCCATGCCTGGCCCGAGGTGTGGTTCCAGGGTGTCGGGTGGGTGCCCTTCGAGCCGACACCGGGGCGGGGCGATCCACGGTCCGAGCGCCACACCGGGGTGGCCGCCGACCAGGAAGGGGGCTTCGGGGAGTCCACCACGACCACCACGACCGAGGCCGAGCAGGGACCGACCCCCACGCTGGACGACACGCTGCCCGACGTCTTCGGAGACCCGACCGACGGCGACGCCTCCGCGACCCCGGGAGGCGGCGACGACGGGCTGCCGACACCGTTGATCGCCGTCGCCGCGGTCGCAGGTGTGCTGGCCGGCTGGGTGTTGCTGGTGGCCTCGGCGGTCGGTGTAGGTCGCCGGGTCCGGCGCCGACGGCTCGGGACCGACCCTCCGGGCCTGGTGCTCGCTGCCTGGGCCGAGGTGGTCGATGCTGCGCGGTCGATCGCGGTGCGTCCGGGTCCCACCGAGACCCACCGCGAGTTCGCCATCCGTCTCGCCGCGCTGGTCCGCGACGCCGACTCGGCGATGCGCGCCCTCGCCGAGATGACCTCGACCGCCCGCTACGCACCCGATCTGGTACTCGACGACGAGGCCGCCCAGGCCATCGACACCGCCCGCCTCGCCACCACCGCGATCCGAGCCTCCCGCAGCCGGTCGCAGCGCATCGCCGATCGTCTCGACCCCCGCCGGGCGCTCCCCCACCGTCGGCGAACCCGGCAGCGGCGGCACGCCGTGCTCACCCAGTGGGCCAGGTGACA
>JBKGZW010000129.1:0-7739 GCA_046543225.1 Acidimicrobiales bacterium
GCTTGGAGGCCGCGGTGCTGTCGACCCCGGCTGGGATCGGCGCATCGGGAGACGAGTCGAGCACCTCGGCGACTCGGCGGCGGGCGATGGCGATGTAGTCGGGGTCGGTGTCGTAGCCGACGTAGCGGCGGTCGAGCCCCGCGGCGGCGACGAGGGCCGAGCCGCTGCCCATGAACGGGTCGAGGACGAGGTCGTCGGCGAAGGTGTAGAGCCGGATGAGCTGGGCGGGCAGCTCGACGGGGAAGGGTGCGGGGTGCCCGACCCGGGTGGCCGACTCGGCGGGGATGTTCCACACGTCGAGGGTGGAGGCCATGAAGTCCTCGGTGCCGATGGTGGCGATGTGTGGCAGACCGCGGTCGCCTCGTTGCCTCGCGGTGAGGGCTCGGTCGAACCGACCTTTGCTGGCGACGATGACGCGTTCGGTCAGATCGCGCAGGACCGGGTTGGCGGGTGATCGGAACGACCCCCAGGCGCACGAGCCGGTCGCCCCCTCACCCTTCTGCCAGACGATCTCCCCCCGGAGCAGCAGCCCGAGACGGTCCTGCAGGATCGTGGTGACGTCGGCGGCGAGGTTGCGGTACGGGCGGCGCCCCAGGTTGGCGACGTTGACCGCGATCCGTCCGCCGGGTTCGAGGACCCGGGTGCACTCGGCGAACACGTCGGCGAGGAGCTCGAGGTACTCGGCGTAGGAGGAGGGCACGCCGTCGCGATGGAGCTCCTCCTCGTACTGCTTGCCGGCGAAGTAGGGGGGCGAGGTGACCACCAGGGCGACCGAGTTGTCGGCGAGGGTGTGCATGTCGCGAGCGTCGCCGAGCACGAACGGCTCCTCGACCGGCTTGGGGTCGAGCACCGTGTCGTCGTCGCTCAGCTCGGGCGGTCGGAAGCGTGCGTAGAAGCCCGACGAGTCGTGGCCCTCGCGGCGTGACACGCCGAAGTTCGACGTGGCGGTTCCCTTGGTGCGTGCCATCCCTGCGCCCTCCTCGGGTCGAGCGTAGTCGGGGGGTGTGACGGCTCGCGCGTATGTTCGGGCGCTGCTTGACAGGGGAACAGATGTTCGATATGGTGGTAGGACTTCCCCATCGGAGCCGGTGCGGCTCCCTCCAGTCAGGTCGAGCGCGAAGGGCGCGGTTTCGATGGGTCGGTCCACGGTGGCGAGCAACGACAACGAGGCGGAGCACGTCGAGCGCGGCGAGCGCGTCGAACCGGCGGTGCTGTCGCCGGGAGCGGCTCGCTACGCAGCGATGTCGCCCGAGGAACGTTCGGTCGCGGTGCAACAGCTCGCCGCGCTCATGGCCGCCACCCACGCCGAGCTCCTCGACCTCGTTGCCGCGGTCGACGCCGAGGGCGACTGGGCCGACGACGGCGCCACCGCGGTCGCTCCATGGCTGGTCGGCCAGATCGGGCTCGCTCGCTCCAACGCGAACGAGTGGGTCCGTGCCGCAGCGACGCTCCAGGATCTCCCCGAGCTGCGCGCGGCCTACGCCGCCGGCGCGCTGTCGTGGGACCAGGTCCGGCCCGTGACCCGCTTCGTCACCCCCGACGACGATGCCGCTCGAGCCGCCGAGCTTCCGGGCTACAGCGCCGCCCAGATCGCGCTGATGGCCCGCCAGTGTCGACCGGTCCCCGACTCCGAGGCTCGCTCCGCCCATGCCCAGCGCGGCTTCGCCTGGCGGCGCGACCACCGGGCGGGTGGCTATCGCTACCGGGGCTTCCTCCCGTTCGACCAGGGTGAGGCGGTCAACACCACCATCGACCGCCTGGCCGACTCGGCCGGACCCGATCCCGGTACCGGGCGATGGGAGCCGGCGGTGACCCGCAGGGCCGACGCCCTCCACGACCTCGCAATCCGGGCGCTGGCGGCCGACCCCGACCCCGACCGGGCGTGTGTGGTGATCCACGCCGATGCCGCCGTGGTCGATGGGGACGAGCCGGGCAACGGGTTCATCGGCGACCTGGCGGTGTGTCGCTCCGGAGTCATGCGGGCGCTCTGCGATGCACGGGTCGAGGTCGCTCTGCACGGCGAGAACGGCGCCACCGTCGGCGTCGCCCGAGCCACCCAACAGATCCCGTGGTGGCAGCGCCGCCAGGTGCACGGACGCGACATCACCTGCCGTGGGTTCGGCTGCCAACGCATCATCCGCCAGATCCATCACATCACCCACTGGTCCAACGGCGGCGAGACCAATCTCGACAACCTGGTCGGTCTATGCTGGGAGCACCACCGCCTCGTCCACGAAGGCGGGTGGAACATCGAGGGCGACCCCAACGGCGAGATCACCTTCGTCTCACCGAACGGCCGGCGCCGGTTGCGCAGCCGGCCCCAGCCCCTGCACCCCAAGGTCCGGATCCAGCTTCGCCGCATCGCACAGCAGTGGGGTGCGCCGGTCGGTGGTCTCGGCGCCGACCGCGACCGGGTCAGGTCGCGTGCGCCAGCGCGGAGGCCAGGGCGGTGGCCGCCGGATCGGTGACGGTGTCGGTGCGGCGGGCCAGGACGAGGAGACGCTCGGCGACCGGTCGGACCCGGGCAGGTGCCATCGGGTTGCTGCCCGACTCGGCCTGGCTGACCGGCAGCACCGTCCAGCCCAGTCCCAGGGCGACCATCTCGCGGAGCACGTCGGGCTGATGGGACTCCGCCACCACCTCGAACGGCGCGCCCGCCCGGGCGACCGCGTCGACGATCAGAGCCCGCGTCGTCGCCCCGATCGGAAAGGTCACCCACGGTCCCCATTCGCGCGGCGGGCGTGCGGCCACCGCCTCGTCCGGCGCGTACACCCGGAGGGGTTCGACCATCAGCGGGTTCCAGGCCACGTCGTCGACCGCGGCCGGAGGTTCGACACAGACCACCAGGTCGAGCTCGGCCCGGCGCAACCCGGCGACCAAGGTCCCCGACGGGGCGACCGTGAGGCGCAGGTCGACCTCGGGGCGTTCGTGACGGAAGCGCCGCAGCACCTCGGGGAAGTGGTGGACCGCGGCGGCGTCGATCATGCCCACCCGGAGCTGGCCGGTGCGGCCGCGCTGGCGCCCATCGGCCCAGCGGGCGAGATCGCGGGTCCTGGCCACGATCGCCTCGGCGTAGGCGAGCACCTCGTGTGCATCGCCGGCGATCACGCGCCGGCGGCCGTGGCGCTCGAAGAGCGGAACGCCGATGCGGCGCTCCAGCTCGGCGAGTCCTTGCGACAGGGCCGAGGGACTGACCCCCGCCGATGCCGCGGCGTCGGCCCAGGTGTCGGAGCGACTCACCGCCACGAGGTACCCGAGCTGTTGGGTGCTCAGGTTGGGAAGCGACTCATCGATGCCGGCCACCGGTGCAGATTAGTTCAGCATTGCTGAACAGAGGTTGCGCATGCTGCGCGAATGCTGATCTGATCATCGGCATGCCTGAACCGCGCTCCATCGCCCCCGCCGCCGGCAAGCTCGGCGTCCTCACCCCCGGACTCGGGGCCGTCGCCTCGACCTTCATCGCCGGGGTCCTCGACGCCCGCCAGAAGGGAATCGACCCCATCGGCTCGGTCAGCCAGATGGCCAGGGTGCGCCTCGGCGACCGTTCCGAGGGGAACAACCCGCTCATCCGCGACTTCGTCCCCCTCGCCGGCCTCGACGATCTGGTCTTCGGTGGCTGGGACCCGATCTCGGCCAACGCCCTCGAGGCGGCCCGCACCGCGGGGGTGCTCGAGGAGCGTGACCTGGCCGCCATCTCCGCCGAGCTCGAAGGTGTCGTCGCCATGGACGCGGTGTTCGACCAGCGGTGGGTCAGCCGCCTCGACGGCACACGGGTCAAGCAGGCCGCGTCGAAGTGGGACCTGGCCGAGGCGGTGATGGCCGACATCGAGAAGTTCCGCGTCGACAACGGCTGCGACCGTCTGGTGATGGTGTGGTGCGCGTCGACCGAGGCCTTCCGCGAACCGACCGAGGTCCACCAGAGCGTCGAGGCCTTCGAGGCTGGCCTCAGGGCCAGCGACGACGAGATCTCGCCCAGCCAGATCTACACCTATGCCGCGCTGCAGTCCGGGGTGCCCTTCGCCAACGGGGCCCCCAACCTGTCCTGCGACCTGCCGTGCATGATCGAGCTGTCCGAGCGCAACGGCGTGCCGATCGGCGGCAAGGACTTCAAGACCGGCCAGACGCTCATGAAGACGATCCTCGCCCCCGGGTTCAAGGCGCGGATGCTCGGGCTGAGGGGCTGGTACTCCACCAACATCTTGGGCAACCGCGACGGCGAGGTGCTCGACGATCCGGAGAACTTCAAGTCCAAGGAGGTCTCCAAGCTCGGCGTCCTCGACACGATCCTGCAGCCCGACGAGTACGAGGACCTCTACGGCAACATCGACCACGTGGTGCGCATCAACTACTACCCGCCCCGGGGCGACAACAAGGAGGGGTGGGACAACATCGACATCTACGGGTGGATGGGCTACCCCATGCAGATCAAGGTCAACTTCCTCTGCCGCGACTCGATCCTCGCTGCCCCGCTGGTGCTCGACCTGGCGCTGTTCTTCGACCTGGCGGCACGGGCCGGCGAGTCCGGGGTGCAGGAGTGGCTGTCCTTCTACTTCAAGTCGCCGCAGGCCACCGATCCCGAGGTCGGACCCGAGCACGACATCTTCATCCAGCAGATCAAGCTGAAGAACACCCTCCGGGAGTGGATGGGAGAGGAGCCGGTCACCCACTCCGAGGCCTGACCGGTAACGTCGCCCCCGACAGAGAGGGGAGACCACATGCCGGGAGCGCTCGACGACATCTGCGTGCTGGAGCTGGCCAACTGGGTCGCCGGTCCGAGCGCGGGGGCGATCATGGCCGACATGGGCGCCAACGTGTTCAAGGTGGAGCCGCTCGCGGGCGACTCGATGCGCAACCGTCTGCGGCAGCCCACCCTGCCCGACGACGCACCTCGCACCGACTTCCCGTTCCACCTCGACAACCGGGGGAAGCGCTCGATCGCCGTCGATCTCGCCGATCCGCGTGGAGGGGAGCTGGTGCGGGACCTCACGGCCAAGGCCGACGTCGTGATCACCAACCTGTTGCCGGCCCGACTCGACCGGTTCGGGTTGGGACCCGACCAGCTGCTCGCCGCGCATCCCGCGCTGATCTACGCGCTGGTCACCGGGTACGGCAGCAGCGGCGACGACGCCGACAAGATCGGGTTCGACCTCACCGCCTTCTTCGGTCGCGGCGGCATCATGAGCCTGATCGGCGAGCCCGGCGATCCACCGCACGCCTTCCGGCCCGGCCAGGGCGACCACGTCACCGGGCTGGCGTTGCTGTCGGCGGTCCTGGCCGCGCTGCGGGTCCGTGACCGCACCGGCGAAGGTCAAGTGGTCGAGACCGCGCTGATGCGCAGCGCGGCGTGGACCATCGGGTGCGACGTGTCGGTGGCCCTGGTCGACGGGCTCCATCCCAACCGGCGGGCGCGGAACCAGGCGATCAGCCCGCTCATGACCCGATTCTGTTGCGCCGACGGCGTGTGGGTGAACCTGGCCGCGTTCGACCCCAACCTGTGGGGCCGGTTCTGCGAGGCGATCGGCCGCCCCGACCTCGCCACCGACGAGCGCTACGCCACCCCGGTCGACCGGTTCCGGAACAACGAGGAGCTGATCGGCCTGCTCGACGAGGAGTTCGCGACGCGACCCTTCGACGAGTGGGCTCCCCGCCTCGATGCGTCGGGGGTCATCTGGGCCAAGGTGTCCGACCTGGTCGACCTGGTCGACGATCCCCAGGCCGCCGCCATGGGGATGTACACCGAGATCGACCACCCGGTGGCCGGACGGTTTCGCACCATGACCACCCCGTTCTCGATGTCGGCGACCCCGCCGGAGGTCCGCGGCCCTGGTCCCGAGGTGGGTGAGCACACCCGTGAGGCGCTGATCGAGCTCGGCATCGACCCGGACCGCATCGCGGGTCTGGCCGACGATGGTGTGCTGGGCACCTCGGAGGGTCCGACCGAGTAGCGTCGGCCACGATGGCAGCCCCACTGGAGCCACTGCCCGACGACTGGGATCGCTGCCTGGCCGTCGTCGCCCACCCCGACGACATCGAGTACGGGATCTCGATGGCCGTCGCCCGCTGGACCGGTGAGGGCAAGCAGGTCGGCTACGTCCTGGCCACCAGCGGCGAGGCGGGCATCGACGGCGTCCCACCCGACGAAGCAGGGCCGCTGCGCGAGGTCGAACAGCGCAACGCCGCCGCCCTGGTCGGGGTCGACCACGTCGAGTTCCTGGGCTTGGCCGACGGGGTGATCGAGTACGGGCTGGCGCTTCGACGCCTGCTGGCGGGGGTCATCCGCCGTCACCGCCCCGACATCATCGTGACGATCAACCACGGGCTGACCTTCGGAGGCGGGGCGGGCGACGCGGTGCTGAACATGGCCGACCACCGCCATCTGGGTCTGGCCGTGCTCGACGCTGCCCGCGACGCCGGCAACCGGTGGGTCTTCACCGATCTGATCGCCGAGGGACTCGAACCCTGGGACGGTGTCCGGTGGGTCGCGGTCTCTGCCACCGGCACGCCGACCCATGCTGTCGATGTCACCGGGCACCTCGACACCGGGGTGGCATCGCTGCAAGCGCACCGCGCCTACCTCGATGGCCTCGGCGAGGAGATCGACACCCGAGCCATGCTCGAGGGCTTCGCTCGCTCCGGCGGAGAGGGCCTCGGCACCGAGCTGGCGATCGCCTTCGAGCTCGTTCGGGTCTGATCGGGCTTCTGGCTGCGGGCGCTGACCAACTAGCGTCATCACGTGCTTCTCGACGATCTCGAAGCGGTGTTGCGGTCCCGTCGCGACGAGCCGCCCATGGGCTCCTACACGGCCGAGCTGTTGGCGGACCCCGAACGCATCCAGCGCAAGATCATGGAAGAAGCCTTCGAGCTGTGCCTCGAGCTGGGCCGGGCCGAGTCCTCGCCGCAGCGCACCGCCGAGGAGGCCGCCGATGTCATCTACCACCTGCTGGTCGGGTTGGTCTCAGCAGGGGTTCCGCTGTCCGATGTCATGACCGTGCTGGAGGATCGCCGCCGATGACCACCCGAGTCGGCCTGCCCTCACGGGGAAGGCTCCGCGACGAGTGCCTGACCCTGCTGGACCACGCCGGGTTCTCGACCGCCATGTTCCACGGCTCCGATGCGAGGGCCACCGTCGAGGGTCTCGAGTTCATCGAGATGCGTCCGCGCGATGCCGCCGCCTGGTTGCGTGCCGGTCAGCTCACCGCTGCCTTCATCTCCACCGACATCGCCCTCGAGTTCGAGCTCGACGGGTGGCCGGCCGCCGATCTCGGGTTCGCCCGATCCGATCTGGTGATGGCCGCCCGCGACGACGACGAGCGTCGGGAGGTCGGCGACTTCGACGGTGCGATCGTCGCGACCCACATGCCCGAGGTGACCCGACGGTGGTTCGGCGACAGGGGTGTCGAGGTCACCGTCGTGCCGATGGGCGGAGCGCTCGAAGGGGTGTGCGCGGCAGGGATGGCCGATGCCATCGTCGACCTGCGCGAGACCGGCGCCAGCCTCGCCCGCAACCGCCTACGCGTCGTCGCCGAGATGCAGAAGTGCCAGGCCCGCTTCGTCCGCTCCGATGACGGGGCCGAGGCGCTGGCCGACCTCGAGCTGCGCATCGGCGCCGCGCTCGACGCCCGCGAGCGTCAGTACCTGTTGCTCCACCTGCCTCCCGAGCGCCTCGAGGAGCTGACCGATCTGTTCCCGGGGTTGGCGTCGCCCACCGTGTTGCCGCTGTCCGAGCGCGACGACCTCTG
>JBKGZW010000130.1:0-7666 GCA_046543225.1 Acidimicrobiales bacterium
GAGGCCGAGATCGGCGACGGTGTCGCGCTCCTCGATCAACTCGGCCACCGAGGCGTCGATCCGGCCCCGGGAGAACTCGTCTATGTCGAGGCCCTGGACGACCTCGTAGTCGCCACCCGAACAGGTGACCGGGAACGACGAGATCAGACCCTCGGCCACCCCGTAGGAGCCGTCGGAGGGGATGGCCATCGACACCCAGTCGCCGTCGGGGGTGCCCGTCACCCAGTCGCGCACGTGGTCGATGGCGGCGTTGGCTGCCGACGCCGCGCTGGAGAGTCCCCGCGCCTCGATGATGGCGGCACCGCGCTTCTGGACGGTGGGGATGAACTCGTTCTCGATCCAGGTCTGGTCGTCGACCAGCTCGGCGGCGTTCTTGCCGTTGACCTCGGCGTGGAAGATGTCGGGGTACTGGGTGGCCGAGTGGTTGCCCCAGATGGTCATGTTGGTGACCGCGGTGACCGGCGCAGCGACCTTGGCGGCGAGCTGGGACTTGGCCCGGTTGTGGTCGAGGCGGGTCATGGCGGTGAACTGCGCATCGGCGATGTTGGGCGCGTTGTTCATGGCGATGAGGCAGTTGGTGTTGGCCGGGTTGCCGACCACCAGGACCTTCACCCCGTCGGCGGCGTTGTCCGACAGCGCCTTGCCCTGGCCGGTGAAGATGGCGCCGTTGGCCTCGAGCAGGTCCTTGCGCTCCATGCCCTTGGAGCGGGGACGGGAACCGACGAGGAGCGCGTACTCGACACCGTCGAAGGCCTGGTTGGCGTCATCGGTCTGGACGATGCCGGCCAGCAGCGGGAAGGCGCAGTCGTCGAGCTCCATGGCCACGCCCTTCAAGGCGTCGAGCGCGGGTGTGATCTCGAGGAGCTGGAGGACGACGGGCTGGTCCTCGCCGAGCATCTGGCCGCTGGCGATGCGGAAGAGGAGGCTGTAGCCGATCTGGCCGGCACCTCCGGTCACTGCGACGCGTACGGGATCCTTCATCGACTGGCGCTCCTCGGAAGACTTCGGGGGGGTACCGCCGAATCTAGTGCGCGACCTTCCCGCGCTGTAACTGGCCAGCGGCGGTTCAGGCCGCCGAACCGCGGCGGGTGTTGCCGATCCAGCTGGTGTAGAGGCCGGCGTAGATGCCGCCGGCGGCGACCAGCTCGTCGTGGGAGCCCACCTCGACGACCTCGCCCTGGTCGAA
Source organism: Acidimicrobiales bacterium (assembly GCA_046543225.1). Taxonomy (GTDB): domain Bacteria; phylum Actinomycetota; class Acidimicrobiia; order Acidimicrobiales; family SKKL01; genus SKKL01. The sequence goes on from JBKGZW010000130.1 coordinate 1,187, forward strand.
CACCAGCACCAGGTCGGCGGCCTCGGCGGTGGAGAGCCGGTGAGCGATGCTGACCATGGTGCGGTCCTCGGCCAGGGTGTGAAGCGCCGAGGACAGGGCCCGTTCGGTCTCGGGGTCGACCGAGCTGGTGGCCTCGTCGAGGACCAGCAGCCCGGGGTCGGCGAGCTGGGCGCGGGCCAGGGCCACCAACTGGCGTTCGCCGACCGAGAGGTTCTCGCCCCGTTCGCCCACCTCGGTGTCGAGCCCGTTCGGCAACCGGTCGACCCACCACCCGAGTCCCAGGTGCTCGAAGGCGAGGTCGATGTCGGCGTCGGTGGCGCCCTCGTGGCCGAACCGGACGTTCTCGCGCACGGTGGTGTCGAACAAGAACCCGTCCTGGGGCACCATGCGCACCGCCCGGCGGCGAGCCGAGGGGCGGATGTCGCGCAGGTCGACGCCATCGAGGTAGATCGCCCCCGCGGTGGGGTCGGCGAGGCGGGCGAGCAGCTTGGCGAAGGTGGTCTTGCCCGAACCGGTCTCGCCGACGATGGCCACGTTGGTGCCGGCGGGGATGGTGACGTCGACGCCGTGCAGCACCCGGCCGCCGGTGCGGTAGGCGAACTCGAGGCCCTCGGTCCGCACCTCGATGGCGTCGAAGCCGAGGTCGGGACCGTCGTGGCGTTCGGGGATCTCCACCGGGGTGTCCAACAGGTCGAGCACCTTGCGCCATCCGGCCAGCGCGGTCTGGGTCTGGTCGAGCACCTCGCCCAGCTCCGAGATCGGGTTCTGCAACAGGCTCACCAGGAACACGCACGCGACGAGGGCACCGGTGTCGAGGCCCCATGCCCCGCTGTACCAGGCGCCGATGCCGGCCACGAGGCCGATGGCCACCGCACCGAAGAGGTCGCCGGTGGGGAAGATGAGCGCGAAGTAGCGGGCGGCGAGCATGCGGGCCCGGTAGGCGGCGTCGATGGCGACGTGGAGCCGGCTGCGGGTGCGCTCCTCGATGCCGTAGGCCCGAACCACATCGGCCCCCATGATCGCCTCGGAGATCTCGGTGAGCATCTCGGCGACGCGGGTGCGGAGCTGGTCGTAGGCCGCGAGCTGGCGGCGTTGGAGGTTGCGGAGGATGGCGACCAACGGCACGAAGGAGACGAGCACCACGACCGCGAGCTGCCAGGCGTAGACCGCGAGCACGACCAGGGTGGCGACGATGACGGTGGTGTTGACCACCCAGGCGACCGCACCCCACTGGGCGAACCGGGCGATCGTCTCGATGTCGCTGGTGACCCGGGCGACGAGGATCCCCCGTTTGGTGTCGTTGTGGTCGGCGACCGACAGGGCGTGGATGTGGGCGAAGGCCCGCACCCGGAGCCCTCGCAGGGTGGCCTCGGCCGCGGTGAGGAGCCGAAGGTAGGTGTAGCGGCTCGACCACCACACGGCGACGATCACCACCAGGGCGATCGCCGAGGCCCGCAGGACGAACTCGGGTCGGTACCCGTCGGGGCCCATCACCCCGCGGTCGAGGATCTGCTGGATGAGCACGGGGATGGCCAGGCGGCCCACGGCGGTGGCGATGGCCATGGCGATGGTGAAGGCGATGCCGACCTTCAGCTCGGGGCTCGCCGCCAGCCCGCGCCGCAGCACCCCGATGGCGCCGTCGGCGCCGAGGTCGGTGTCGCTGTCGTCGGCGACGAAGGGATCCGGACCGAGCGGGTCGGGGGCCTCGTCGTGTGGCACGTGGTGCTCCAGCGCCACGTGGTGCGGATGGTGGTGGCCGTCGGCGGTCATGGCATGGCCTCGTCCTCGTAGGCGCTCACCAGCCGTTCGTAGCCGGGATGGTCGAGCAGCTGGGTGTGGGTGCCGGTGGCCACGACCCGTCCGCCGTCGAGGTAGATGACCCGATCGGCCAGTTCGATGGTGGAGATGCGGTGGGCCACCACGACCGTGGTGGTGCCGAGGGCGTCCCGCAGACCGTCGAGGATGCGTGCCTCGACCACCGGATCGACCGCCGAGGTGGCGTCGTCGAGCACGAGGAGCCGGGGGCGACGCACCAGGGCACGGGCCAGGGCGACCCGCTGCCGCTGGCCGCCCGACAGGCTCACCCCCCGTTCGCCCACCACCGTGTCGAAGCCCTGGGGCATCTCGGCGACGAACCCGTCGGCCTGGGCGATGCGGGCGGCCTCGAGCACCTCGTCGTCGCCGGCGTCGGTCGACATGGCGATGTTGGCGGTGATCGACTCGGCGAACAGGAACGACTCCTGGAACACGATGGCCACCGCGTCGCGGAGCGCGCCGGGGTCGGCATCGGTGAGGTCGATCCCGCCGAGCCGGATCGTCCCCTGGTCGGGTTCGACGAGGTGGACCAGCAGCTGACAGAAGGTGCTCTTGCCCCCGCCCGTCGATCCGACGAGGGCCACGATCTCACCCGGGTCGATGTGCACGCTGACATCGTCGAGGGCGGGCTGGTCGGCGGCACCGGGGTAGGTGAAGGTGAGGTGTTCGACGTCGACGGCGAGCGGGGTGTCAGGGAGTGGGGCGGTGCCTCCCGGCTGTTCGTCGAGGCCGGCGCGGGCGGCCAGCACTCCGTCGATCCGCTCGAGCGACACCACCGACCGGGGCAGCTCCTCGAGGAAGAAGCCCATGACCCGCATGGGGAAGGCCAAGACACCGAACAACGCCATGGCCGCGACGAGGTCGCCGGGGCTGATGGCCCCGTCGGAGAGGCGCCATGCCCCGGCGACGAGCAGGGCCACGGTGCCCACCGCGGGGATGGCGTCGATGCTCGGCTCGAAGACCGCCCGCAGCCGGCCGACGTCGATGCGCGCCTCGCGCAGGCGATCGGAGGCCTCGGCCATGCGTTCGATCTCGGCGTCCTCGCGGCCGAGGGTCTTGACCACCAGTGCGCCGTCGAAGCTCTCGTGGGCGACGTTGGAGACCTCGCCGATGCGGTGCTGGACCATGGCCGAGGGCTGCTCGACCCGCGCGGTGTACACGCGGTTGAGGATGGTCAGCATGGGGAACACGAGCAGGCCGATCCCCATGATCAAGGGATCGATCATCGCCAGCGACGTGACCGAGAAGGCGATGAGCACGAGGACCCCGGTGGTGAAGGGCAGCGGCACCAGCACCTCGGTGGCGGCCTCGACGTCGGCGTCGGCGTGGGCCAGCAGCTCGCCGGTCGGATGTTCGAGGTGGTACGCCAACGGGACGTCGAGGTAGGTGTCGGTGACCTGGCGACGCAACGACGCCTGGGTCCGGTAGGTGGTCATCGCCGCGAAGTACCGGCGGATCACCACGCCGAGGGACCGCAGCATCGCCATGGCGACCACCGCGCCGACCGCGGCCATCACCGTGGAGAAGCCGACCTCCCCGTCGCGCACGGCGGGGACGATGAGGTCGTCGGTCACCCATCCCAGCACCCTGGTGCCACCGACGAGGGCGCCCGAGAAGATCACCGCGCCGACGAGCGCGACGCCGAACGGGCGCGGGTGCATGCGGACGTAGCGGGCGAGCAGGCGTCCGCCGCGCCGCAGCACCGAGGTGGGTTCACGATCGACGTTCATGGCTCCCCAGAGGCTCTGTTCGCCTCGCGAGCGCCGAGGCTACGAAGGATCGTCGCCCGCGCCCATCGAGATTCGGTGCCCGGCGCGCGACGGGCCGCCCACGAGGGGCGGCCCGCGCTCGGCGCTGGGGCGGGTCGGTCGCTCAGAGCTGGAGCGACTTGACCTCGAGGAACTCCTCGAAGCCGTACTTGCCGAGCTCGCGGCCGATGCCGGACTGCTTGTAGCCACCGAAGGGGGCGACGACGTTGAAGCTTCCACCGTTGACGTCGACCTGACCGGTGCGCATGCGCAGCGCGACCCGCTTGGCCCGTTCGGGATCGGCCGAGGACACACCACCGGCGAGCCCGTAGATGGAGTCGTTGGCGATGGCGACGGCTTCGTCCTCGTCGTCGTAGCCGATGATGGACAGCACCGGCCCGAAGATCTCCTCCTGGGCGATGGTCATGTCGTTGGTGACGTCGGCGAAGACCGTCGGCTGCACGAAGTAGCCCTTGTCGAAGCCCTCGGGGATGTCGGGACCGCCGACCACCAAGGTCGCGCCTTCCTCGATCCCCTTGCGGATGTAGTCGCGCACGGTGTCCTGCTGGGCCTTGGAGGCCAGCGGGCCGAGCATGGCGGACTCGGAGTCGGCGGGACCCAGGGGGAAGTTCGCGACCGCGGCGCCGGCGATCTGGGCGACCTCGTCCATCTTGTCGTTGGGCACCAGCATGCGGGTGAGGGCGGTGCAGGTCTGGCCCGAGTTCAAGAAGCAGGCGAACACGCCCTTGGGCACCACCAGCTCGAGGTCGGCGTCGTCGAGGATGATGTTGGCCGACTTGCCGCCCAGCTCGAGGTGGACCCGCTTGATGGTGTCGGCCCCGCCCTTGGCCACGCGGGCTCCCGCGGTGGTGGACCCGGTGAAGGACACCATGTCGATGTCGGGGTGACCCGAGATGGCCTCGCCGACGACCCGGCCGGGCCCGGCGACGAGGTTGAACACACCCGGGGGCAGGCCGATGTCGTCGAAGATCTGGGCCAGCAGGAAGGCGCTGAGCGGTGCGACCTCGCTGGGCTTGTGCACCACGGTGCACCCGGCGGCGATGGCAGGGGCCACCTTGGCCATGGTCTGGTGCAGCGGATAGTTCCACGGGGTGATGCAGCCCACGACGCCGATGGGCTCGCGCACGACGAGGGAGTTGTTGATCTGCTCCTCCCACTCGAAGTTCTTGGCCGTCTCGACGACGCTGGCGGTGGTGGAGGCGGGCAGTCCGGCCTGGATCATCTTGGCGAAGTTGATCGGCATGCCGACCTCGCCCGACACGGTCTCGGCGATCTCGTCGGTGCGGGCGGTGAGCTCCTCGGCGAGGCGCTGGACGTACTTGAGGCGCTCGTCGACCGGCTGGGCCGACCAGGTCTCGAAGGCCCGGCGGGCGGCGGCGACGGCGGTGTCGACGTCGGCCTCGTTGCCGGTGGCGATGCGACCCATCACCTCTTCGGTGGAGGCGTTGATGACGTCGGTGGAACCGGTCCCCTGTGGCGCCACCCAGGCACCGTCGATGTAGATCTTGTCGTACTCGCGCATGGCGCTAGCCCCCTGGTCGGCAACTGTCGGTGGCGGCCCACGGTAGTCGGTGCCAGCGCGGATCGCCCACCGGACCGTACAGCGTACGGTCGCTCGGCCCGCCGGGCGGCCATGGGCACTTGTCTTGAACTTGTACTAAACTTCGGCGGGTATCTGTCCAGCCCCCGAGCACCGCACGCGAGGACCCGAGCACATGGCGAAGATCAAGGTGGCCAACCCCGTCGTCGAGATCGACGGCGACGAGATGACCCGCATCATCTGGCAGATGATCAAGGACAAGCTGATCCTGCCCTACCTCGACGTCGACCTGAGGTACTTCGATCTCAGCATCGAACACCGCGACGCCACCGACGACCAGGTCACCGTCGATGCCGCCAAGGCCATCGCCGAGCACGGCGTGGGCGTCAAGTGCGCCACCATCACCCCCGACGAGGCCCGCGTCGAGGAGTTCGGCCTCAAGCAGATGTGGCGCTCCCCCAACGGCACCATCCGCAACATCCTCGGCGGCGTGGTGTTCCGCGAGCCGATCATCATGGGCAACATCCCCCGCTACGTCCCGGGCTGGACCCAGCCCATCATCATCGGCCGTCACGCCTTCGGCGACCAGTACCGGGCCACCGACTTCAAGGTTCCCGGCGCCGGCACGCTGACCATGACCTTCACCCCCGCCGACGGCGGCGAGCCCATGGAGTTCAAGGTCTTCGACTTCCCCGACGCCGGGGTCGCCATGGGCATGTACAACCTCGACGAGTCCATCCGGGACTTCGCCCGGGCCAGCTTCCGCTATGGCCTCAGCCGCAACTACCCGGTCTACATGTCCACCAAGAACACGATCCTCAAGGCCTACGACGGTCGGTTCAAGGACCTGTTCCAGGAGGTGTTCGACGCCGAGTTCGCCGAGCAGTTCGACGCAGCGGGCCTCACCTACGAGCACCGTCTCATCGACGACATGGTCGCCGCCGCCATGAAGTGGGAGGGCGGCTACGTGTGGGCCTGCAAGAACTACGACGGTGACGTGCAGTCCGACACCGTCGCCCAGGGGTTCGGATCGCTCGGCCTCATGACCTCGGTGCTGATGACCCCCGACGGCAAGACCGTCGAGGCCGAGGCCGCCCACGGCACCGTCACCCGCCACTACCGCGAGCACCAGAAGGGCAACCCCACCTCCACCAACCCCATCGCGTCGATCTTCGCCTGGACGCGTGGGCTCATCCACCGCGGCACGGTCGACGAGACGCCCGAGGTCGTCGAGTTCGCCGAGACCCTCGAGCGGGTCGTCATCGACACCGTCGAGAGCGGCAAGATGACCAAGGACCTGGCCCTGCTGGTCGGCGGCGACCAGGACTGGCTCACCACCGAGGACTTCATGGACGC
>JBKGZW010000131.1:0-7619 GCA_046543225.1 Acidimicrobiales bacterium
GCCTTCTTGGCAGGCGCCCTCTTGGCGGGTGCCTTCTTCTTGGCCGGAGTCTTCTTGGCTGGCGCCTTCTTCTTCGCGGGCGCCTTCTTCTTGGCTGATGCCTTCTTGGTTGCCACTGGTGTGGTTCTCCTTGTCCGGGTTCGGGTGCCCGCCGGCACGTTCGACGCGCGGTGGTCTCCGTGTTGCTCGGGTACTGCGTTGGCGTCGAGTGCGCCAGCCTTGCCCTCCGCCGCCTCGGCGAGTCCCGACTCGGGGAGTGCAAGATCGATGCCGCGTCGCGGCGTGTCGAAGGATTGGACCACGAACCGACGCGACTCGCCAAGGGTCAAGACGTCGCGAGCGCGTCGTGGCGGTGGTTCCGACATCGCTTTCAGCGGGATGTAGCACTGGGCGTCATCGACGTTGATGTACGCGCCGTGCGACGAGAAGCGTTCGACCGTTCCCTTCACCTCACTACCGATCGGATGCGAGGCGACGAAGTTGATGAAGGTCATCGGAGGGTTCAGCGGCTCGACCTTGTTCCCGCGCGACGTCGACCCGCCGGAACCCTTCCCCCCTCGGACCGGGGAATCGGTCGCCTTGGTGTCGCGAGACGCGTCCGAGGAGCGGGCGGGGGCCTTCGACTTGGAGGGACGGGTGGGCTCGGCCCGAGCCTTCTCCTTCGCACCGTCGGCGCTCGCCTTCTTGGTGCGCCGGGCCGGCTGCTTGCTCGTGGCCTCCTTCGGAGCGGCCTTGGCGCTGGTGGACTTGCCCTCGCGAGTGGCGCGGCGACTCGTCGGCCCCCGCACCGGGGTCCGGGGCAAGAAGATCCATCCGACGTGCTCGACCGGCTTGCCGCCGATCAACCGGCCCTCGTCGAACAGCCACGGGTAGGTTCCGTGGAACTCCTGGAACGAGTCGTTGGAGAGCACGGTGGCTCCGGCCTTGTCGGCGATCTGCAGGACGAAGGCGTCGCCCCGACCGACTGCGCCCGCCGGCGGTGAGACGATCTCGCCTGCCTGCACCGCTTCTTCGTACTGGGCACGCTCGGACTTGTCGATGCGGTGTCCGAACGTGGCATCGACCACGACGGTGACGACATCGTGTGGATGTTCGGCAAGGAAGGCCCGCACCGCCTCGTCGAGCTGACGGAGGCTGGGCAGGTTGCGACCTTCGGTCGCAATGTTGGAGCCGTCGACCACGACGTGTTTCGATGCCATCTCGATCACACAGTCAAGCAGGGTCGTGGACGTCGCGAGCGGACCCTACCGAGATCGCACGCGCGTAGGATCGCTCGATGGTTCGTGCCGCACTCTTCGACTTCGGTGGTGTCATCCTCTCGAGCCCCTTCGAGGCCTTCGCTCGCTACGAGCGGGCCAACGGATTGCCCGAAGGATTGATCCGTCGACTGAACGCGACCAACCCCGACGACAACGCGTGGGCCAAGCTCGAGCGCAGCGAGGTGGACCTCGCTGGGTTCGCCGAGCTCTTCGAGGCCGAGGCGCGCGCCATCGGCTACGAGGTCGATGGCCGAGCGGTCATCGGCTTGCTCGGCGGCGAGGTGCGCCCAGCGATGGTCGACGCGCTGCGACGGTGCAGCGAGCGCCTGTCCACCGCCATGCTCACGAACAACTTCGTGAGCGGCATGGGCGACGACACCGAAGCAGATCCCACGGGTCGTCGGGCACAGATCGCCCAGATCATGGGTCTCTTCGACGTCATCGTCGAGTCGAGCAAGGTGGGGGTGCGCAAGCCCGATCCCCGCTTCTACGAGATCGCCTGTGAGCAGCTCGGCATCGAGCCGTCGGAGGCGGTGTTCCTCGACGATCTCGGCGTCAACCTCAAACCTGCTCGGGCCATGGGGATGACCACCATCAAGGTCGTCGACCCCGACGACGCCATCGCCGAGCTGGAGACGGTGGTGGGGTTCTCGCTGCGGGGCTGAGCGCTAGGTGCCGTCGAGGTCGGCGACGGCCGCGGCGAGGATGAGCTCCTGCTCCTGGGCGTGGATCGTGGCGGATCCGGTGGCGGGGCTGCCCGACTCGCGCCGGCTCACGCGACGGATGGAGTGGGTGTCCTGGTGGGCCTCGTAGAGCCGGCCCTTGACGAAGTTCCACGCCCCCATGTTCTCGGGCTCCTCTTGGAGCCACACGATCTCATCCGCGTTGGGGTAGCGCGCCAGCACGTCGGCCACCGGGTCGCGAGGCCATGGGTAGAGCTGTTCGACGCGGACCACCGCGGCGGGAGCGCCGACCTCGTCGCGCCGAGCGCGAGCCTCGTGAGCCACCTTGCCGCTGCACATCACCACGCGGCGGATCGATGTGGGATCGTCGATCTCGTCGTCGATGACCTCGTGGAAGCGTCCGGTGGTGAGCTCGTCGATGCTGGAGCGCGCGACCCTGGCCCGCAGCAACGACTTGGGGGTGAACACCACGAGAGGCTTGCGGACCTCGCGGGCGACCTGGCGCCTCAGCACGTGGAAGTACTGCGCCGCGGTGGAGGCGTTCACGACCTGGATGTTGTCGTCGGCTGCCAGGATGAGGAACCGTTCGATGCGGGCCGACGAGTGCTCGGGGCCCTGACCCTCGTGCCCGTGCGGCAACAGGAGCACCAGGCCCGAGGTCTGGTTCCACTTGTCCTCGGCGGAGACGATGAACTGGTCGATGATGATCTGACCACCGTTCATGAAGTCGCCGAACTGGGCCTCCCAGCACACCAGGGGGTCCTTGTTCGCCACCGAGTACCCGTACTCGAACCCGAGGGCGGCGTACTCGCTCAGCAACGAGTCGTAGATCCACAGCCGGGTCGGTCCGGTGGCCAGCGTCTCGAGGGGCATGAACTCCTCGGCGGTCTCGGAATCGACCAGCGTCGAGTGCCGTTGCGAGAAGGTGCCGCGCCGCGAGTCCTGGCCGGTGAGCCGCACCGAGGTCCCTTCGTCGAGCAGTGAGCCCAGGGCCATGGCCTCGGCCAGTGCCCAGTCGACCTCGCCGTCGCGGAACATCTTGTCGCGGGTCTCGAACTGTCGCTCCAGCTTGGGATGAAGGGTGAACCCCTCGGGCAGGTTCGTGAGCGCGTCGTAGATCCGATCGATGACCGAGCGGTCGACGCCGGTCTCGACAGAGGGGAGCATCCCGACCGGCTCGGGCCGGCTGCGGACCACCTCGTCGGGCGTGGGCGCGCTCTGCCGGGTCTCGTCGAGCGCTTCCTGCAGACGCGCCTGGTAGTCCTCGAGTGCCTGCTCGGCCTCGTCGATGGTGATGTCGCCCCGCTTGACCAAGGCCTCGGTGTAGAGCTTGCGCACCGAGCGGCGCGATTCGATCTTGTCGTACATCCTCGGCTGTGTGTAGCTGGGATCGTCACCCTCGTTGTGACCGTGGCGGCGATAGCAGACCATGTCGATGACCACGTCTTTGTTGAACCGCTGCCGGTAGAGGAAGGCCAGGCGGGCGACCCGCACGCAGGCCTCGGGATCGTCGCCGTTGACGTGGAAGATGGGGGCCTGGACCATCTTGGCGATGTCGGTGGGGTACTCCGAGGATCGGGCGGCGTCGGGGGGAGTGGTGAACCCCAGCTGGTTGTTGATGATGACGTGGATGGTCCCGCCCACGCGGTAGCCCTGGATGAGCGACAGGTTGAGCGTCTCGGCGACCACGCCCTGGCCGGCGAACGCGGCGTCGCCGTGGATGAGAACCGGCAACACGGGGTAGTCGCCCTGGTCGTCGATCTGGTCCATCCTTGCCCTGGCCATGCCCACCACGACCGGGTCGACCGCTTCGAGGTGCGAGGGGTTGGCCGCCAGCTCGACCGGGATCTCGTTGCCGGTGCGGCTCACGAACTTGCCCGACTGTCCGAGGTGGTACTTGACGTCGCCGGAACCCTGGGTCGATTCGGGATCGACGTTGCCCTCGAACTCCTTGAAGATCTGGTCGTAGGACTTGCCGACGATGTTGGCCAGCACGTTGAGCCGTCCGCGGTGAGCCATGCCGAGCACCGCCGAGGACATGTTGCGGTCGGCGGCCTCGCCGAGCACCGCGTCGAGCAGCGGGATGGTGCTTTCGGCACCTTCGATGCCGAAACGCTTCTGGCCGACGTACTTGGTGGAGAGGAACTTCTCGAACGCCTCGGCCGCGTTGAGCCGGCCGAGGACGTGGCGCTGCTCGTCGGGTGGCACCTCGACGCGCACACCCTCGACCTGTTCCTGGATCCAGCGCTTCTCGGCGGGCTCCTGGATGTGCATGTACTCGATGCCCACCGTGCGGCAGTAGGCGTCGCGCAGCACGCCGAGCGCGTCGCCGAGACGCATCTTGGACCGCCCACCGACGGGCGCGTAGATGCCGGCACCGCTGCCGGTGAGGAACTCGCGGTCGAGGTCCCAGATGGTGAGCCCGTAGGTGGCGGGGTCGAGCTCGCTGTGCATCGTGGGTTCTTCCGATGACAGAGGGTCGAGATCAGCGATGAGATGCCCCCTCACCCGGTACATGTTGATGAGGGTGTTGACCGCGATCTGCTTCTCGAACCGCGCCTGCTCGTGGTTCATCGGGTTGACATCGGTCCGCCACTGAACCGCCTCGTAGGGGACGCCGAGCGAACGGAAGACGTCGGTGTAGAAGTGGTCGGCGCCGAGCAGCAGCTCGTGCACGCGCTTGAGGAACAGGCCGGACTCGGCACCTTGGATGATGCGATGGTCGTAGGTGGAGGTGAGGGTGATGACCTTGGAGATGCCCAGGTCGGCGAGGGTCTGGGGATCGGCCGCCTCGTAGGCGGTGGGGTAGTCGATGGTGCCGACCCCCACGATGAGTCCCTGGCCGGGCATGAGGCGTGGCACCGACTGGACGGTCCCGATGGTGCCCGGGTTGGTGAGGCTGACCGTCGTGCCGCTGAAGTCGTCGGGGGAGAGCTTGTTGGTGCGGACCTTGCGGATCAGGTCCTCGTAGGCGTTGTGGAACCCGGCGAAGTCGAAGGTGTCGGCGTCGTTGATGCAGGGCACCAGCAGGGTGCGCGAGCCGTCGGACTTCTCGAGGTCGACCGCGATGCCGAGCCCGATGTGGTCGTGGTGCTCGACGTAGGGCTTGCCGTCGGCCCCGGTGTGGAAGGTGGAGTTCATCGCCGGCACGGTGTCGGCGATGGCTCGGACCACCGCGTAGCCGATGAGGTGGGTGAAGGAGACCTTTCCGCCTCGTGTTCGGGCGAGGTAGCCGTTGATGACCTGGCGGTTGACCTCCAGGAGCTTGGCGGGAACCTCGCGGAAGCTGGTGGCGGTGGGAACCGCCAGGCTGGCCTCCATGTTCTCGACGATCCGAGCGGCGGCGCCGCGGATCGGATCGCCCGGCGGTGTGTCGTCTGTGGTCGGGGCCGGCTTCTTGCTCGGCGTGGCCTCCGATCGGGGCGCCGGCTCGGCTGATCCTGGTTGCTGGGGCGTGTGGGTGGCGCCACCGGGCGCTTCGGGTCGGTAGTCGGTGAAGAACTCGCGCCAGGCCGGGCTGACCGCGTCGGGGTTGGCGAGGTACTGCTCGTACATCTCGTCGACCAACCACGCGTTGGGCCCGAGCCGCGACGCCGATGAGGAGGTGTCGTCAGCCACGATTCGATACTACCGGCGGTGTCGCCGGTCCCCCGAGGCGTGCCGGTGCCTTGGCCGGATCGGTAGGGTCGGGACGTGAGGATCGCCACCTGGAACGTCAACTCCCTGAAGGCCCGCATGCCCCGTGTCGAGGAGTGGCTCACCGAGGTCGCGCCCGAGGTGGTGTGCCTTCAGGAGACCAAGCTGGCCGACACCGCCTTCCCGGCCATGGCCTTCGAGTCGTTGGGCTATGAGTCGGTGCACCACGGCGATGGTCGCTGGAACGGCGTCGCCATCCTCAGCCGGGTGGGGATCGCCGATCCGGTGGCCGGGTTCTACGAGGGGATCGAGCCCGATCCCGACACCCGCCTGGTGTCGGCCACCTGCGGTCCCGTGCGGGTCACGAGCGTGTACGTGCCCAACGGGCGCGCACCCGACGATCCGCACTACCGGTACAAGCTCTCCTGGCTCGATCGCCTGCGAGACCATCTCGACCGGACCTGTTCTCCCGACGAGCTGGTCGCGGTGTGCGGTGACTTCAACATCGCGCCCGAGGACATCGACGTGTGGGACCGGGCCGCGTTCGAGGGGTCGACACACGTGACCGAGCCCGAGCGCGAGGCGCTGGCATCGATCCGCGACTGGGGATTGGTCGACGTGTTCCGCGAGCGCTACCCCGATGTCGAGGGCCTGTACTCCTACTGGGACTACACCGCGGGCCGGTTCCACAAGCGCCAGGGCATGCGGATCGACTACGTCCTGGCCACGACGGCACTTGCCGAGCGCTCGACCCTCGACGTGGTGGATCGCAACGCCCGCAAGGGGACCAAGCCATCCGATCACGCACCGGTGATCGCCGAGTTCGACCTCGCTGGTGGTGACGACGGTGCCTGATCCGACGTCGTCTTCCTCGCCGGGCGACAACGCAGCCTCGCCGGGCGACAACCCAGCCGAGTTCGGTTCGGCATCGGGGTGGGCAGCGGGGTTCATCCGCGGTGAGGACACGGTCGAGCTGACGCCCTACCGGCGCGAGAAGCGCCGGGTCGGCACCGCGATGCGGCGGGTCATCGAGGCCTTGGCCGCGGTCGACGCCCCCGTCGAACGGCTGAGCGAGGTCGGATCCGAGCTCGAGGCGATCGCGGCATCGCTCGAGGGCATGCCCGATGCCGAGCAGGTCGGCTATGCCGAGGCGGCAACCGCCCCGAGCTTCGACAGCTTCATGGATCGCAGTCCGGTCCTCGGCCAGGCCAACCCCATCGCGCCGCCCCTCCACATCGAGTTCGGCGAGGGCATCATCCGGGCGACGGCGACCTTCGGTTCCGCCTACGAAGGGCCGCCGGGTTGTGTGCACGGTGGATGGATCGCCGCCTCGTTCGACGACGTGCTCGGCGCGGCCCAATCGCTCGGCGGCTCTGGTGGGATGACCGCCTACCTCAAGGTCGACTATCGCAGCCCCACGCCGCTCCACGAGCCGCTGCGGTTCGAGGGGGAGCTCGATCGCACCGAGGGCCGGAAGATCTTCACCGTCGGCCGCCTCTACCACGGCGAGGTCCTCACCGCCGAGGCCGAGGCGCTGTTCATCACCACCGACTTCGCCCGCTTCGCCGAGCGATGGGGAGGAGGCGGCTCGACTAGCAAATGAGAACCATACTCAGTATCGTTCTCGTCATGCGGACCAGACGACTCCACCTGATGGGCCTCCTCGCCGTGCTCGCGCTGGGCCTCCTGGCCTGTGGCGAGGACACAACCGGAGATGGGGGTGAGCGCGAAGGCGACCGCCCGCTGATCGTCGCCACGACCTCCATCCTCGGCGACGTGGTCTCCACGCTGGTCGGCGACACCGCCGAGGTCGAGGTGGTCATGCCGATCGGCGCCGATCCGCACGACTTCGAACCCTCGGCCCGTCAGGCGGCACGGTTGCGCGACGCCTCGGTGGTCGTCGCCAACGGCCTCGGCCTCGAGGTCGGACTGGACAGCACGCTCGATGCCGCGGCGAGCGACGGGGTGACGGTGCTCGAGGTCGGCGAGCTGATCGATCCGCTCCCCTTCGCCGCTGCCGACGACGACCACGACGACGGCG
>JBKGZW010000016.1:0-29262 GCA_046543225.1 Acidimicrobiales bacterium
GACGCAACAGGTCGACCCGGCCGACCGCCTCGTCGAGGGATCGCAGGCCGAGCTGGGCGAGGTACTCCCGGACCTCCTCGGCGATGAACATGAAGTAGGTGGCGACACCTTCGGGGGTGCCGACGAAGTTGGCCCGCAGGTGGGGGCGCTGGGTGGCGACACCGGGCTTGCAGGTGTCGCGGTGGCAGGCCCGCAACATGATGCAACCTTCGGCGATCATGGCCGCGGTGCCGAAGGAGTACTCGTCGGCGCCGAGCAGGGCGGCGGTGATGACCTGACGGCCGTTCTTGAAGCCGCCGTCGACCCGCAGCTTGGTGCGGCTGCGCAGGCCGTTCTCGACCAGCGCCTGCTGGCAGTCGGCCAGACCCAGCTCCCAGGGCATGCCGGCGTGCTTGATCGACGACAGTGGGCTGGCGCCGGTGCCACCGTTGGCGCCCGAGAGGTGCACGACGTCGGCCAGCGCCTTCACCACGCCGGCGGCGATGGTTCCCACACCGTCCTCGGCGACGAGCTTCACCGACACGTGGGCGGCGTTGACCTGCTTGAGGTCGTAGATGAGCTGCGCCAGGTCCTCGATGGAGTAGATGTCGTGGTGCGGTGGCGGTGAGATGAGCCCAACGCCCTCCTGGGTGTGGCGGAGGCGGGCGATCTCGGCCGAGACCTTGTGGCCCGGCAGCTGGCCGCCCTCGCCGGGCTTGGAACCCTGCGCCACCTTGATCTGGATCTCGTCGGCGAAGGCCAGGTACTCGGGGGTCACACCGAAGCGACCCGACGCCACCTGCTTGATGCGCGAGTTCTTGTCGTCCCGACCCATCCCGCGGGTCCGATAGCGGTACGGGTCCTCACCGCCCTCGCCGCAGTTGGCCTTGCCCCCGATGATGTTCATCGCCTGGGCCAGGTTCTCGTGCGCCTCCTTGGAGAGCGCGCCGTGGGACATCGCCCCGGTGCTGAACCGCTTGGCGATCTCGGTCGCGGGCTCGACCTCGTCGATGGGGATGGGATCGGAGGCGGGGACCAGCTCGAGCAGATCGTGCAGCTCGGTGACCGGACGCTCGTCGACCGTGCGGGTGAACGCCTCGTAGAGGTCGCGCGACTCCCCGCGGATGGCGGCTTGGAGCAGGTGGGCCTCGGTCATGTCGGCGAGCTGTCCGGGTGTCGCTTCGATGTCGGCCTCGGCCGCTGCCGCCGCGGCATCGCGCTCGGCACCCTGCTCGGCCGCCGCCACCTCGCCGGCGCGGTCGCCGTCGCCGCTGGAGGAGTCGTCGCCGTTGGCGGACTCGGCGGTGGCGGTGAGATCGGGGTTGCGGGTGGCCTTGCCCGAGCGCTCGCGCGCCGGTTGGGCGGCGCCGGTGAAGGCGTGCATGGTCTCGACCAGCTCCTTGGAGTTGGAGTGGTACTCGCCTCCCTTGCGATCACGGATCCAACCGGGCGAGCCGATCGAGGGCTCGTCCTCCTCGTCGTCGGGCCAGGCCGCGTCGTGCAGTCGTAGGACGTCTTCGCCGAGGGCTTCCCACCCGACACCACCGACGAGCGAGGTCGAGCCGGTGAAGCAGGTGTCGACCACCTCGGGGCCGAGGCCGATGACCTCGAAGATCTGTGCGCCCCGGTAGCTGTCGACGGTGGAGATGCCCATCTTCGACAGGATCTTGAGCACCCCGGCCTCGGTGGCGGCCTGGAAGTTGTACTGCGCCTCGGGACTGACGTCGTCGCTGTCGTCGTCGTCGGCCTCGGCGCCGACGGTGTGCAGCGCGAGGCGCGGGCAGATCGCATCGGCTCCGAAGCCGAGCAGCGAGGCGACGTGATGCACGTCGCGGGCATCGTCGGCCACGACGACGAGGCTGGAGTCGGAGCGGAGGTGGTCGGCGACGAGACGCTGGTGGATCGCTCCGGTCGACAGCAGCGACGGGACCGCGGCCTGCTGTGGCGAGATGTTGCCGTGGTCGATGACGATGACGCCCGTGCCGCCGGCCACCGCGGTGCTGGCTTCGTCGGCGAGGCGCTCGATGGTCTCCCGCAGCCCCGCTGGGCCACGATCGGCAGGGAAGGTGGCATCGAGGTGGGCGACGGGGAACGGGTTGCGGCTGGGATCGTGCAGCCCCTCGATCGCCGAGGGGTACACGAAGAACGAGGGCAGGGTGAGCACCCGGGTGGCAGCCGGGGTCTCGGTCAGGATCGGGGCCCGGGGACCGATCTGGGTCTGCAGGCTCATGACCGCCCGTTCGCGGATCGGGTCGATCGCCGGGTTGGTGACCTGCGCGAACCGCTGGCGGAGATAGTGGTGGATGGGGCGCGGCCGGTCGGCGAACTGGGGGAGCGGCGTGTCGTCACCCATGGCGAAGGTGGGCTCGTAGGCGTCGGCCGCCATGGGCTTGATGACCATGGCCAGTTCTTCCTTGTTGTACCCGTGGGCGGCCTGGCGACAGGCGAGGTCGGCGGGTGGGGTGAGCACCGGTTCGCCTGCGGGAAGCCGGCGGAAGCCGTCGGCCGCCCAGCGGCTGTAGGGCTTGCGCGTGGCGAGGCGTTCCTTGACCTCGGTGTCGAAGCGCACCCGTCCGTCCTCTGGCGTGACCAGCATCATCTGCCCGGGGCCGAGCCGACCACGCTGCACCGAGCCGCGGCCGGAGACGTCGACGGCGCCGACCTCGGAGGCACAGACGACCAGGCCGTCGTCGCACACCAGGTAGCGCAGGGGACGAAGTCCGTTGCGGTCGAGCGCGGCGCCGACGTTGGTGCCATCGGTGAAGATGACGCCCGCGGGACCGTCCCACGGTTCCATCAGAGCAGAGTGGTACCGGTAGAACCCCTGGACCTCGGCCGACAGGTCGCGGCCGGCTTCCCACGCGTCGGGGATGAGCATGGCCACGGCGTGGTCGAGGTTGCGGCCGCCGCGCACCAACAGCTCGAGCGCCTCGTCGAGCTTGCCCGAGTCCGAGGTTGTGGGGTCGAGGACCGGCCGGAACACCTCCTCGGGTCCGAGCCCGGCGTCGTCGGTGCCCAGGCGGGAGCGAGCGATCATCCGCCGCTCGTTCCCCCACAGGGCGTTGATCTCGCCGTTGTGACACAGCATCCGGAAGGGCTGGGCGCGCTCCCACGTGGGCAGGGTGTTGGTGGAGAACCGCTGGTGGAAGATGGCGAAGTGGGCTTCGAACGCCTCGTCGGCCAGGTCGGGGTAGAAGTGTCCCAGCTCGTCGGCTGCGGCGAGCCCCTTGTAGACGATGGTCCGGAACGAACAGGACGCCACGTACACCTCGGCACAGGTGGCCGCCACTCGACGGCGGAGTCGGTAGGCGGCCCGCTCCTCGTCGTGTCCCTCGGGTCCGGCGAAGACGGCCTGGACGATGTTGGGCTTCGACTCGCGGGCCAGGTCGCCGAGGTGGTCGTCGTCGGTCGGTGGCACCCGCCACTCGACCAGCTTCAACCCCTCCTCGGCCAGGGCCGCCTCGACTGCCGGACGGGGGTCCTCGCCGCGGAAGAACAGGGTCATCACCCCGTTGCCGGTGCCGAAGATCTTGGCGGGGATGGGCGTGAGCAGGCCGGCGCCGTCTCCGGAGCGGGCGTCGGCGGCGACCGCGCCACGGTGCTTCACGTTGGCCAGTCCGCTGAGGGCGGCGGCGACGATCGAGCGGGAGGTGGTGCCGTTCACGTCGGCGGCGAAGCCGATGCCGCAGGCGTCGAGTTCTCGTGTGGGCGCGTGCATCCGTACCTCGTGGTGGTCGACCGGCGCGTGTGACGCCGGGGCGGGGTGCGGTGATCGGAGCGGCCAGCCTCGACACGTCACTGTGTCGGGCAAACCGTGAGCGCCGACGTCGTCGTCAGCAGAGGCGCCGTTGCCAATGGCCCCGATCCGGGGTTCGAGCATCTTAGCGGGTGAGGCGCAGCGATCCGAATCCGTCCGGTCTCGGCTTCGGGGGTCCGGTCACCCACAGTGGTGGGATGCTAGCCTGCGGGGCCAGTCGAGCGACCTGGAGGGTCTGAGTGAGCGAACAGTCCGGATCATGGCAGCCCGACCCCTTCGGGCGCCACCAGTACCGCTACTGGGACGGCTCCCAGTGGTCCGATCAGGTGTCCAACGACGGGGTGCTCTCCACCGATCCGCCCAGTGCGGACCCGGGTGGAGCCGCGTCCGCCGAGCCCGCCGGTTGGGGCGCGGCCGGCACTTCGGATCCCACCGCGGCGATGCCGACCTCACCGTCGCCGCCTCCACCGGGTGGTGGCGGTCCCGGTGGCCCCGCCGGACCCCCTCCCGAACAGCCCGGCGGCTCGGGATCCAACACGGGGGCGATCATCGGCGGCATCGTGATCCTGGCCCTCATCATCGGAGCCCTGGTCTGGTTTCTCGTGCTCTCCGACGACGACGGCGTCGACGAGGAGGTGCGCGGCGAGGTCATCTCCAGCTTGCGCTCGGAGTTGGGGATCAGCGAGGACCAGGCCGGATGCGTCGCCGACGAGCTCACCGACTCGGGCGACATCGCCGACATCGCCGATGCGATCGAGCGCGGTGACGATCCCACCGACGAGCAGCTGCTGGTCATCTTCGACGCCCTCGACGAGTGCGACGTCGACCCGGCCCAGGGCGACGACAGCACCGACACCACCGAGGACGACAGCACCGCCACCACCGAGGACGAGAGCACCGACACCACCGAGGGCGCCGATGGTGGAAGCGGGAACATGGAGTTCCCGCCGGCGATGATGGAGATGATGGCCTCGGAGATGGCCGCCGAGATGGGCATCTCCGAAGACCAGGCCGAGTGCTTCCTCACGGGCATGCTCGAAGGGTTCTCCGACGAGGAGTTCGAGGACATGCTCTCCGATCCTGACTCCTTCACCGATCCCGACTCGATGGGGATGGCCTTCGAGCTGTTCGAGGAGTGCGACATCGATCCCACCCAGCTCGAGGAGGGCTCCGGCGGCGGTGGTGGTGGCGACGCCTCCGGTTTCCAGGAGGGCGACACCTACGGCGACAACCCGGAGCTCGACGCGCTGTGGGACGCATGCGAGGACGGCGACGGCGATGCATGCGACGAGCTCTACTTCACCTCCGAGGTCGGCTCCGAGTACGAGGAGTTCGGCGACACCTGTGGGGGGCGGTTCCCGCCGGGCGAGGTGCTCTGTTCCATGGAGGACCTGGACTGAGCGGCCCCGTCTCCTGACCGGTTCCTAACCGAGGTCCGGCCACCGTCGACGCGTGCGTCGACGACCCGGGTCGCGCTCGCCGAGGGCCCAGGCCCGACGCCACCCCGCGGCCCGGGGGCCCGAGAGCGCCGGTGTCTCGCCGGCGGCGGCGCGGCGCCGCGCCTGCCACCAGTCGGTGGTGGTCTCGTCGGCCAGCTCGGCCACGGCCTGTTCGAGTCGAGCGGCCAGTCTGCGGGTGTCGTCGGTGTCGGTGGGGACGATCGGCTGTCCGAAGGTGACCGTCGTGGCCGCCCTCGTGGGGCGGTTGTCGCCCTTGGCCAGCACCCGACCGGTGCCCGCCAGGTGCACGGGGACGATCGGCACGCCACAGCGCAGGGCAAGGTAGGCCGCGCCGCCGCGGAACTCCTGACCCCAGCCGTCAGGGCTCCTCCCGCCCTCGGGGAAGATCACCAGGCTCCAGCCGTCCTCGATCAGGGCCGCGGCGCGGTCCGCGCTGTCGCGGGAGATCCTGGTCCGTTCGATGGGGACCGCGTTCAGTGCCAGGGCCGAGAAGGTGCCGCTGACCCGATTGCCGAAGAAGTAGTCGGCTGCCGCGCCGACGAAGGTGCGGTGGCGCCAGGGCTCGGGGATCGAGGTGAGCATGAGCGGGGTGTCGATGTGGCTGTGGTGGTTGGCGGCGAAGATGAGCGGTCCCTCGAGCCGGTCGAGATGGTCGAGACCTCGCCGCTGGGGTGGGGCCATCCCGGCGATCATCGGGCGCATCACGGCTTCGAGCATCGCCAGGCGGGTCAGTCGGGCGGGGTATCGGCGGGCCCACTCGGTGGGGAAGTCGGATCCGGTGCGTCGACGCTGCGGTGGTGGCTCGACCCCCCGTGGGGTGGTGGGGGCGCGATAGGGAAACGGCACGCGCCGGACCACCCGGGCGAGCGTGCGTGCGCTCGCGCTCATGAGGCGGTCCCCGCCACGGTCGGTCGATCGGCTCGGATCATGTCACGTCGGCCATGAGGATCGGCGGGTTGTGGAAGTGGGTGATCGTGGGTTGGGGGCCGACCACGTCGGCGGCCATCTCGAGCGCGTCCTGCAGCGTCGACGCCGAGCTGAAGCCCATGCGTCGCACCGCTCGCACGTCGCCGCCGACGATGATGACCCGGCCCAGGTGCTCGAGCGCGTGCGCTCCCCAGTACCACATGTAGAACGGGTGCACGCCGTGGTAGGCGTAGCTGGTGCGGTACAGGTGGCGGTACCACTCGTCCTCGGCGTACTGCTTCTCGTACTTCGCCTCGATCTCCGCCGGATCGGTGGTGTCGGCCAGGACCTGTTCGAAGAAGTCGATGTAGCTCGGGTGGTGGACCGGGTGGAACTCCCACGGGGTGGGATGACTCATGATCAGCACGCCGCCCTCGCGCACCAGCGGACGTCCCTTGTAGAGGTTGAAGAAGTACCCCAGCCCCAGGCACATGACCAGGACGGGGTTCATGATCGAGTCGACGTTGTAGGGGCAGATGTATGGCAGCCCCATGGTGAGCACGTCGGTCTGGCCCTCGACCGGCACGAGGTGCTGGCGGTAGACGTTCTCGGTGGTCACCGCGTGGACCGCTTCGACCTCGCCCGCCTGCACCGAGGTCATCTCATAGGGCGCCTCCCACGAGTGGAAGATCTGGCGGCGGCGACGGGCGGGAAGGACGCTGAGCCCGTTCTGCATGGCGATGAACGCCGCACGGTCGCGGGTGGTCCACTCCCACTCGCGCTTCTGCAGCATCGACATCGGGCCGGTTCGGCCGAAGGTGTTGTTGTTGATCGTGGTCTCGATCTGGAAGATCTTGACCCCGGCGTCGCGGATGACGTCGCCCTGGCGCCAGTTGCTCTTGTGCAGCTCCGAGCGGGTCTGGTCCATGAACGACTTGGACTGGGTCATCGTCTTCGGGTTGTGGTGCGGTCGCACCCCCGCATAGCCCGCGAGGCCCGTCGCGGTGCTCTTGTGGCCACCGTCCATCGCCACGATGTTGATGTTGACGTACACGACCAGGTCGCTCTCGGCGGCCCGTCGGTTCATCTCGACGTCCTCGCCGTGGCCGGTCTGGCCGAGGATCACCATGTCGTCGGGGTCCTCGGCGTCGTGGTTGTAGAGCAGGTCGCGAGGCGCGAAGGCGTCATAGACCCGGTCGCCGACGGCATGCCGCAGCTCGCTCTCGGTCATGCGGCGGTGCAGGGCGAGCGCGGCGATGAGGTGCACGTCGTCGACCCCGGCCTCGGCGGCCAGGTCGAGGACCGCCTCGATGATCCGCTGTCGGATGTCGGGCCGGCGCATGGGCGGCAACGGCAGCGAGACGTCGTCGAAGGCGATGGTGAGCTTCATCCCCGGGAACAGCAGGGCCGGCAGTGGGTCGGAGTCGCCGTGGGGGTTCAACAGCGCATGCCGGATGGCGGCCTCGGGGTCGTCGAGGCCGCGCAGGGGCTCGGCCGGATAGATGACCCGGGACCGGCCGGGCGGCAGCTTCTCGAGCCGGAACCCCTCGCCGTGGTGGAACACGATCGGCGGGGTCGAGCGGTCGACGTCGAGGACGAAGCCCGGGCGTGGGCTGCGACGGGTCATAGGCGGTTGCGCTCCTTTTCGCCGCGCAGGTCGAAGGCGACCTTTGCGGCACCACGGGGCCCGGCGTTGGCCGCGTGCTCGATGGCGTCGCGGTAGCGAGCGAGGGGATAGGTGGCCGACACCAGTCGACCGAGGTCGGCGTGGCGCACCAGCTCGAAGGCGAGGTCGAAGGTGCGGCGAGGGCCGTCGGCGGTGAGCTCGGTGCCGTAGGCGTAGGCACCGACCAGTTCGATCTCGCGGTGCCACAGGCCGGTGAGGTCGACGGTGACGGCGCCGGGCATGCCGACCATCACCACCCGGCCACGGGGCCGGACCACCGCCAGGCTCTCGGTGAGGCTGTGGCTGGACCCGACGCAGTCGAACACGGCGTTCGCGCCGCCGGTGAGCCGGTCGATCGAGCCGTCGCCCACCGCGTGGCTGCCGGTGACACGGCGCACCGCGCGCCGCCACTCGTCGGAGCCCACGACCACGTCGGCGCCGAGGAGCCGGGCGAGGTTCGCCTGATCGGGATAGCGGGCGGCCACGACGATGGTGCCGGCATCGGTGTGGCGTCGCAGCGCTGCCACGGTGAGCAGGCCGAGCGTGCCGGCGCCGAGCACCGCCACGGTGTCGCCGGCCGCCACCGCACCCCTCAGGGCAGCGTGGATCGCGCAGGCGGTGGGTTCGACCATCACCGCGGCCTCGTCGTCGAGGTCGTCGGGGACCGGGTGCAGCTGCGACCGGTGGGCGACCATGAGGGTCGACCAACCACCGCCGGTGTCGCAGCAGAAGCCCGATTGCAGCCCCGGCTCGATCCGTCCGTGGTTGATGCGTTCGCAGTTGCCGAGGTCGCCACGTGCACAGGCGTCACACGGCGGTTCGATGCCGCGGGTGACACAGCCGAGCACGGGTTCGATCACCACGCGCGTGTCGTCGTCCAGATCGCCGACGACCTCGTGTCCTGGCACGAACGGGAACGACACGATCGGCTCGAAGTAGGCCGAGCTGCGCCCGTCGACCGTGGCCAGGTCCGAGCCGCAGATGCCGGCCAGGCGGGGGCGCACCCGGACCCAGTCCGGTCCCGGGAGCCCGGGGGGATCGACGTCGGCCAGCGACAGGGGTCCGGCCGCCGCCCCGCGGCCGGCGATGATCGAGCCCGCGACGCGGGCCGCGGCGTAGCGCGGCAGGTCGCGGGAGAACTCCAGGGCCTTCACGGTCTCACCCCCGCTCGGGTCGGGGCGAGGGGCAGCAGGGGGGCGGTCGCGCTGGCCTTGGGGAACTGCTCGACCAGCCAACCCCGCCTGCGGGCCAGCGAGGCCAGGCGGGTCTCGGGGTTGACCGCGACCGGGAACCCCACCGCTTCGAGCATCGGCAGATCCGATGCCGAGTCGGCGTAGGCGACCGAATCGGCCAGGTCGAGCCCCTCGGCGGTGGCGTAGTCGGCCATGGCCTGGGCCCGCGCCTCGCCGGTCGGTGGCACCTTGACCAGCTCGCCGGTGTAGCGGCCGTCG
This sequence comes from Acidimicrobiales bacterium, assembly GCA_046543225.1. Taxonomy (GTDB): domain Bacteria; phylum Actinomycetota; class Acidimicrobiia; order Acidimicrobiales; family SKKL01; genus SKKL01. The sequence goes on from JBKGZW010000016.1 coordinate 9,220, forward strand.
CGGATGGTCATCTCGGCGGCGACGATGTCGTCGAAGAGGGGGCGGAGCGGTTCCACCACGAAGTCGAGGGCGCCGGTGATCAGCACCGTGCGATGTCCGAGCGCACGATGCTCGCGGACCCTGCGGATCCCGGCGGGGAACGACTTGGCCAAGATGACGGCGCTGAGCAGCTCGGTGGAGTCCTCGGCCATCTGGTCCACGGAGGCACCCTGGTAGCGGCGGTAGAAGTAGCGCAGGAAGTCGGTTCGGTCCTTGCGGTCGAGGGTCAGCAGCTGCGGCGCCTCGCGGAGCAGCTTGGCGGCGAGCCGCACCTTGTCCTCGTTGGGCAGGCGGCGCGAGGCGAGCCAGGCGTAGGAGGTGACGACGTTGGAGGCGATGAGGGTGTTCTCGAGGTCGAACGCCGCCATGTGGCGCTCGGGCGACAGGACCTGCTTGCGGAGCCGGTCGGTGCGGGTGGGGCCGGTCTTGGCGCCCGGGGTGGTCTTGACCCGGGCGTGCTCGACCACCGAGGGCAGGTGGATGTCGGTGGCGTAGTGGTCCCAGTCGATGATGCGCGGATCGAAGGCGAACTCGCGGCGGTCGGTGTCGTCGAGTCGATCCCACATCGAGAGGAGCTCGTCGACGGTGTACACCGCCTCGCACTCGGCGTAGGCGCCGTAGAGCTCGACATAGGTGAAGGCCCGTTCGACCTCCTCCTTGCGCGACTCGAGCGTGGCCGAGAGCTCGGCCTGCTTGCCTCGCAGCGGGAAGGCCTCGAGCACCCGCTCGGCCTTGGTGATGGCCATCTTGGCCCGTCCCAGCTGCGATTCGACCTTGCCGCGGACCGGGAACCGCCACTCGGGCACCGCGATCGGCTGGCCGGTCGTGTCATAGACGGGGTGCTCGGTGAAGTACGACTCGATGAGGTTGATGAGACGCCGGTACCGCATCGGGTTGGTGGAGCCCGAGGCGACCTGGACGATCGGGGGCGTGGAGTCGGGCGGGAGGGCGGCGCAGCTGATGATGGCCGCCACCACCAGGTCGACGGGGATGACGTCGACGATCCCCTCGGGCACGCCGGGGAACTGGGTGAGCAGTCCCCGCGCGTAGGAGATGATGACCGGCTCGGCCATGCGGAAGCCGCGGATCCATCCGGGACGGGGCTCGGCCAGTGCCGATTCGATGATCGAGGGGCGCACCACCGTGACCGGGACGTCGCCCTTGGACTCGGTGAGGGCGCGTTCTCCCAGCGCCTTGGTGTAGGAGTAGACGTCGGGGAACCCCAGCGACCGGGCACGGGAGCGGCCGGCCTCGACCATCTGGTCGGTGACCCAGCGGGTGCGGTAGTGCTCGGCCTTGGCCGACAAGAGGGGGATGCCAGCTGCGCCGAGCTCGCCGCGAGCGTCGTCGTGGAAGCGGGCCAGGTGGTCGGGGCGCCGGCTCCGCGCCTCGAGGTCGGAGCGGTTGCGGCGGGCGGCGTCGACCTCGCGCCGCCAGGGGATGTCGACGAAGAACGGCGACTCCTCGACCGGGACCTCGTGGGCGTCGCCCCGGTGGTTGCCCGCCACATAGCAGGTGGAGACCGTCACCATGTGGGGGGCGACGCCGAGGTCGTGCAGGGTCTCGGCGATGCGGGTGGGGCCGAGCAGGTTCACCTCGACCGCGCCGTCGAGCGGGGAGTCGAAGGCAACGGTTGCCGCCGAGTGGATGATCACGTCGCAGCTGGCCAGGGTCGCTCGACCCTCGTCGTCGAGTCCGAGCCCGTCGGTGCCGACGTCGCCGCGGATCACCGTCACCCGGGATCCGATCATCTCGTCGAACCCGCTGGCACCGAGGTCGGCTCGAAGCCGGTCGAAGGCGTCGTTCTTGAAGATCTCCCGCTGCGCCCGCTGCTCGACGGTGCGCATGCGGCCGGGGCGCAGCAACAGCACCAGCTCGCACCCCGGCACCGATCGCAGGAGGCGTTCGACCAGGGCGGTGCCGAGGAATCCGGTGGAGCCGGTGACGGCGATGCGGCGCCCGGTGAGCTGGTCGGCGATCACAGCCCTATTGTCTACCAGATGGTAGAGAGCCCGCTATCGTCGGGCCCCGTGCGCACCGCCGACCGGGTCCTCGACGCCGCCGCGGAGTCGTTCGGGACACGCGGCTATGACGCTACCTCACTCGACGCGCTCGCCACCGAGCTGGGGATCCGCAAGCAGACGATCCTCTACTGGTATCCCTCCAAGGAGGTGCTCCTCGAAGCGGTCATCGACCGGTCGGCCGCCGAGCTGTCCGGTGCGCTCGAGTCGGCGTTGTCGCGCGCGGGGCCGGGGTGGAACCGGGTCGAGTCCGTGGTGCGGGCGGTGTTTCGCATGGCCCTCCGGCGGCCGGCCCTGCTGGGCCTGTTGCGGGAGGTCAGCCGCCTGGGTCCGCCGTGGTCGGTGCGTCTGACCGAGGCGCTCGACCCACTGGTGCAGCGTGCCCGTGAGTTCCTCGAGGCCGAGATGGCCGCCGGCACCATGCGCACGACCGATCCGCGGCTGGTGCTGCTGTCGGCCTACTCGACGGTGATCGGCGTGGCCACCGAGGTCGAGGTGCAACGGGCGTTGGGTGTCGATCCCTCGCTGCGGGCCATGGTCGTTCGCCGCCGCGAGCTGCTGGCCTTCCTGCGATCCGCTCTCGCCCCCGCCTGACCCTTCCCCACCCGGCGGGCGGGTCCGCGGTGCTGGCGGTGGCGGGCTCTACCGTGGAGGACATGGACGCCCCACCTGCGACCACCGCCACCGGACCGACGGCGTGCCGCGACCCCCGCGGCACCTTCCCGCAGTGCCCGAACTGCGACTCGGTCGAGGGCTGGCAGCCCGAGCACGCCCACTTCCGGTGCGTGCGATGCGGGTTCCGCGACTCCTGTTGCGATTGAGCCCCGCCCTACCCTTGAACCATCGCGAGATCCCACTACGAGGTGCTGGGTGTCGACCCCGACGCGGGGATCGACCAGATCAGGGTCCGCTACCGCGCCCTGGCTCGTGAGCTGCACCCCGATCAGCGGCACGGGGACCAGGGCCGCGCCGCTGACCGGCGATCGGCGGAGATGGCCGCGGTCAACGAGGCGTGGGCGGTGCTCAGCGATCCGGATCGCAGAGCCGCCCACGACCGGGAACTGGCCGGTCGATCACCCCAGGGCCAGGCGAGTCCGGCCGCGTCGTACGGTCCGGAGCGCCCGCCTCCGCTCCATCAGCCCGCCCCCACGGTCGGGTGCCTGGCCTCGGCCGCAGGGATCGTCCCGTGGATCGCGCTGCTGGTGGTGTTGGCGGCGATCTTCGTGTTCACCGCCTATGCCGGTTCGGGCCGCGACGAGGGGGACGGTGGCGACAGCACCGACAGCGACGCGCCGCTGGTGGCCGTGCGGGATCTGCGGGGTTCGTGCATCCAGCAGGCGGGAGGCGCCACCATCGTCGTGGACTGCTTCACGGTGCCGCACGAGGGCGTGATCGTGGCCCAGGCCTCCATCGGCGCCGCGTGCCCCGACGGGACCGTCGAATGGCTCGTCCGCCAGCAGGACGTGCTGGCCTGCACCGAGCCCGGCACCGAGGCGCGGGCGACGAGGTGACCGTGGCCCGTCGGTGCCGGCCCGCCTTCGGTGGGCGCATCGGTGCCGTGAAGCCCTACTCTGCGGGCGCATGGACTTCCGACGCGAGACCGTCGCCGAGCTCGCCACCAGAGTGCAGTCCCGCGAGATGTCCGCCCGGGAGCTGGTGAGCCACGCCCTGGAACGCATCGAGGCCCTCAACCCCGAGCTCGGGGCGTTCTGCGCGGTGGACGGCGAGCGCGTCATGGCCGACGCGGGTCAGCTCGACGAGTGGATCGCGTCGGGCGAGCAGGTGGGTCCGCTGGCGGGGATCCCGATCGGGGTGAAGGACCTCGAGCACGCTGCGGGGTTCGTCACCACCTTCGGGTCGGGTGTCCACGCCCACGATCCGCCGGCGGCCGACGACTCGGTGCTGGTGGCCCGGCTGCGGGCCGCCGGCGCGCTGGTGGTGGGCAAGACCAACACCCCCGAGCACGGGTTCGCAGGGATCACCGACAACCCGACCTTTGGTCCGACCCGCAATCCCTGGGACCCCGCCCACAACTCGGGTGGCTCCTCGGGCGGGTCCGCGGCGGCGATCGCGAGCGGGATGGTGCCCATGGCCACCGGCTCCGACGGCGGTGGCTCCATCCGGATCCCCTCGGCGCTGTGCGGCCTGAGCGGCATCAAGACCTCGCAGGGGCGTGTCCCCAACGGTGGCCCGACACCGCCGGCGGCCACGGTGCTGGGCTCGCGGGGGCCGATGACCCGCACCATCCGCGACGCCGCCCTGGCCCTCGATGCCTGCGTCGGTCCCGACCACACCGACCTGTTCAGCTTCCCCGGTCTGCACGATCCCTGGCATCCACAGCTCGAGGAGGTGGAACGACCCGAGCGAGTGGTCTTCTCACGGACCCTCGGGTTCGGATCGGTCGACGACGAGGTGGCGCGTGCGGTCGAGGCTGCGGTGCAGGAGCTCGCCGAGGCGGGGACCGAGGTCATCGAGATCGAGGAGGTCTTCGACGAGGATCCCACGCTGTCCTGGTTCCAGCTGTGGTGCGCCGCCCGTGCCCGATCCCAGGGTCATCTCCGCGGCACCCCGCAGTGGGAGCTGATCGATCCCCCGCTGCGCTCGCTGATCGACTACGGCGAGCGCCTCACCGCGGTCGACGTCGTCCGGGCGATCGATGCCTGCCACCTGGTCAACCACCGCCTCGAGACCGTGGCCTTCCCCCACGCCCCGGTGCTGCTCTGCCCCACCGTCGCGGGCCAGGCACCGGTCATCGGCCACCAGGGGACGGTGAACGGCGAGGAGACCGCCAGCTGGGTCGCCTTCACGCCGTTCGTGAACCTGTCCCGCAACCCCGCCGGCACGGTGAACTGCGGGTTCACCCGCGGTGGGCTGCCGATCGGGCTCCAGGTGATCGGCCGCCAGCGCGAGGACCTCACCGTGCTCCAGGCCATGGCCTCGATCGAGGACCTCCTCGCGATGGACGAGCTCGCACCCATCGGGTGACCGCCCGACCACTTCGGCATCGGAGCAGTAGGGTCAGCCACCAGCGCCGTAGAGGGGGGATCCATGGAGACGCGTCGGATCGGACAGCTCGAGGTGTCGGTGATCGGCCTCGGCTGCAACAACTTCGGGATGCGAATCGGCCAGGACGACACCACCGCAGTGGTCGATGCCGCGCTCGATGCCGGGATCACCTACTTCGACACCGCCGACGTCTATGGCGAGACCCGTTCCGAGGAGCTGCTCGGGGTCGCCCTCGGCAACCGCCGCGACGAGGTGGTCATCGCCACCAAGTTCGGCGCCATGGGGAGCCCTGACGGGTCGCTGTCGGGTGGCCATCCCGACTGGATCCCCCAAGCGGTCGAGAACTCGCTCGGACGGCTGGGCACCGACCGCATCGACCACTACCAGTACCACCGTCCCGACCCCGATGTGCCCCTGGCCGAGACCTTGGGAGCGCTCAACGAGCTGGTGGTCCAGGGCAAGGTGGTCGAGATCGGCTGTTCGAACTTCGATGCGTCCCAGCTCGACCAGAGCGCCTCCATCGCGGCCAACGAGGGATGGGCCCGCTTCGCTTCGGTGCAGAACCGGTTCAGCGTGCTGCACCGCGAGCCCGAGGTCGGGGTCATCGACGCCTGTCGTCGCCACGACATCGCGCTCGTGCCCTACTTCCCGCTCGAGTCCGGATTGCTCACCGGCAAGGTGTCGGCAACCGGCGATGCGCCTGACGACAGCCGCCTGGCGATGATGCCGGCCGACCGGCGCGAGCGGTTCATCAACGACGAGCGTCTCGAAGCGGTCGAACGGCTGCGTGCCTACGCTGCCGACCACGATCGGTCGTTGCTCGAGCTGGCGATCGGATGGTTGCTGTCCGAGGAGGTCGTCGCGTCGGTCATCGCCGGGGCCACCAAGCCCGAACAGGTCAACAGCAACGCGGCAGCCGGATCGTGGCGCCTCACCCCGGAGCAGCGGACCGAGGTGGCGGCGCTCGCCGGGTGACCGGGTTCGGCCGCGCCCGTCGCTCGCGCTAGAGTCGGTCCCTCGCACGGGCGATTAGCTCAGTGGGAGAGCGCTGCCTTCACACGGCAGAGGCCAGTGGTTCGAAACCACTATCGCCCACCACGACGGCGTACGGAGAGGGTGCGAGCAGCACCCTCCCGGCGTCGTGTTCACCGGCGGATGCGCAGCTCCATCAGCCCTGCGAGCACCGCCTGGGGCACCTGGTTCGACAGTCCGGCGGCGCGGCCGGCGGCGACCGCGGCCCGGATGTGGCGCGACGCGATGTGGCCGAGTCCCGCGGCGGGCGCCACCATCACGGTCTCGACGTCGGCGAGGCGCTGGTCGGAGGCCGCCATCGACAGCTCGTCGCTCTCCTCGCCCATCCCTCTGATCAGCATCTCTGCGCCGAGGTCGACCACGAGGTCGGCGACGAGTCCCTCGAAGGAGATGGCCTCGACGTTCGGGAGGTGATCGACCGACCGGGCGATGAGCGCTGCCCGGGTGTCGAGGTCGAGCAGTCCGGTCCTGGTGGGGGTGGCGACCGCGGCCACCACGAGGAGCTCGACCCGCGGTGCGACCTGTTCGACGACGCTGAGGTGTCCGAGGTGGAACGGGTCGAACGACCCCGGGTACAACGCCGTGCTCATGTTCCGACTGTAGGACGGCGAAGCCCGCCATGACCCGGACGACCGGTGCGGTGCCCGTACGATGCACGGCTGTGACCCCGTCGTCCGACGACCAGCGCGACGCCGCCAGCGACGCGTCGCGACCCCCGGTGCCCTCGGGGTGGGGGAGCGAGCGCGGCCAGGGCGCGCCCCCGAGGCCGCCCGATCCCGACGAGTCGCAGCCGGTCGGTGCCGACCCGAAGGGCGCGTCCGAGCGCGAGCTCGCCACTGCCCCGCGCCAGTACTTCGTGCCCGCCGATGCCGTCGCTGCTCCCGCGGCCCCTTCCACGGAGCCTCCCACCGCTCCGCCGAACGGACCGAAGCGGCGTCGCCGACGCGTCCGCCCGTTGCGGGTGGTCACCATCGCCGGACTGGTCCTCGTCGTGCTGGTGCTGGTGTTCGTGGGCTACGGGATCTGGCAGTTCCAACGCATGGAGCGGATCGACGTGGCGCACGTGCTGTCGTCGACCGGTGGAGGCGGCACCAACTACCTGATCGTCGGGTCCGACACCCGCGACGGGTTCGATCCCGACGATCCGACAGCCGGGGCGGTGCTCGGCGACGGCACCACGACCGACACCTCCGAACGATCCGACACGGTGCTGGTCCTGCGAACGACCGGCGACGGCGGCCGTATGGTCTCGATCCCTCGCGACCTGTGGGTGACCAGGCCCGATGGGAGCGAGGGCCGGATCAACGCCGCCTACCGGGACGGCCCGGCCTCGCTGATCGAGACGGTGCAGGGGCTCGGGATCCCCGTCCACCACTACGTCGAGGTCGACTTCGTGACCTTCGCCGGGATGGTCGACGCCGTCGGTGGGGTCACCATCGAGATCCCCCACCCGGCACGGGACCCCAACTCGGGGTTCAACCAGCCCGAGGCGGGTGAGGTCACCCTCGACGGCAGCCAGGCGCTGGCCTATGTCCGGTCACGCCGCTACACCGAACTGATCGAAGGATCCTGGCGCGTCGACCCGACCGCGGACCTGGGGCGGGTGCAGCGCCAGCAGCGCTTCCTGCGCGCCGTGATGAGCGACGTCGGCTCCACCCGCAACCCCGTCGAGCTCATGCGGGTGAGCAGCGCCGTGGCGGGTGGGCTGCGGATCGACGATCGCATGGGCCTGTTCGACGCACTGGGCTTCGCCCGTCGGATGCGCGGGCTCGAGCCGGAGTCGGTCGAGCTCCCCGTCTACAACTTCACCACCAGCAGGGGCGCGGCGGTGCTCGGACTGGTCCAGCCCGAGGCCGAGGCGGTCATCGCCGAGTTCCGCGGATGAGCGGCGAGCTGATCGACGTCTACGACGAGGCGGGCCGGCACCGAGGCGTCCTCGACCGGCCGACCGCCCACGCCGAGGGCTGGTGGCATCGCGTGTTCCACCTGCTCCTCGTCGCCCGCCGGCCCGAGGGACCGGCGGTGATCCTGCAACGGAGGGCACACGACAAGGTGACGTTCCCCGGATTGTTGGACCTGAGCGCGACGGGACACCTGGAGGCCGGTGAATCCCCGGTGGACGGGCTTCGGGAGCTGCGCGAGGAGCTGGGCGTGGAGATCGATGCATCGGCGCTGGTGAGCCTGGGGGTGCGCCGCATCGTCGACCACACGCCCGAGGGTCTCAACCGCGAGCTGTGCCACGTGCACCTCGCCATCGACGACCGGCCGGTGACCGAGTACGCACCCGATCCGGCCGAGGTCGCCTCGGTGGCCGAGCTTCGCATCGCCGACGGGGTGGAGCTGTTCGCGGGGAGGCGGGCCACGGTGGAGCTGATGGAGTCGTCGGGCGGGGATCGGCTGGTTCGTACCACGGTGTCGGTCGACTCGTTCGTGCCCGAGCCCTCCTCGACCGGTGCTGGCGACCACGCTGGGTACGGGTATTGGGCCAGCGTGCTCGCCCTGGCGCAACGGTGCGCCGCGGGCGAGGTGCACCTGTCGATCTGAGTCGGTCGGCCCCAAGGCGGGGCTCGCACCGGGTCGTCCGCCCCACCGGTGGTGCGGACGACCCGATCCGTTCGCATCATTGCAGGGACACGATGCAGGCGAGTCGTCACAGAACCCCGGTCGCAGCCGAAGCAGAAGGTGTGAGTGACCCCTCGCTCTTCGACTCCCGGCAACTCGAGACCGCGCTGCTCGCGGTCCTCGAGCAGAACCCGGACGCGCTGATCTCGGCGATCAACTCCGAGGGGATCTTCGTGCCCATGCCTCCCGACCTGGGAGGTCCCGGCCATCGTGTGATGCGGTTCCGTTCGGCGATCGACATCGTGGTCCCCGCCGACCGGGTGGTGATCCTCGACGCCTGGGAGCGCGTCCGCAAGGTCGGCGGGGCGCGCGGCCAGGTCCACCTGGCGGGCACGCCCGACGAGGTGGTGACGATCCAGTTCTTCGACGTGCGCGAGCGGTGGGGCGTGTTCATGTGCGTGGTGCTGGCCCCGAAGGGGACCGAGGTCATGGAGGCGATCGCCGAGGCGCCGCCGCTGGTGCCCCGTGTCACCTGGACCCGCAAGTCCGAGGCGGCCGAGTTCATCGAGGTCGACCCCGACATCACCAAGATCCTGGGATGGGAGCCCGAGGAGCTCGTCGGCAAGCGGGGGCTCGACGTGATCCACCCCGATGACCAGGACCGGGCGATCGAGAACTGGATGTCGATGCTCGCCTCGACCGGCGACGGCCAACGCACGCGCCTTCGCCATCTCCGCAAGGACGGCTCCTACGTCTGGATGGAGTTCCTCAACACCAACCGGCTCGACGAACCCGAGCACCACGACGTGTACGGCCAGATGATCGACATCTCCGACGAGATGGCGGCTCACGAGGCGTTGCGTGCCCGGGAGCAACTGCTCAACCGCCTGGCCGAGGCGCTCCCCACCGGGCTGTTGCACATCAACGCCGCACGCCAGGTGCTCTACACCAACGAACGGTTGCACGAGATCCTCGGCGTGGACGCGGCGTCGACCATCGACGACCAGTTCCGGACCGTGGCCCGACCCGACTGGGACGACCTCCGCACCGCCATCGACGCCGCCCTCGAGGGGACCGACGGCGAGATCGAGGTGAGCCTGCGACTGCCCGGTACCGGCGAGTCGCGTCTGTGCCAGGTCGATCTGCGGTCCCTCACCGAGGACGACGGGACCGTCAACGCCGCCATCCTCACCATCGCAGACGTGACCGAGAGCGTCCGGTTGCGCACCCAGCTGGAGGAGCGGGCCACCTACGACGAGCTCACCCACTGCTACAACCGCTCGTCGGTGATGCGGATCCTCGAGGAGACCATCGTCGGTCCGGGCGAACGCATCGGGGTGGTGTTCATCGACCTCGACCGCTTCAAGGTGATCAACGACGAGCTCGGTCACGCAGCGGGCGACGAGCTGCTGGTCGTCGCCGCCGATCGGATCCGCAGCGCGGTGCGGGGCGCCGACATCGTGGGACGCATCGGTGGGGACGAGTTCCTCGTCGTGTGTCCCCGGGTCTCGAGCCCTGAGGAGGTGATCGAGATCGCCGACCGGGTGGCCGCGGTCGTGCGGCGGGAGGTCACCCTGGCGGGCACGACCGTCGATCTGCGAGCCAGCGTCGGCGTCGCCTGGTCGAGCCACGACGTCAGCGACGCCGACGAGATGGTCGCCCGGGCCGACTCGGCCATGTACGAGTCGAAGCGCCGGGGCATCGGACACCCGGTGGCGTTCGCGCCTGCGCTGCGGCGCACCGAGAGCGTCCACCTCGACGACGAGCGGGCCCTGCACCATGCGCTTGGGCGGGGCGAGCTCGCGGTCCACTTCCAGCCGATCGTGGAGTTGGCGTCGGGACGCCCCGTCGGGTTCGAGAGCCTCGTTCGGTGGACCCGTGGCTCACGAGGGCTCCCGGCAGCCGAGTTCATCGACATGGCTGAACAGACCGGCCTGATCCACGATCTTGGGACCCACGTGCGCGCCGAGGTCGTGCGCGGTGCCGTCCAGACCCGCGAGGCGACCGGCCGGGATCGCCTGTGGTTCCTCAACCTGTCCACCCACGAGTTGCAGATGCCCGGCATCGTGGATTCGGTCCTGGACCTGGTCGAGTCGAGCGGGCTCTCCCCGGCCTCGCTGGTCGTCGAGTTCGACGGGACCCACCTCGACGACGATGTCGAGGCTGTCGGCCAGACCGCGCAGGCCCTCCACCACGCGGGGGTGGTCCTGGCGCTGGACGACTTCGGGGCGAGGGGCTCGTCGCTCGATCTGTTGCGGGAGCTGCCGCTGAGCTGGGTGAAGACCAGCCCGACCTTCACCGCGACCATGACCTTCGACTCCACCTCGGCCGGCATCCTCGAGCACCTGTTGTCGTTGACCGATCGACTGGGGATCAACGCCGTGGTGAAGGGGGTCGAGACGCCGCAACAGCACGAGCTGCTGGTGGAGCTGGGCGCCCGGTTCGGGCAGGGACACCTGTTCGCCGCGGCCGGGCCGTTGCCGGAGATCCTTCGCGACGTGCTCGACGCCTGACCGGCGGCGAGAGCGGTCAGCGGTCCCGGCTGAACCCGATCAGGTTCATGGCCTCGGCCCGGGTGGCCTGGTCGTCGCGGAACAGGCCGCGGACCGCGGAGGTGACCGTCACCGAGCCGGGCTTGCGGATGCCGCGCATGGACATGCACAGATGCTCGGCTTCGACCACGACCAAGGTGCCGCGTGGGACCAACCGCTCCATGAGGCAGTCGGCCACCTGGGAGGTCAGCCGCTCCTGGACCTGGGGGCGCCGGGCGAACCCGTCGACCAGACGGGCCAGCTTGGACAGCCCGGTGATGCGACCGTCGTCGCCGGGTACGTAGGCGACGTGGGCCCGGCCGATGAAGGGGATGAGATGGTGTTCGCAGATCGACGCGAAGCTGATGTCGCGGACCATGATCATCTCGTCGTGGTCGGCCTCGAACATGACCTCGAGATGTCGCGCAGGGTCGTCGTGGATGCCCGACAGGATCTCGCCGTACATCTCCGCGACCCGCTCGGGGGTGCGGACCAGCCCGTCGCGGTCGGGGTCCTCGCCGACGGCGATCAGCAGCTCGCGGACCGCAGCGACGACCCGTGGCCGGTCGATCGGGTCGGACCCGTTCGGGCTCGTCGGGGCGGGAAGGTTGCCCTCTGCAACGGGCCGCTCAGATGGTGTCGGTCTGACGGTCACGACGTCTCCTCCTGTGGCCATCGACGGTATCTCCCCGGTGGCCAGGAAGCGATATCGTCGACCCATGGCCGACACACCACACCTGACCCGGGTCGGCGGCGACGACCCGAACGACTTCTTGGCGCTCGACGATCTGCTCGACGACGAGGAGCGTCAGATCCGCGACACCGTCCGCCAGTTCGTCGCCGACCGGATCCTGCCCGAGGTGGGGGAGTGGTACGACCAGGGGACCTTCCCCGCTCGCGAGCTGGGTCCGGTCATGGGCGAGCTGGGGCTGTTGGGGATGCACCTGGAGGGCTACGGCTGCGCGGGCACCAACGCCGTGTCCTACGGCTTGGCGTGCCTCGAGCTCGAAGCCGGAGACAGCGGGCTCCGCAGCTTCGTGTCGGTCCAGGGATCGCTGGCCATGTTCCCGATCTGGGCCTACGGCTCCGACGAGCAGAAGCAGACGTGGCTGCCGCGCATGGCCTCGGGCGAGGCCATCGGGTGCTTCGGGCTCACCGAGCCCGACTCGGGCAGCGACCCGGCGAGCATGCGCACCCACGCCAAGCAGGACGCCGGCGGCGACTGGATCCTCAACGGCTCGAAGATGTGGATCACCAACGGCAGCATCGCCGATGTGGCGGTCGTGTGGGCCCGCACCGACGATGGCGTTCGTGGGTTCGTGGTCCCGACCGACACCCCGGGGTTCAGCGCCAACGACATCCACCTCAAGGCGTCGCTGAGGGCCTCGGTCACCTCCGAGCTGGTGTTCGACGACCTGCGTCTGCCCGCCGACGCCGTCCTGCCCGGGGTCGCGGGCATGAAGGGTCCGCTGTCGTGTCTCAACGAGGCGCGCTTCGGCATCCTCTTCGGTGCCGCCGGTTCGGCACGGGCCTGCTACCAGGCCGCCCTGGAGTACTCGAAGGAGCGGATCCAGTTCGGGGCCCCGATCGCGGGGTTCCAGCTCACCCAGCGCAAGCTCGTCGAGATGATGGTGGCGGTCAACCGCTCCACGCTGGTGGCCATCCACCTCGGGCGCCTCAAGGACCAGGGCCTGCTCACCTCGGCCCAGGTCAGCTTCGGCAAGATGGACAACGTGCGCCAGGCGCTCGAGATCGCCCGTGAGGCGCGCAGCGTGCTCGGCGCCAACGGCATCACCCTCGAGTATCCCGTCATCCGCCACATGAACAACCTCGAGTCGGTCTACACCTACGAGGGCACCAACGAGATCCACACCCTCGTGCTCGGCCAGGCCATCACCGGCATCGCCGCGTTCAGCTAGGCAGCCGGTACACTCACGACCACCACGGGAGCCCGAAGCGTCGGGCTGAGAGGGAGGCCAAGGCCTCCGACCGTCTGAACCTGAACCGGGTCATGCCGGCGCAGGGAGGCACTCAGTTCACGTTCCGTCGTTCCCTGTCACCCGACCGACTGGACCACGACGTGAGCAGACCCGCAGTCCCCGATGGCGCCGGTGTGCGCAGGGCGTTGATCGTGCTCGGAGGCGACGCCGTCGCCATCGAGCACGCCGCGGGCATCCCCGCCCACGACGTGGTGATCGCCGCCGACTCCGGTGTCGACCAGGCCCACCGGTTGGGCCTGATGGTCGATGTCGCCATCGGCGACTTCGACTCGGTGACCGCCGACGGTCTCGAACGGGCGGAACGACAGGGAGCACAGGTCCATCGTCATCCCATCGCCAAGGACGCCACCGACTTCGAGCTGGCGCTCGACGCGGCGCGCTCGCTCGGCGTCTCGAGCGCAGCGGTGATCGGCGGCGGAGGTGGTCGCCTCGACCACCTGCTCGCCAACGCCTTGGTGATGGCCTCACCCAGGTACCAGTCGCTCGATCTGGTGGCCTATGACGCCCTGGCCCGGCTCCACGTGGTTCGCCGGCACGCTCGCATCAGCGGCGAACCCGGCGAGACCGTGACGCTGCTGGCGGTGAACGGCCCGGCGACGGGCATCACCACAACCGGACTGCGCTACCCGCTGACCGGCGAGCAGCTCGATCCCGGCTCGAGTCGAGGCGTGAGCAACGAGCTCGTCGACACCGAGGCCGAGATCACCGTCGAGTCCGGGGTGCTGCTCGCTGTGCTCCCCGGACCTGCCATCGGCGTCGCGCCACCATCTGAACGACCAGCAGAAGGAACACCGACGTGACCTCTCCCATCCATCCATCCCCACGGTTGCTCCGTCGAGCCCCGATCCTCGGGCTCGCCCTGTTCGTCGGGGTGCTCGCCGGTTGCACCTCGGACCCCGACCCCGGTGAGGTGGTCGTGATCTCCCACGACTCGTTCCAGATCAGCGACGAGCTCGTCGCCGAGTTCGAGGACGAGACCGGTCTGACCCTCACCATCCGTCCCGGGGGTGACGCCGTCGAGGCGCTCAACCAGGCCATCCTCACCGTCGACAACCCCCAGGGCGACGTGTTCTTCGGCGTCGACGACGCCACGTTGTCGCGAGCGCTCGACGCCGAGCTGTTCGAGCCCCACGAGGCGGAGGGGCTCGACCGCGTGCCCGCGGAGCTGCGGCTCGACGACGACCACCGGGTCACCCCGATCGACCACGGTCCGGTGTGTGTCAACTACGACGCCGAGTGGTTCGAGTCCGAGGGCCTCGAGGTCCCCACCTCGCTCGACGACCTGATCGACCCCGCCTACGAGGGACTCTTCGTCACTCAGAACCCGGCATCGTCCACCCCGGGCCTGAAGTTCCTGACCGCCACCATCGCCGAGTACGGCGAGGACGGCTGGCTCGACTACTGGGAAGCGCTGCGCGACAACGGGGTCGAGGTCACCGACGGGTGGACCGACGCCTACTACAGCTGGTTCTCGGGACCATCCAGCGAGGGAGACCGGCCACTGGTCAACTCCTACGGCACCAGCCCACCCTTCGAGGTCCCCGACGAGGAACCGCTGCCCGAACAGGGTCCGACCGGCACCATCGAATCGACCTGCACCCGCCAGATCGAGTTCGCCGGGGTGCTGGCCAACGCCGAGAACCCCGACGGTGCCGGCGAACTGATCGACTTCCTCCTGAGCGACGAGTTCCAGGCCGAGATCCCGCTGTCGATGTACGTGTTCCCCGCGGTCGACACCGTCGAGCTCCCCGAGCTGTTCGACCGCTACGCCACCTCCCCGTCCGATCCCTACCAGCTCGATCCCGAGCTGATCGAGGCCGAGCGCGAGGAGTGGATCCGGGAGTGGACCGACGTGGTGCTGCGCTGAACGGGTCGCCGCGGCTGAGGACGCGGGCGCCACGGCTCGGGACCGCCGCCAGTCTCACCCTGGCGGCGGTCCCCGCCGCGTTCCTCGCCGTCTTCTTCGTCGTCCCCGTCGCCTCGATCGTCACCATGGGTCTGCGGCCCGGGGGCCGATGGGATCTCGGCGTCGTCGCCGAGGTGCTGGGCGACCCCGCTCTGCGGGGTGTCGTGTGGTTCACCCTCTGGCAGGCGGTGGTGTCCACCGTGTTGACCCTGGTGGTGGCGCTGCCGGTCGCCTACGCGCTCGCCCGCTTCGAGTTCCGGGGGCGTCGGCTGCTGCAGGCCGCCATCATGGTTCCCTTCGTGCTGCCCACGGTGGTGGTGGCCACCGCGTTCCTGGCCCTGCTCGGCCCGGGCGGTCCGATCAGTGGACCGGTCGGTCACCTGTTCGGCTCGGCGCCGATGGACCTGCGCGCCTCGCTGGCCGCCATCTTCATCGCCCACGTGTTCTTCAACGTGTCGGTGGTGGTGCGGGTGGTCGGTGGCCTGCTCGAACAGCTCGATCCCCATCTGGAGGACGCGGCGGCCAGCCTCGGGGCCGGCCGCGTGCGCAGCGCCGTCGAGGTCCTGTGGCCGCTCGCACGGTCGGCGGTGATGTCGGCCGCGGGCATCGTGTTCCTGTTCACCTTCACCTCGTTCGGGGTGGTGCTGCTGCTCGGTGGACCCCGGTACTCCACGCTCGAGGTCGAGATCCACCGCCAGACCGCCCTGTTGCTGAACCTCCCGGTGGCGGCGGTCCTGGCCCTCATCCAGCTGGCGATCGTGGCAACACTGCTGGCGTTCGGGGCTCGTCGCCAGCAGGGGGCGGCGGTGCAACAGCCCCTCACCGCTCCCAGCGGGGCGGCCCGCCCTCCGGAGGCGCTGTCACACCGCGTGTTCCTGGGCGCGTCGCTGACGGTGCTCGCGGTCTTGCTCGGCTCCCCGCTGGCGATGCTGGTGACCCGGTCGCTGCGCACACCCGACGGATGGAGCGCCCGCTGGTACGACATGTTGTTCGACCCTGACGCGTCGGTCCTCGGCGTCGCGGGGATCGAGGCGGTGCGCAACTCGCTGCTGTTCGCGGTGATCGCCACCGTGGTGGCGATCACCGTGGGGGGACTGGCGTCGGTGGTGGTGGCACGCGGCAGGGGAGCGGTGTCTCGAGCCTTCGACGTGGCGTTGCTGCTCCCGCTCGGTGTCTCGGCGGTCACTGTCGGCTTCGGGTTCCTCATCTCGCTCGACTCGCCGCCGCTCGACCTCCGAGACTCCCGCCTGCTCGTCCCCATGGCCCAGGCGCTGGTGGCGGTGCCGTTCGTGGTGCGGGTCATCCTCCCGGTGCTGGTGTCGATCGATCAACGCCTGCGGGAGGCTGCCGCCGCCCTCGGGGCATCGCCGGCCAGGGTGTGGCGTGAGATCGATCTTCCGCTCGTGGGTCGGGCGCTCGGCGTGGCGGCGGGGTTCGCGTTCGCCATCTCCCTCGGTGAGTTCGGAGCCACCATCTTCCTCGCCCGGGCCGACATGCCGACGGTGCCGGTCGCCATCGTCCGCTTGCTGGGACGACCCGGTGCGGCGAACATCGGCCAGGCCATGGCCCTGTCGACGATCCTGATGGTGCTGACCACCGCCTCGTTGCTGGCCATCTCGCGCCTGCGTCCGAGGTCGGTCGGCTCGTGAGCCTCCGCGTCGAGTCGGTGAGCGTCGACATCGGGGGAGCCTCCATCCTGTCCGAGGTCGACCTCGATCTTGCCGACCACGAGGTGGTGGCGGTGCTGGGGCCGAGTGGCAGCGGAAAGACGACGTTGCTGCGGGTGATCGCCGGCCTGGCGTCCCCGAGCAGTGGCCGGGTGGTGGTCGACGGGGTCGACATCACCGGTGTTCCACCCCACAAGCGGGGGATCGGGCTGATGTTCCAGGACCACGCCCTGTTCCCTCACCGCGACGTCGGCGGGAACGTGGCGTTCGGGTTGCGCATGGCCCACTGGTCCAAGTCCGAGATCGCCACCCGTGTGGCCGAGGTGCTCGACCTGGTGGGCCTGGCCGGGTTCGACCGCCGCGAGATCGACGGGCTCTCCGGCGGCGAGCGCCAGCGCGTGGCACTGGCTCGTGCGCTGGCTCCCCGACCGTCGGTCCTCCTGCTCGACGAACCGCTGGGGTCGCTCGACCGCGCACTCCGGGATCGCCTCCTCGAGGACCTTGCCGAGGTCCTGCGACGCAGTGGAGCGTCGGTGGTGCACGTGACCCACGACCAGGCCGAGGCCTTCGCCACCGGCGACCGCATCGTGGTCATGCGCGACGGCGAGATCGCCCAGGTCGGTCCGGCCGAGGCTGTGTGGCGGCGGCCGATCGACGCGGGGGTGGCTCGCATCGTCGGCCCGGTCGCGCTCGTCCGCGTGTCCGTGGAGGCAGATGGGACGGTGCTGGCCCCGTGGGGGCCGGTGGTGGCCGATCCCGGTGGGGTGACCGGAGCCGGAGAGCTGGTGGTGCGACCCGACACACTCGCCGTCGCCGACGACGGGACCGACGGCATCGATGGGGTCGTCGTCGGACGCACCTTCCGGGGCGACCACCTCCTGGCCCGGGTGGCGATCGAGGACTCGGGCGATCCGCCGGTCGAGGTCAGCGTGGCCGATCGAGCCGGTGCGGTTCCCGCGGTGGGAGAGCGGGTCGGGCTGGTCATGGTCGGGCGCCCGGTGGTGGTCCCGCCCGCGTCGTGAGCCACCGCAGTGCGCCACAATGGAGCCATCACGACGAGAGGGGGCCCATGGACGGGGCACAGGCGTTGATGCGAGCGGCGGCCGACGCGGGGATCACGGCCTGTTTCGCCAATCCCGGCACGACCGAGATGCAGCTGGTCGGGGCCCTCGACCACGAGCCGCGGATCCGCGCGGTGCTCGGTCTGTTCGAGGGCGTGGTCACCGGGGCGGCCGACGGTTACGGGCGCATGGCCGAGCTTCCCGCGCTCACCATCTTGCACCTGGGGCCCGGCATGGCCAACGGGCTGGCCAACCTGCACAACGCCCGTCGGGCCGACAGCGCGGTGGTGAACCTGGTGGGCGACCACGCCACCTGGCACCGCGACGCCGATCCACCGCTGGCCACCGACATCGTCTCGCTGGCCGAGCCGATGTCGGGGTGGGTGCGCACCGCTCGCCATCCCTCGGACCTCGCGACCGATGCATCCGAGGCCATCGCCGCCGCGATCGAGCCGCCCGGCCAGGTCGCCACTCTCATCGTTCCCCAGGACATCGCGTGGGGCGAGATCGAGCAGCAGCCATCGCCTGCTGTCGAGCCCGCTCCCCGCGCGCTGGTGCCACCGTCGCGGGTCGAGGCGATCGCCCAGACGCTCCGGGAGGCCGGCGAGCGGGGGATCTTGCTGGTCGGGGCGACGGGCAACCGGCGCGACGGCTTGTTCGCCGCCGCCCGCATCGGCTCGGCCACCGGGTGTCGGGTGCTGACCGAGTCGAATCCTGCCCGCCTCGAGCGGGGAGCGGGCATCCCCAGCTTCGGGCGGGTGCCGTACTTCCCCGAGCAGGCGAGCGAGGTCTTCGAGTCGGCGTCGGTGCTGGTGCTGGCGGGTGCGACCGACCCCGTCGCCTTCTTCGGCTATCCGGGCCAGCGCAGCCACCCCCGACCGGAGTCCTGTGAGCTGGCGCGTCTGGCCGAGTCCGGCGACGACGTCGTCCACGCCCTCGACGCCCTGGCTGCCGCGCTCGACGCGCCCTCGGTGTCGACCCCTGGTGGGTCGGTACCTCCCGTGCCGACCGGCTCCGAGCTGGGTCCCGCCGAGCTCGGAGCCGCCCTCGCGTCGCTGCAACCCGAAGGCGCCATCGTGGTCGACGAGGCCATCACCTCGGGCGGACCCTATGCCTCGGCGGCCCGCATGGCTCCGCCCCACGACGTGCTGGCCCTCACCGGCGGGGCGATCGGCTACGGCCTGCCTGCCGCGGTCGGAGCCGCGGTGGCATGTCCGGACCGGCGCGTGATCGCACTGGAGGCCGACGGGAGCGGCATGTACACGCTCCAGGGGTTGTGGACCATGGCCCGCGAGGGCCTGGACGTCACCGTGGTGGTGTGCGCGAACCGCACCTATCGCATCCTCGAGATCGAGCTGCTGCGGGCCGGGGTGACCGACCCGGGACCCGCCGCGGCCTCGCTCACCGGTCTCGGCTCGCCCGATCTCGATTGGGTGTCGCTGGCGCGGGGGATGGGTGTCGAGGCGGTCGCGGCCGACACCGCCGACGCGCTGGTCGACGGGTTGCGGCGGTCCTTCGGCACCGAGGGCCCGATGCTCATCGAGGCCCGGCTCTGAGGTTTGGTGTCGACGATCGCCGGGTAGACTGGATGTTGTCCAGAAAACCTCCCCCTATCCGGACATCGAGGAGCACCCCATGACTTCCAGCACCACATCCGGGCCCACCCGTTCACCGCTCGTGCCCGCGGTCCAGGACCGGGTCGGCACCGTGTTGCAGCCGATCCTCGTCGACCTCATCGATCTGTCCCAGATCGCCAAGCAGGCGCACTGGACCGTCACCGGTCGGGCGTTCCGCTCGGTGCACCTCCAGCTCGACGAGGTCGTCGACACCGCCCGAACCGCCACCGATCAGGTGGCCGAGCGTCTGGCCATCGTCGGTGTGATCCCCGACGGACGCTCCAGCACCGTGGCCTCGAGCACCCAGCTCCCGTCGATCACCAGCGAGTGGCTCAGCACCGAGGCCGCTGTCGGCGCGGCCGCCGATGCCGTGCAGGCCGTCGCCGCCCGCACCCGCACCGCGATCACCGACCTCGACGGGGGTGACCCCATCACCGAGGATCTGCTCATCTCCATCACCACCCAGCTCGAGGAGCACCTGTGGATGCTCAGCGCCCAGGAGGAGTGACCGCGGCCGACGACCTCGACGGTCGCCTGCGGGGCGCGGGGCTGCGAAGCACCCGCCAGCGGGCGACCGTCCTGTCGTTGCTCGACACCGTCGA
>JBKGZW010000132.1:0-7560 GCA_046543225.1 Acidimicrobiales bacterium
GACCGAAGGCGCCGACACCAGGCAGGACCACCGCCGCGGCGTCGGCGATGAGGCCGGGATCGGCGGTGAGGCGGGCGTCGGCACCGGCCCGCTCGAGCCCCTTCTGGGCCGAACGAAGGTTGCCGATGCCGTAGTCGAGGACCGCCACCAGCGGCCTTTGATCGGCGTCGCCGCTCACAAGGTTCCCTTGGTGGAGGGGACCGCCCCATCCTCGACCTCGACGCGCACGGCGTCGCGCAACGACCTGGCGACGGCCTTGAAGCTGGCCTCGATGACGTGGTGGGTGTTCTTGCCCCGCACCATCTCGACGTGGAGGGTGACGGCGGCCGAGGTGACGAAGGCGCGCCAGAACTCCTCGGCCAGCTGGGGGTCGAAGGGCGGATCACCGAGGATCTTCTCGCCTGGGGGATGGACCTCGTAGACGAGGAATGGCCGGCCGGACAGGTCCAGCGCCACGTCGACCAGGGCCTCGTCCAGCGGCACCCGGTTGGACGCGAACCGGCGCACGCCGGCCTTGTCGCCGAGCGCCTCGGCGAAGGTCTCACCGAGCAGGATCCCGGTGTCCTCGACGGTGTGGTGGGCATCGATGTGGAGATCGCCGGTGGCGGTCACCGACAGGTCGAGGCCACCGTGGCGACCCAGCTGGGAGAGCATGTGGTCGAAGAACGGCAGTCCCGTGGATGCCTCGACCACCCCGCCACCGGTGGCGTCGAGGTCGAGGGCGATCTCGATCGAGGTCTCCTTGGTGGTCCGCGAGCGGCGCGCGCTGCGGGTGGGGGCGTCGGTGGTCATGTGAGGATCTCCGTGAGTGCTTCGAGAAAGCGGTCGTCTTCGTCCGGGGTGCCGAGGGTGACCCGCAGACAACCCTCCAGGCGGGGCCACGACGCGCAGTTGCGCACCAGCACCGAGCGCTCCACCAGGTCGTGCCACACCTCGTCACCGTCGCGCGCGTCGGGCCGGAACAAGATGAAGTTGGCACCCGAGGGCCACACGGTGACCGGAAGCACCGACAGCGCAGCGGAGACCCGGCCCCGCTCCTCGACCAGTTGGGCGACACGGC
This sequence comes from Acidimicrobiales bacterium, assembly GCA_046543225.1. Classification (GTDB taxonomy): domain Bacteria; phylum Actinomycetota; class Acidimicrobiia; order Acidimicrobiales; family SKKL01; genus SKKL01. The sequence continues at coordinate 1,061 of JBKGZW010000132.1, forward strand.
GCTCCATGGCCTCGACGTGGCGGAGCGCCAGCGTGCCCGCCAGCTGGGTGACGGCGTCGAGGTGGTAGGGCAGCACCACCTTCTCCAGCTCGGCGACCAGCCAACCCGGCCCGACCAGGTACCCGAGCCGCGCCGCGGCCATGGCCCAGGTCTTGGAGTAGGTGCGGGTGACCACCAGCGGCAGGTCATCGTCGAGGAGCTCGAGCGCGGACCAGCCGGCGAACTGGCCGTAGGCCTCGTCGACCACCACCAGCGCACCTTGGGCGGCGGCGCGCTGGACGATGTCGCGGACGACGGCCTCGGGCTCGACCAGACCGGTGGGGTTGTTGGGCGAGCAGAGGAACACGATGTCGGGGTCGGTCGCCATGATCCGGTCGACCTCGGCGGGGTCGAGCTCGAAGTCGTCGCTGCGCTCGCCGACCGACACCGAGGTGCCGGTCACGCGGGCGATGTGGCCGTGCAGGGCATAGGTCGGCTCGAACACCGCGGCGGTGCGGCCGGGGCCCCCGTAGGCGAGACAGAGGGTCTGGAGGACCTCGTTGGAGCCGTTGGCGGCGAACACCTGGTCGGGGCCGACACCGTGCAGCCCGGCGATGGCGGTCCGCAGCTCGGTGGCGGACCGGTCCGGGTAGCGGTTCCAGTCAACGGTGGCGACCGCGGCGGCCAGCTCGCGGGCGAACTCCGGCGGTGGCCCGATGGGCGACTCGTTGGTGTTGAGGCGGACGTCGACCTCGACCTGTGGCGAGTGGTAGCCGTCCATGAGCGCGAGGTCGTCGCGCACCGTTGGCCGTCGCGACCGGGTACCGGGGCCCATCATCGGTCGGCCTGCCGGAGACGGACCGACTCGGCGTGGGCATCGAGCCCCTCGGCCGCGGCGAGCGTCACCACATGGGGGGCCACCGCGTCGAAGCCCTCGGGCTCGACGGTCACCACGTGGATGTCCTTGGTGAAGTCGGCGACGGTGAGTGCGCTGGCGAACCGGGCGGTGCCGTCGGTGGGGAGCACGTGGCTGGGACCGGCGATGTAGTCGCCGATCGACGCGGGAGACAGCGGTCCGCAGAACACCGCGGGCGCGTTGCGCACCAATCCGAGCAACCGGCGCGGGTCGTCGCAGAGGAGCTCGAGGTGTTCGGGGGCGATGAGGTTGGCGACCTCGATCGCCTGCTCGGGACCTTCGACGAGGGCGCTGAATCCACCGGCGGACAAGGTCTGTTCGATCTCGGTCCGCCGTGGAGCGTCCGCGACGAGACGCTCGACCGCGGCGTCGACCGCCTCGCACACCCGCTGGGACCAGCTGATGAGCCACGAGGTGCCGTCGGGACCGTGTTCGGCCTGCAGGATGACGTCGATGGCGGCGTAGTCGACCGGGGTCGTCTCGTCGGCGACGACCACCACCTCCGATGGCCCGGCGAAGGCCGCGGCGATGCCGACGTGGTCGGACACCTCGCGCTTGGCGACCGCGACGAAGACGTTGCCGGGCCCGGCGATGACGTCGACCGGGCGCACCGTCTCGGTGCCGTAGGCCATGGCGCCGATGGCCTGGGCGCCGCCGATGGCGTAGACCTCGTCGACCCCGGCGATGGCGGCCGCGGCCAGGGTCACCTCGGCGACTCGACCGGTGGCGCGGTCCGGGGGCACGCACAGCACGACCTCGGGCACGCCGGCGACGCGGGCGGGGATGACCGTCATCAGCACCGTGCTCGGGTAGGCGGCCCTGCCCCCGGGCACGTAGATGCCGGCACGCTCGACCGGCCGGACCAGCGCCTCGATGCTGATGCCGTCGCGGGTGTGGGTGTGGTCGTGGCGCACCTGGGTCTGGTGGTGGGCCCGGATTCGCTCGGCCGCGACCTCGAGCGCGGCCCGCACCGACGGATCGATCGAGGCCAGGGCATCGTCCAGCGCGGCGGCAGGGACCCGTGGCGAGTCGAGGCGCACCCCGTCGAAGTGTTCGGTGAGCTCGAGCACCGCCGCGTCGCCGCGTGCGCGGACGTCGTCGAGGATCTCGCGCACCGCCGCCACCGGCTGGGAACCGGCCGCCTTGGGCCGGGGAAGCGTGGCCCGGAGCGCGTCGCCGTCGAGTCCTCGCAGGTCGAGGTGGGTCAACACGGCGGCACCACCCGATCGGGTCGCACAGCAGGTGTGGCGGCAGAGTTCATGGCCCCGCCACGGTACCGGTCCCGCCCATCGGATCGCCCATCGGTTTCGTGGGGTCATACTGCGTGCATGGACGAACACCGCGCCCAGCTCTCATCGGTGTCCTCGACCCTCGCCGAGCTCACCCAACGGGTGGTGGCGATCGCCGACGCGCACCGTGACACCGAGACCGACGACATCAGCACCGACCTCGACGAGGTGGAGCGCGCCCTGCGCAGCGCGTACCGGCGCCTGGACCGCCTGGTGCACCGCCTGCGATGACGGCGCCCGCGCCGGCACGTCCGCTGAAGCTTCTTACGTTGTACGGTCCGACCCCTGACGCGAGTCGGCGCCCCCGAAGGGGCGCCGACCGGGTGACCTCAGGCGGCGGATCCCGGGTCACCTTCAGCCAGGTGGCGGGACCTGGCAGGTATCACCATACACCGTCCGCGACGCCGTGACACATCCACATTCAACTTTTCGGTTCTAGAGCGCCGTTCGCGTTCTACTACGTACGGTCGAGCCGCCGAACGCCGACCGGTACCCTCGACGGCGATGTCGACCACACCCCCGCCTCCCGACCGACCGGTGGTCGTGCACCACCAGGGCACCGAGGGCGTCGCCCATCCCGGCGAACGCGGATGGGAGGTGGAGCTGCACGCCGGAACCGGACGCCTCGACGTGGCCACCGCCAGCAGCCTCCTCGACGATCTGGTGCAGGCCGTCGCCGACCACGGTGGAGGCCCGGTCCACTGGCGGGTGCCGGACGCGACCGCCGAGCACCACCGCATCGCGACCGCCGCCGGGCTGGTGCCGACCCGCCGTCTCCTCCAGATGCGTCGGTCGCTCCCGGTCCCTCACACCACCGATCTCGACACTCGGCCCTTCGAACCCGGCCGCGACGACGAGGACTGGCTCCGGGTCAACAACGCCGCGTTCGCCTGGCATCCCGAGCAGAGCGAGTGGACCCACCAGCACCTCCGCGACCACGAGGAGGAACCGTGGTTCGATCCGAACGGCTTCCTCGTGCACCCCACGACCGGCCCGTTGCTGGGGTTCTGCTGGACCAAGGTGCACGACGACCTCGACCCGCCGCTCGGTGAGATCTATGTGATCGGCGTGCACCCCGACGCCGCCGGACGAGGCATGGGGCGCGCCCTGGTGCTGGCCGGACTCGAGCACCTCGCCGGCCTCGGTCTCGACACCGCCATGCTCTACACCGAGGCCGACAACCGACCAGCTGTCGCGCTCTACGAGAAGCTCGGCTTCACGGTCCACCACACGGTGACGGTGTTCGAACGCGACGTTGCCGCTCAGATCCCGACGCCGATGGCGGAACCGATCCCGTAGGTGACCGCCGCGGCCCCGCTGGCCACCAGTGCCTGGCGGAGCGCGGTGTAGACCGGTGACCGGCCTGAGGAGTAGCCCACGATCGCGCCGAGCACCAGCGCGCCGACCAACCCGAGGACCACCGAACCGACGAACGCGGCCGTGCCGGCGGTGAACAACCACGGGACCAGCGGCAGCGCGGCCCCCACCGCGAAGGCGGCGAACGACGAGCCCGCAGCGCCCAGCGGTGAGCCGAGCTCGTCGGGATCGAAGCCGAGCTCCTCGCGGGCGTGGACCTCGAGCGCCACGTCGGGATCGCGCATCATTGCCTCGGCCAACTCCTCGGCCAGCTCAGGGCTCATCCCCCGGTCCTCGTAGATCTTGGCCAGCTCCAGCTGCTCGAGCTCGGGGTTCTGGCGTTGGGCAGCGCGCTCGACCCGCAGCTCGCGCTCGTAGAGCTCGGTCTGGGCACGCATCGAGATGTACTCGCCCGCGGCCATCGACACCGCGCCGGCGACGAGCCCGGCGATCCCGGCGAGGCGGACCACGCCCTCTGCCGGTGACGCGCCGGCCATGCCGAGGATCAGCGACACGTTCGAGACCAGACCGTCACTGGCGCCGAAGACCGCCGCTCTGGCGCCTCCGGTGGACACGCTGCGGTGCTGGTGGTTGCGGTGCGCCTCCCGGTAGACGGCATCCAAGGAGTCGTTCCGCAACGAGGGATCGTGGTCCATGCCGACAGCGTATCCAGGACCACTGCCTAGGCTGAGCGTGTGCCCACCCGCTATGACCCCAGTGCCCACGAGCTCGCAGGCCTGCTCGCCGACGAGCCTGCCTACCGGGCTCGACAGATCTGGGACGGCCTGTACCACCAGGGGCGGGACCTGCTCGAGCTGACCGACGTGCCCAAGGGGCTTCGGGTGCAGCTGGCCGAGGAGCTTCCACGCGCGCTCACCCCGGTCGCCCAGTCGGCCAGCGACGACGCCATGACCGCCAAGTGGCTGTGGGAGCTCGACGGCGGCGCACGGATCGAGACCGTGCTCATGCACTACCGCGACCGCACCACGGCATGTGTGAGCACCCAGGCCGGGTGTGCCATGGCCTGCTCGTTCTGTGCGACCGGTCAGGCCGGGTTCGACCGTCAGCTCAGCGTCGGCGAGATCGTCGAGCAGGTGATCGAGGCCCGGCGAGCGGCCCTGCCCCGCCGCCTGTCGAACGTGGTCTTCATGGGGATGGGTGAGCCGCTGGCCAACTACGACGCCATGTGGGGCGCCATCGAGCGGCTCCACGCCGACCTCGGGCTCTCGGCACGCCACATCACGGTGTCGACGGTCGGGCTGGTGCCCGGCATCCGACGATTGGCCGGCGAAGCACTGCCGGTGAACCTGGCGGTGTCGCTGCACCTGGCCGACGACGAGCGTCGCGACCAGCTCGTCCCCATCAATCGGCGGTACCCGCTCGAGATGCTCGCCGAGGCCTGCCATGAGTACCTGCGGGCCAAGGGCCGCCGCCTGTCGTTCGAGTGGGCCCTGATCGACGGTGTCAACGACTCGGACCTCGACGCGCGGCAGCTGGCGGCGTTCGCACGTCCCCTACGAGCCCACGTGAACCTGATCCCCCTCAACCCCACCCCCGGCTACCCGACCCGGGGGACACCACCGGAACGGGTCCGGTCGTTCCGCGAGGACCTACGGTCGCTCGGCATCAACGCCACGGTTCGCCAGAACCGCGGCACCGACATCGATGCCGCGTGCGGTCAGCTCCGCGCGAACCAGGCGACCACGGTGGCGTCGCCGCGCCGTCGCCGCGACGCACGCGCTTGAACCTCACCGGACCAGCACGGTGACCCCAACATCGGTGCGGATGGCGTCGACGAGGACCTCGGCGGGCCAGACGTGGGCACCGGGCCACACCACCGAACGGATGACGGTGCCCTCGACCACCGCACCCTCGCCGACGACCGAGTGGCCCCGCGACCTCAGCAGGCTTGCGGTGAGGTAGTCGCGAGGGGTGGCGCAATCGATCACGGTCCCCTCCCAACCGACCACGTCGAGACGACCGGCCTCGGCCGCCGGAGCCCAGCAGGTCTCGTAGAGCCCCGAGGGTCCGACGACGAGCCGGGCGACCTCACGGGCGGGGAGGAACGAGGCGACGATGCGCGAGTCTGCGGCCAGGACCGGTGCTCCCGCGACGACGACCCGGATCCGGTCTCGATCCCAGCTCCGAGCGAGTGGCTCGAGGTCGCCGGGACACCAGGTGTCGGCGTTGACCACGACGAGGTCGTCGTCGCCGATCCATGACGCGGCGTGGGCCACGGCACCGGCGGTGCCGAGGCCCGGCCGCTCCTCGACCGACAGGTGGACCCGGCCCGACAGGTGGGTGTGCATCTCGGCTCGCCCGTGGTGGGCGTTCACCGCGATCCTCGTGGTGCAGGACCGCAACCTGGCGATGGCGTGGTCGACCAGGGCCCCCTTGCCGAAGGGAAGGAGCGGCTTGGGGCGGACGCGACTCAACGGCTCCATCCGGGTGCCGGCACCAGCGGCCAGCACGAGGCCTGCCAGACTGTCAACCATGGAGACGCGCCGCTGGACCAACCCTCATCAGCCGCAGACCCTACAAATCGCGGTGATGTTGCTCTACATCCGGGCCGTGCTCGGCCTGCTCCTCGGTGGCACCGTCTACCAGTTCTACTGGGGGTTCGGCGTCAACCTGGTGGCGTCGATCGCCATGGTCGCAGGCGGGCTCGGCATCGCCAACGAGAAGCGGTGGGGCTACCGCCTGGCCGTGGCCATCACCGTGCTCGGGCTGTTCCCGCTCGTCGCCTGGTTGTGGGACTTCGGTCCCGGCATCCTCGGGGAGTTCCGGTTCGTCACCATCGCGCTGTTCCCGATCGCCCAGGTCGTCCTGCTGCTGCACCCCCTGAGCCGTCAGCACCAGCGCATCTGGTTCACCTGAGCGCGTCGCTGCGACGATCCGTTCGGGACGCACTCGTGGCCACACTACGGTGACCCCGGTGAGCTACAACCTGGCGGACCTGT
>JBKGZW010000133.1:0-7526 GCA_046543225.1 Acidimicrobiales bacterium
ACTCCGGCGATACCGACTCTGGCGATACCGACTCTGGCGACGATGGGGACGCCGGTGGCGATCTCTCCGGCACGTTGATCGGCGCTGGCGCCTCGTCACAGGCGGCAGCGATGCAGGGGTGGCAGGCGGGCTTCCAGAACCTCAACGCCGACGTGACCGTCGAGTACGACCCGATCGGGTCGGGCGGTGGACGGGACACCTTCATCGAGGGTGGCTCGGACTTCGCCGGTTCTGACTCGCTCCTCGACGACGAGGAGTACGAGGCATCCGTCGATCGTTGCGAGGGAGATCAGGGGGCGATCCATCTGCCTCACTACATCTCCCCGGTGGTCGTGGCCTACAACCTGCCAGGGGTCGATTCCCTGAACCTCTCGCCGGAGACCGTTGCCGGGATCTTCGCCGGCGAGATCACCAACTGGACCGATGAGGCCATCGTCGCCGACAACCCCGATGCCGACCTCCCGGACCTGGCGGTGAACGCGGTGCACCGATCGGACGAGTCCGGCACCACCGAGAACTTCACCGACTACCTGGCTACCGTTGCACCCGACATTTGGACCTATGGTCTCGTGGGCGAGTGGCCGATCGACAGCGGTGAAGGGGCCCCACAGACCTCGGGCGTCGTCGCTGCCATCAGTGCAGGTGAGGGCTCGATCGGGTACTCCGACGCCTCGCAGGTCCCCGACGATCTCGGCGTCGCTGACATCGGCGTCGGTGGCGAGTTCGTGGAGTACAGCCCTGACGCCGCCTCGCGGTTGGTCGAGGTCTCCGAGCAGATCGAGGGCCGAAGCGAGTACGACCTCGGCTTCAACCTCACTCGTGACACCGAGGAGTCGGGCGTCTGGCCGATCGCCCTCGTCTCCTATCACATCGTCTGCCTCGAGTACCCCGATCAGGACACGGTCGATCTCGTCAAGGCTTTCATGACCTACGTCGCCTCCGAGGAAGGCCAGCAGGCGTCCGCCGAGTCGGCCGGGTCGGCCCCGATCGGTGACGGCCTGCGCGAGCGGGTCATGGACTCGATCGATCAGGTCATCGTCGCAGGCTGATGCTTGGCCTTCTGAGGCCGTGGTGTCGGTTGGGCGAAGAGCCTGCCCGACACCACGGCCAAGGCCATTTCTCATCCCGCATCTCTCGAGACGGAGAGCTCGCCGAGTGACCTTCACCCCGCTGAGCGGAAACCCCATCCGCCGACCACCTGAAGAGACCCCGCCTGCCTCGATCCAGGCCCACGACCGGCCAGGCGATCGGATCTTTCGTGGCGTGTCGGTGGGGAGCGGAGTACTCATCCTCGTGACGCTCGGCGGTGTCGCGCTGTTCCTCATGCGCGAGGCATACCCGGCGCTGGCCGACCCGTCCCAGTTCGACAAGGGCTTCCTCGACTACGTCGCCCCCTACCTGTTCGGAACGGTCTGGTCTGCCTTCCTGGCACTGCTCCTGGCTACGGTCCCAGCGGTTGCGGTGGCCCTGTACGTCAGTCACTACGCTCCGCCAGTGCTGGCACGCACGCTGGGTCTGGTCATCGACCTGCTCGCTGCCATCCCGAGCGTCGTCTACGGCCTCTGGGGGATCTTCGTCGTGGCGCCGGTGCTTGCGAGCTCGGTCTTCCCATGGCTCGAGGAGCGCCTCGTGTTTCTCCCGTTCTTCGAGGGCCCGACGATCACCAGCGGGCGAACAATGCTGACCGTCGCTGTCGTCCTTGCCGTGATGATCCTTCCGATCATCACGGCGATCTCCCGGGAGGTGTTCATGCAGACGCCCGGCCTGCACCAAGAGGCGGCGCTCGCTCTCGGAGCCACCAAGTGGGAGATGATCAAGATGGCCGTTCTCCCCTACAGCCGGTCGGGCATCATCAGTGGTGCCATGCTCGGGCTCGGTCGAGCGCTCGGCGAGACGATGGCTGTGGCAATCATCCTCTCTCCGGCGAGCGTCATCTCGTTCAATCTGCTCGGGTCTCAGAACCCCAACACCATCGCTGCGAACATCGCGCTCGACTTCCCCGAGTCGTCCGGCCTCGATGTCAACCGATTGATCGCCACCGGTCTGGTCCTCTTCGTTCTCACCTTCGCGGTGAACTTCTTGGCTCGCTACATCACCAACAAGCGCGCTGATTTCTCGGGAGCGAACTGATGAGCATGCTCACCGACGACCGGCGAACCCACGACCCAGCTCCGCAACGCCCACCGCTGACCCACGGTCAGCTCGGTCGCCGCAGGGAGCTGGAGATCGCCCTTGTCGCCGTCGGGATCGGCGTGGGGGCAACCTTGGCCACGGGAACGAACGCGGTCATGGGGGTGCTCGTCGCCGTCGTGACCCACACGGCCCTCCTGTACGGTGCATCGCGATCTGTGGAGGGCCGGCGGAAGGCGACCGATCGGCTGGCGGCGAGCCTGGTCACGACCGCGTTCGCCGCGATCCTGGTGCCCCTCGTCTCGGTGCTGTGGACGACCGTGGAGCGGGGAGCGGCTCGCTTCGACAGCGAGTTCTTCACCGGCACCATGCGCAGCGTCGTGGGTGAGGGTGGCGGCGGGTGGCATGCCATCGTCGGCACCGGCATCGTGACTGGCATCGCGGCGGTCATCTCGGTCCCCATCGGCGTCCTGGTGGCGGTGTACCTCGTGGAGTACGGTCGGGGGAGGCTTGCCCGAAGCATCACGATGATGGTCGACGTGATGACCGGTATCCCCTCGATCGTCGCTGGCTTGTTCGCCTACGCCCTCTTCGTCCTGTTCCAAGGTCCGGGTGCACGCTCCGGGCTCGCGGGCGGCGTCGCCCTCGCCGTCTTGATGACACCCGTCGTCGTTCGCGCATCTGAGGAGATGTTGCGACTGGTGCCCAACGAACTCCGGGAAGCCTCGTATGCGCTCGGCGTTCCCAAGTGGCGCACGATCACCAAGGTGGTCCTGCCCACCGCCGTGGCCGGAATCCTCACCGGCGTCACGCTCGCCGTCGCCCGGGTGATCGGCGAGACAGCGCCCCTCCTCCTCGTCGCCGGATTGGCCCAGGACACCAACCTCGATCCATTCGAGGGCCGCATGACCACCCTGCCGGTGATGGCCTACTACGGCTACGCGGCCCCCGGCTTCCCGCCGGAACCGGGCTACGACAGGGGGTGGACGGCAGCGCTCGTTCTCGTCCTGATCGTCGTGTTCTTGTTCACCACTGCGCGGGTCCTCGCCAAGATCCTCCAGCCGAAGGGACTTCGATGAACCCCAACCCCTCCACAGATACGATCGGAGCCGACGTGACTGTCGAGCCCACCAGAACGCACCACACGGCCACGCCCACGTCTCTGCCGACGGGAGCGACCAAGATCGCCATCTCGGATCTGGACATCTACTACGGGGACTTCCTCGCGGTTCAGGGGATCGACATGGAGATCGAGGAACGGTCGATCACGGCCCTGATCGGTCCGTCCGGATGTGGCAAGTCGACGTTCCTGAGATCGATCAACCGCATGCACGAGGTGATCCCCGGTGCCCGGGTCTCGGGGCGCATCGCCCTCGACGGGGTCGACCTCTACGGCCGTGACGTCGACCCGGTGGAGGTTCGCAGCCGTATCGGGATGGTCTTTCAGCGTCCGAACCCCTTCCCGACGATGTCGATCTACGAGAACGTGATCGCAGGGCGGCGTCTCAATGCGAAGCGCATGCGGCGCAGCGAGTCCGACGAGCTCGTCGAGCGTTCTCTTCACGGTGCGAACCTCTGGGAGGAGGTCAAGGACCGCCTCGACCGACCGGGGTCGAGTCTGTCCGGCGGCCAGCAGCAGCGTCTGTGCATCGCCCGGGCGATCGCGGTGCAGCCCGAGATCCTGTTGATGGATGAGCCGTGCTCTGCACTCGACCCGATCTCCACCTTCGCCATCGAGTCCCTCATGAACGACCTCAAGTCGGAGTACACGATCGTCATCGTGACCCACAACATGCAGCAGGCGGCGCGGGTGAGCGACCGCACCGGGTTCTTCAGCATCGAGTCGACGGGAGCACCCGGTCGTCTCGTCGAGATGGACCAGACCGAGGTCATCTTCTCGAACCCGAGAGAACGAGCCACCTCGGACTACGTCACCGGCCGGTTCGGCTGAGGCACTGGTGACCTTGCGCGGGCACTATGCAGCCGAGCTCGAACAGCTCCGGCTCCAGGTCGAGGTGATGGCCGTGAAGGTCGAGCAGAACCTTGGTCGGATGCAGACTGCGCTCGCCGGAGCACCCCACGACCTGGCGGGTGAAGCCGCCACGGTCGACCGCGAGGTCGACGCCATGAACGTCTCGCTGACCGAACGTTGCTATGAGCTGATCGTGCGCGAGGCTCCGGTGGCGTCCGACTTCCGTTTGATCGTGTCAGTGGTGCGGGTGCTCAACGAGCTCGAGCGAATCAGTGATCACTCGGTGTCGGTGGCTGGTTCGGTGTCTGGCGAGCTGGTCGACACACATCCCAACCTGCACGACCTGCTGCTCACGATGTGCGACGAGGTGATGGCTCGGTACCACACCGCCCTGCGGGCGTGGGGGGCGATGGATCTCCTGCTCGCCGAGGAGCTCGCCGCCGGATCCCCCATGGCCGAGGCGCTGCACTCGAGGCTGGTGCAGGAGCTCGTCGGGCTGACGGGCACGAACGCGATCAAGCTCGCGCTCGAGACAGCGGCGATCGGTCGCTCGCTCGAGCGGGTCAGCGATCACACGACGGTCATCGGTGCCCGCCTGCGGTACCTCATCACCGGCGACCCTGCCCATCTGGCTGCTGAGGTGCGATGATGAGCCCAGAGATGCCCGAGACGCGCAAGCAGTTCCACGAAGAGCTCGACGACCTCCGGCAGACGATCGTGCGTGCTGCGGCGATGGTCACCGAGGGCATCCCTCGTACGACCGAGGTCTTGCTGAGCAACGATCTGGCCGGAGCGCAGGCGCTGATCGAGGCCGACGACGAGCTCGACTACCTCTCGCTCGAGATCGAGGAGCACGCCATTCGACTCATGGCGCTCCAGCAGCCGATGGCATCGGATCTCCGTTCGATCGTCGCCGCGCTGAAGCTCAACGGCGAGATCGAGCGTTCGGGCGACCTGGTCGTCAACATCGCCAAGGCATCCCGGCGGATCCACGGGGTCGAGTTCAATCCTCGGTGCCGGGGCATCATCCAGGCGATGAGCGACCAGTCGGCGAAGCTCTACCGCTTCGCCATCGACGCCTACATCGACGGCGACGCCTCACTCGCGGCCGCCCTCGACGACATGGACGACCGGCTCGACGGGCTCAACAAGGAGTTCATCCAGGCGATCTTCGAGGCCCATGGTCAAGGGGGCCTCGACCTGCAGGCAGCGGTGCAGCTCGCGCTGGTGAGCAGGTACTACGAGCGCATCGGCGACCACGCGGTCAACATGGGCGAGATGGTCCAGTTCGTCGTCGGCGGTTGGTTGCCCGAGCACAGCGGTGCGGCGAGGGTGAAGGCTCGGCGCATGGCCGCGGACGAGACCTCTGCGGAGGCGGACAATGGTCCAGACCCGGCTGGCTGACGAGGCCGCGGCATGAACGTGTTGGTCGGTGTGGTGGTCACCGCGCTGGCTGCCTTGGTGGTGCACCGTTGGTACATGCGTCGCGCCGCCCGACAGGTCGACGATGCCCTGGCCCTCGTGCCGGGAGCGGTGCCCGATCGCTCACGGAGTCTCCCTGGAGCACTCGCCGAGCTCCGTCGGGCGACGAGCACCCTCGAGCGCGGATGTGGCGAGCTGGAAGACCGCGAGCTCCGGTTGGCCCGGAGCCTCGATGCCATCGCTCAGGGGGTCGTGGTCGTCGACGGCGACGGCGACATCGTGTTCACCAACGAAGCCGGCAGCCTGTACTCCGAGGCCCGCCACGGCGATGCCCTGGTCGAAGCCGCCATCGCCGACCTGGTGGGGCGTGCACTCGACGGCGAGCGATGCATCGAGACCATCGAACTGTTCGGACCACCGAAGCGAACGCTGGTGATCACCGCCATACCCCTCGACGACGAACGCACCGGTGCCGGCGCGGTCTCGGTGATCGACGACGTGAGCGAGCGGCGACGACTCGAAGCGGTGCGACGCGACTTCGTCGCCAACATCAGCCACGAGCTCAAGACACCGGTCGGAGCGTTGGCGCTCCTCGCCGAGACCCTCGTCGACGAGGACGACGTCGAGGTCGCCCACCGGCTGGCGGAGCGGATGTTCACCGAGGCGCACCGGGTGGCGCGCACGATCGAGGACCTCCTCGACCTCAGCCGCATCGAGGCCGAGGAGAACCCCCACCGCGAGACCGTCCCGGTCGCGGCGATCGTCCACGACGCCATCGAGCGCATGCGCCCGGCTGCCGAGCAGAAGCAGATCACCCTCGAGGTCGAGCCGGTGAACCAACGGATCACCTTGGTGGGCGACACCCGCCAGCTCGTCTCCGCGGTGTTCAACCTGCTCGAGAACGCGGTGAAGTACTCCGAGGCCGGATCGACGGTGCACGTGCGGGCCCTCACCGATGGCGTGAACGTCGATCTCCAGGTCGAGGACCACGGCATGGGCATCCCGACCCGGGACCTCGAGCGGGTGTTCGAGCGCTTCTACCGCATCGATCGGGCTCGCAGCCGCCAGACCGGTGGCACCGGTCTGGGATTGGCCATCGTTCGCCACGTGGTCAACAACCACCACGGCGAGGTTCTCGTCGAATCGGTGGAAGGCGAGGGCTCCACCTTCACCCTCCGGCTGCCCGCGGGCGCCGGTCCCGTACCTGTGACGACACCAGAGGCAGGCTGACATGGCAGTACCCGATGTGACGATCCTGGTGGTCGAGGACGAGGAGGCCTTCGTCGAGGCGCTCACCGTCGGCCTCAAGCGAGAGGGCTTCCGGGTTCATGTCGCTCGTGATGGTGCCGAGGCACTCACCATGTACGAAGCGGTCGACCCCGACCTGGTGCTGCTCGACGTCATGTTGCCCAAGGTCTCGGGCATCGACGTGTGTCGCGAGATCCGCAAGACGTCGAAGGTGCCGATCATCATGGTCACCGCGAAGGCCGCCGAGATCGACACGGTGGTGGGACTCGAGGTGGGCGCCGACGACTACGTCACCAAGCCCTACCGCCTGCGCGAGCTCGTGGCACGCATGCGTGCGGTCCTGCGCCGTGCGCCCGCCGAGACGCAGGCGACACCGAGTGGCGATGTGCTCCAGGTGGGCGATGTGGTGATCGACCCTGAAGCACACGAGGTGACCATCCGCAGCGAGAAGGTGTCCCTCCCGCTCAAGGAGTTCGAGCTGCTCAACCTCCTGGTCGAGAACGCGGGCCGCGTCCTGCCCCGCGAGACCCTCATCGACCGCATCTGGGGGATGGACTACGTCGGTGACACCAAGACCCTCGACGTGCACATCAAGCGACTCCGGTCCAAGGTCGAGGACGATCCGGCCAACCCCACCAGGATCACCACCATCCGCGGACTCGGCTACAAGTACAGCGTTCCCCGGCCCTGAGCGGGTGCTCGTCAGACCTCGCCGGGCGGCGCGCGGCGGAGTAGGGCGGCTCCTACGATGGCC
>JBKGZW010000134.1:0-7516 GCA_046543225.1 Acidimicrobiales bacterium
TCTCGCAGAACAAGCCGTCCTTCTCGGGCTTGAGCGTGCGGTAGTTGATGGTCTCGGGCTTCTTGACCTCACCGTTGGACCAGGTGCGGATCGAGTCCGCGGTGGCGAGTCCGATCCGAAGCTGGTCGAAGTTGTTGACATCGAGCATGTGTGTCTCCTCAGCCCCGCTCGGCCTGACGGCGGGCGTCTTCTTCGTCGCTGCCGCGCTCGGGGCGGGACAGGTCGATGCCCAGCTCCTCGGCGGTGCGGAAGATGTCTTCGTCGAGCTCGCGCATCTCGATCTCCTCGCCGGTGGTCGACAAGACCTCGACGTTGAGACAGAGCGCCTGCATCTCCTTGATGAGCACCTTGAAGCTCTCGGGGATGCCCGGCTCGGGGATGTTCTCGCCCTTGACGATGGCCTCATAGACCTTCACCCGGCCGAGGACATCGTCGGACTTGATGGTGAGCAGCTCCTGGAGGCAGTAGGCGGCGCCGTAGGCCTCGAGGGCCCACACCTCCATCTCGCCGAAGCGCTGGCCGCCGAACTGGGCCTTCCCGCCGAGAGGCTGCTGGGTGATCATCGAGTACGGGCCGGTCGAACGAGCGTGGATCTTGTCGTCGACCAGGTGGGCCAGCTTGATGATGTACATGTAGCCCACGGTGATGGGGTTGTCGAAGGCCTCTCCGGTGCGGCCGTCGTAGAGGGTGGCCTTGCCGTCGGTGCCGATCATGCGACCGCCGTCGCCATAGCGCTCGTCGGTGGCCTCGGGGTGCAGCGCACCGAAGATCTTCTGGATCGTCGGATGCTTGCCCGCGTCGACCTCCTCGTCGTACTTGGCGCCGTCGAACACCGGCGTGGCGACCAGGGTCGACGGTGGCGTGTTGGTGCGGGTCTTGTTCTCGGTGCCCCGCACCGGCTCCTCGCCGACGTCGATCTTGCCGTCGCCGGTGAGGTCCCAGCCCCAGCGGGCGGCGTAGCCGAGGTGGGCTTCGAGCACCTGGCCCACGTTCATGCGGGACGGCACGCCGAGGGGGTTGAGCAGGATGTCGACCGGGGTGCCGTCGGCCATGAAGGGCATGTCCTCGACCGGCAGGATGCGGGAGATGACGCCCTTGTTGCCGTGACGCCCCGCCAGCTTGTCGCCGACGCTGATCTTGCGCTTCTGGGCGACATAGACCCGAACGAGCTGGTTGACCCCGGGGGGCAGCTCGTCGCCGTCGTCGCGGTTGAAGACCTTGACGTCGATGACCTTTCCGGTCTCACCGTGGGGCACCTTCAGCGAGGTGTCGCGCACCTCGCGGGCCTTCTCGCCGAAGATGGCGCGCAGCAGGCGCTCCTCGGGGGTGAGCTCGGTCTCGCCCTTGGGGGTGACCTTGCCGACCAGCACGTCGCCGGCGTTGACCTCGGCACCGATGCGGATGATGCCGCGCTCGTCGAGGTCGGCCAGGATCTCGTCGGAGAGGTTCGGGATGTCGCGGGTGATCTCCTCGGGACCGAGCTTGGTGTCGCGAGCGTCGATCTCGTGCTCGTGGATGTGGATCGAGGTCAGCACGTCGTCGCGCACCAGGCGCTCGGAGAGGATGATGGCGTCCTCGAAGTTGTAACCCTCCCACGACATGAAGGCCACGAGGAGGTTCTTGCCGAGCGCCAGCTCGCCGTGCTCGGTCGAGGGACCGTCGGCGAGCAGGTCGCCCTTCTTCACCTTGTCGCCGAGCGCGACCCGGGGGGTCTGGCTGATGCAGGTGTCCTGGTTGGAGCGCTCGAACTTGAGCAGGCGGTGGATCTTCTTGCGACCACCCTTGTACTCGACGGTGATGGCCTTGCCGTCGACCTCGACCACCGAGCCGTCGTCCTCGGCCAGGATCATGTCGCCGGCGTCACGGGCCGCGATGCCCTCGATGCCGGTACCGATGTAGGGCGCCTCGGCCTTGACGAGCGGGACCGCCTGGCGCTGCATGTTCGCCCCCATGAGGGCGCGGTTGGCGTCGTCGTGCTCGAGGAACGGGATGAGCGCCGCCGCGACCGAGACGATCTGCTTCGGCGAGACGTCCATGAGCTGGACCTCTTCGGGCGCGACCGACGAGATCTCGGTGGTGGCACCGAAGAAGACGTCGCGCTCGAGCTGCAGCTTGAGCTCGCCCAGGGTCGCCGCCTGCGGTGAACGGCGCACCAGCACCCGCTCGTTGCGGAAGGTGCCGTCGGGGTTGAGGGGCGCGTTGGCCTGGGCGACCACGTACTCCTCTTCCTCGTCGGCCGCCAGGTAGACGACCTCGTCGGTGACCTTGCCGTCGATCACCTTGCGGTACGGCGATTCGATGAAGCCGAACGCGTTGACCCGCGCATAGGAGCTGAGCGCTCCGATGAGCCCGATGTTGGGGCCCTCCGGGGTCTCGATCGGGCACATGCGGCCGTAGTGGCTGAAGTGGACGTCGCGGACCTCGAAGCCGGCACGCTCGCGGGACAGGCCGCCGGGGCCGAGCGCCGAGAGGCGACGGCGGTGGGTGAGCCCCGACAGCGGGTTGACCTGGTCCATGAACTGGGAGAGCTGGCTGGTGCCGAAGAACTCCTTGATCGACGCGACCACCGGGCGGATGTTGATGAGCGTCTGGGGCGTGATGGCCTCGACGTCCTGGGTGGTCATGCGCTCGCGCACCACCCGCTCCATGCGGGACAGACCGATGCGGACCTGGTTCTGGATGAGCTCGCCGACCGAGCGGATGCGGCGGTTGGCGAAGTGGTCCTGGTCGTCGAGTCGGTAGCCCGGCTCGGCGTTGACCAGGTTCAACAGATAGGTCGTGGTGGCGAGGATCTCGGCCGGGGTGAGCACCGACTGGTCGGGCTCGGGGCGCTCGAGGGTGAGACCGAACAGCTGCTCGATCTTGTCGAGCTCGGAGCCGAGCTTGCGGTTGAGCTTGTAGCGACCGACTCGTGACAGGTCGTAGCGACGGCTCTCGAAGAAGGCGTTCTTGAAGTAGGCGCGGGCCGACTCGACCGAGGGGGGCTCGCCGGGGCGGGCCCGCTTGTAGATCTCGACCAGGGACTCGTCCTGGGTGGGAGCCAGCTCGCGGTCCTTCTCCCACTGGCCCTCGAGGAAGTCGAAGTGGCGGACGAAGTTGTCGAGGAACCCGGGGTGGTTCTCCTCGTCGTAGCCCAGCGCACGCAGCAGCGTGAACAGGCTGAGACGACGCTTGCGGGCGACGCGGGTGCCGGCGGTGACGTCCTTGCCCGGCTTCTGCTCGACGTCGAACTCGATCCACTCGCCGCGGTAGGGGTGGATGGTGCCGGTGACCAGCTGGTGCTTGGTCAGGTTCCGCAGGCGGAACCGCTCACCGGGCTGGAAGATGACCCCCGGGGAGCGAACCAGCTGGGACACCACCACCCGCTCGGTGCCGTTGATCACGAAGGTGCCCTTGTCGGTCATCATGGGGAAGTCGCCCATGAAGACCGTCTGCTCCTTGATCTCGCCGGTGGAGGAGTTCATGAACCGGGCGCGCACGAAGATCGGCGCGCTGTAGGTCATGTCCTTCTCTTTGCACTCGTCGACCGAGAACTTCGGCGGTGGCCGGAGGTCCTCGTCGTCGGGGTCGAACTCGAGCTCGAGCTGCAGGGCTTCGGTGAAGTCCTTGATCGGGCTGATGTCGGCGAAGGTCTCGGCGAGCCCGTGGTTCAGGAACCACTCGAAGGACGAACGCTGGATGGCGATGAGGTCCGGCAGTTCGAGAACCTCGTCGAGGTTCGCGAACGAGTACCGGGCCCGGGCGGTGGAGCGGGAGGACAAGGACGACTCCTCAGGCGGGGTGAGGCGCAGGCGGGAACGCCGAGCAGGGGCGCGAATGGCTCACCGTGAGAAAACGGGAAGCAGGCAGGCGTGCACGGCAACCAGTGATCCTATCGAGGACACACGTCAGCGGTCAACCCGCGCCGAGTCGAGGTCGGGGCGGAGCCGGATGAGACCCGGGGATTCAGGGCCCAGTGCAATTCCCGTGGAGGGTAAAGCCCACTGGTGCGAGGGTCAAGCCTTCCTGGGTTGCGATCGTGTGTCGAGTCCGGCCAGCAGCGAGGATCCATCGGGCGCGCACCCGCCCGACCACGAAGGGCCGGGCGGGTGGGCTGCTCGCAGGCGACCCGGTGGGTCGCGGCGTGACTACTTGAGCTCGACGGTGCCGCCGGCGGCCTCGAGGGCCTCCTTGGCCTTCTCGGCGTCTTCCTTCGACGCCTTCTCGAGGATGGGCTTGGGCGCGTTGTCGACCAGATCCTTGGCTTCCTTCAGGCCCAGGTTGGTCAGGGTCCGGACCTCCTTGATGACCTGGATCTTCTTGTCGCCGGCCTCGGTGAGGACGACGTCGAACTCGTCCTGCTCCTCGGCGGCGTCGCCACCGTCACCGCCGCCGGCAGGAGCGCCAGCAGCAGCGACGGCCACGGGCGCGGCCGCGCTGACACCGAAGCGCTCCTCGAACTCGGTGAGCAGTTCGCTCAACTCGAGGACGGTCATGCTGGAGATCGCGTCGAGGATCTCTTCCTTGGTTGCCATTTCAGTTCTCCTCAGGAGTCTCGTCGGCCTCGGGGGCCGCGTCGGTGCCTGGCTCGGGAGCCTCGGCGGTGTCGGTCGGTGCGTCGGCCTCGGCGGTTGCAGCCGGAGCCTCGGCGGTGTCGGTCGGTGCGTCGGCCTCGGCGGTTGCAGCCGGAGCCTCGGCGGTGTCGGTCGGTGCGCCCGAAGCGCCACCCTGTTCGATCAGTGCCGCGATGCCATAGGCGAAGTTGCGCGGCAGGGCTTGGAGCAGCCCGGCGAACTGGACCATCGGTGCCGCCAGTCCCCCGGCGAGGCGGGCCAGCAGCTCTTCGCGAGGAGCGATGTCGGCCAGTGCCTTGGCATCGTCGGCGGAGAGGACCGCCTCGCCGAGCAGCCCACCCTTGACCACCAGGTTGGGGTTGCTACGGCCGAAGTCGCGCAGCGCCTTGGCCACGGTCACCGCGTCGCCTGGTGAGCCATCGGGGTTGGTCGTGACGAAGGCCATCGCGGTCGGCCCGGTGAGCAGGTCCTCGATGTCGAGGTCCAGCTCGCGGACGGCGAAGCCCACCAGCGAGTTCTTGTAGATCTTGTAGTCGCCGCCGGCGGCACGCAGCGCCCGGCGCAGCTGGGAGATCGCCGAGACGTCGAGACCGCGGTACTCGGTGAGCAGCACCGCATCGGACTCGGAGAGTCGGGTCCTGACCTCGTCGACCACCGCGACCTTCTCGGGTCGTGGGTTCTCCATCTGCACCTCCTTTCTTTCCTGTCGGGGCCGGAACCGGCCTGTCGGTGTCGCTGCTCCGCTCGGAAACGGCGACGGGGCGCTCGCTGCAGACATGCGCGGGCGCCCCGTGGTTGGAGGTGTCCGCCTCATCGGGCGGGCCCAGGGGCCCTTTCAGTGCTGCGGCCCGAGGGCCTGTGCACACCGGAGGTCTACGGCGAGTCGAGATTCGGTTGTGCGGCCCGTTCGTGCTGGGCCGGTACAGACGGGTCAGACTAGCCGATGTCGACCGTGGCGGGCGAACCGCGAGCCGACGCTCAGGCCGCGAGCTCGTCGGGCTTGAGGCGGGTCGGATCGACCTTGATGCCGGGGCCCATCGTGGTGGCGATGGTGATCTTGCGGAAGTAGCGGCCCTTCGACGACGCCGGCTTGGCGCGGTTCAACTCGTCGGTGACCGCGTTGAGGTTGGCCATCAGGGCATCAGCGTCGAAGGAGACCTTGCCGATGGGGACGTGCACGTTGCCGCGGCGATCGGTTCGATACTCGACCTTGCCGCCCTTGAACTCCTCGACCGCCTTGGCGACGTCGGTGGTGACCGTGCCGGTCTTGGGGTTGGGCATCAGGCCCCGAGGACCGAGCACACGGCCGAGCTTGCCGACCTGGGGCATCAGATCGGGAGTGGCGATGGCCACGTCGAAGTCGAGCATGCCGCCCTCGACCTGCTCGGCGAGGTCGTCGGCACCGACGTGATCGGCACCGGCCTCGCGGGCGGCGGCGGCGGCATCACCCTGGGCGAACACGGCGACGCGAACGTCCTTGCCGGTGCCCGACGGCAACGCCACGGTGCCGCGCACCATCTGCTCAGCCTTGCGGGGATCGACCCCGAGCCGGATCGCCAGCTCGACGGTCTCGTCGAACGTGGCGCTCGCGAGCTGCTTGGCCAGGTCGATGGCCTCGGCCGCCGAGTGCTGACGGTCGCGGTCGAAACGCCTGGCTGCGTCGGTGTACTTCTTGCCTTTCGCCATGTTGGCTCCCTCAGGATCGTGGCGGTCGGGCGAGGTCCTCCCAGCGCGCACTCGGATGTGAAGCCGAGGGCTCAGCCCTCGACGGTGATGCCCATCGACCGGGCGGTGCCGGCGATCTGGAGCTTGGCGGCCTCGAGATCGTTGGCGGTGAGGTCGGGAAGCTTGGTCTCGGCGATCTCGGTGAGCTGGGCGTCGGTGATCGTGCCGACACCCTCCTTGCCCGGAACCTGCGCGCCCTTCTCGACCCCGGCGGCCTCTCGCAACAGCACCGGCGTGGGCGGGGTCTTGGTGATGAAGGTGAACGAGCGGTCCTCGAACACGGTGATCTCGACCGGGATGATCGTGCCCCGCTGCGCCTCGGTCTGGGCGTTGTAGTCCTTGCAGAAGTCCATGATGGCCACGCCGTGGGGACCAAGCGCCGTACCGACCGGCGGCGCGGGCGTTGCCCCGCCGGCGGGGATCTGGATCTTGACGACCGCGAGGACCTTCTTCTTGGCCACGGGGGACTTCCTCTACCTGGGACGGGGCCGCCTGATGACGGCACGCAACGACAACCCCCGGGATCGGGGGACGGACAAGTCTGCCGTAGGACCCGCTCGCCTGGCAACCCGGCGACCGGGCGACCACGGGTCTGGGCGACTACAGCTTGGCGATCTGGGAGAACTCGAGCTCGACGGGGGTCTCACGACCGAAGATGTTGACGAGCACCTTGACCTTGAGCTGGTCCTCGTTGATCTCGACGACCTCGCCGGAGAAGTCGGCGAAGGGCCCTTCCTTGACCCGGACGGTCTCGCCCATCTCGTACTCGAGGCGGGGCTTGCCCCGCTTGGGAGCGGCTTCTTCGCCCTCGACCTTCACGGCGAGGAACGATTCGACGTCGCGCCGAGGAAGCGGCGAGGGCTTGGCGCCCTGCCCGACGAACCCGGTGACGCCCGGCGTGTTGCGGATCACGTACCAGGCGTCGTCGTCCATCTCGCACCGCACCAGCAGGTATCCCGGGAACATCTTCTTTTGGACCACGACCTTCTTGCCGCCCTTGACCTCGACGACGTCCTCCATGGGGATGACGACCTCGTGGATGCGATCCTCCAGGTTCATCGACGTCGCCCGGGCTTCGAGGTTCTGCTTGACCTTCTTCTCGTACCCCGACTGGGTGTGGACGACATACCAGCGCCCGGGCCGGTCATAGGGGCTCTCCGCAGGCGGCTGGGACGCCTCCTCGAGCAGATCCTCGGCGTCGGTCGCGGCGTCCTCGTCGGCGGTGGCAGCCTCGCCAC
>JBKGZW010000135.1:0-7321 GCA_046543225.1 Acidimicrobiales bacterium
CCGTACCGTCACCTCGCCCGGGCGGGTCACCCACATCTGCCCCTGGCTCGGTGTCGTCGGGGTCGTCGAGGTCGTCGGTGGGTTCGGGACGGGTGATCCACCAGTAGTAGACCGCCAACCCCGCCAGCAGGATCGCGACCACGACGAGGCCGATCACCACCAGACGGATGACCCGCTCGGTGTCGTCCTCGCCCTGGGCCGGCGAGGCGGGTTCATCGCCATCGGGAGCGACATCGGTCTCGGGGCCATCGGGCTCGGCAGCGGGTTCGGGGGCGAGCTCACGTCGGTCCGACGGCGGTCCGGCCACCAGAAGCGGGTTGACACCGGTCGTGGCCGTGGTGGCCGGCACCTGCGATGTGGGGGGAGCCGTCGAGGTGGTCGTGGTCGGTTCGGGGACCGAGCTGGTCGTGGTCGAGGTGGTGGTGCTGGTTCCCTCGCCGCTGGTCCCGGCCTCATCCTCGTCGGGCACGCTCGTCGTCGTCGTGGTGGAGGTGGTGGTGGTCGTGCTGGTGGAGGAGGTCGTGGTGGTGGAGGAGGTCGTGGTGCTGGTGGATGGCACCAGGTCGGGCTCGTCGACCGCCGACACCGGGCCCGGAGCGGTGACGGCGACCATCACCAGGCCGGCCACCGCCACCCGACGGAGTCCACGACGGACCCCACCGGACCGGGGAGGTGGGCCAGGCGGCGCCCCACGATGGGGCCGTTCGGAGTGCGATGGTGGCGACACGGTGTGGTCGATGGTACTCACCGTGCCCACCGCGCCTGGCGCGGCTCGTCCGGTCAACGCTGGTGCTCCGGGCACCACCAGGTGGTCCGGCCTCCCACCGTGTCGCGCCGCAGCGGGGCCCCGTCGCGGGGGCAATGGGCCCCTGGTTGCCGCGACGGCTGCAGGTCGCCGGTGTGGGACCCACCGCGCTCCCCCAGCTCGTCCAGTGCCCGGTGGAGGTGGCGGTGGAGCCGACGCAGCTCGGCGACGGTGAGCTCGCCTGCGGGGCGCCGCGGGTCGAACCCGGCCCGCCAGAGGATCTCGTCGGTGAGCAGGTTGCCGAGCCCGGCGAGCCGCGTCTGGTCCATCAATCGTGCCTTGAGCGGCGCCTTGCTCCGCGCCAGCACCGCCTTGAGGTCGCCGGCCGTGGCGTCGGCGGCGTCGACGCCCAGCCGGGCCTCGTCGGGGTCGAGCTCGACCCAGCCCAGGCGCCGCGGGTCGGTGACCATCAGGCTGCCCCCGCCGTCGAACCGCAGCCCGAACCGGTGCCACTCGGGCAGGTCCTTGGGGCTCGAGTACTCGAGCTGGTCGATCGACGCCGACCCGTCGACCAGGAGCCGGCCGGTCATCCCGAACCGGAGCCCGAGCGTTCCGGCGTCGGTGTCGAGCAACAGGAGCTTGCCGATGCGGCGGACACCGTCGACCGCCGCCCCTGCAAGATCGTCGGGTGGCCGCTCGCCCCGCCAGTACGCGGGATCGAGGAGCTCGACCGCCTCGATCCGGCGCCCCTGGACCACTGCGGCCTGTTGACGGTAGGCCTCCACCTCGAGCAGTTCCGGCACCGGCGGAGGGTACCGAGATTTCGCGAACCGGCGCATCCACGGCGGTCTCCTGGTACGTAATGGGTGCATGAAGCTCGCGATCGTCGGCACCGGCATCTCCGGACTGGCCTGCGCGCACCGCCTCCACCGTTCACACGAGATCACCCTGTTCGAGGCAGCCGACCGCGTCGGGGGCCACAGCAACACGGTGCGGGTCGACCTGGCTGACGAGACCCACCACGTCGACACCGGGTTCATCGTCTACAACGAGGCGAACTACCCGCGCTTCGCCCGGCTCCTCGCCGAGCTCGGCGTCGAGACCCAGCCGAGCGAGATGAGCTTCAGCGTGCGCAACGAGCGCAGCGGTCACGAGTGGTCGGGGTCGACCCTCGACGGGCTGTTCGCCCACCGAGGAGATCTCGTCCGTCCTCGCCACTGGCGGATGCTGGCCGACATCCTCCGGTTCAACCGGGCAGCCCACGCCCTGCTCGCGGCCACCGCATCGACCGACCCGGGTCCCACCCTCGACGAGTTCCTCGCCGAGCACCGCTTCCACGGCGCCGTCGTGGAGGACTACGTGGTCCCCCTCGGTGCTTCCATCTGGTCCGCCGATCCCACGACCTTCGGCCGCTACCCGTCGGCATCGCTGTTCCGGTTCCTCGACAACCACGGCCTGCTCTCCCTCGGTGGCCGCCCGGCGTGGCGGACCGTCACCGGCGGATCGGCACGGTACGTGGATCGTCTCGTCGCCCCGTTCCGGCACCGCATCCGTCTGGGTCAGGGGGTCGACAAGGTGGTGCGGGACCCCGATGGTGGGGTGGAGCTGGTGGTCGGAGGGCACGAGCCCGAGCGCTTCGACCAGGTGATCCTGGCCTGTCACGCCGACGAGGCGCTGGAGCTGCTCGGCGACCCGACCCCTGCCGAACACGCGATCCTGGGGGCGATCCGGTTCCAACCCAACGTGGCCACGCTGCACACCGGCACCGCGATGCTGCCCCGGTCGCCGCGCGCTTGGTCGAGCTGGAACTACCACGTGACGGTCGAGGAGCGGAGGCGTCCGACCCTCACCTACTGGATGAACCGTCTCCAGTCGCTCGACTCGGCCCACGAGATCTGTGTGACGCTCAACCGCCCCGACGAGATCGACCCGTCCACCGTGCTCGGCCGGTTCGAGTACACCCATCCGGTCCATGACCCCGGCACCCTTGCCGCCCAGACCCGGCGCCACGAGATCCAGGGTCGCCGCGACACCTGGTTCGTCGGCGCCTGGTGGGGGTACGGCTTCCACGAAGATGGGGTGGCCAGCAGCGACGAGGTGGCCGCCGCCCTGGTCGATCAGCGTCGGAGGCAGCCATGACGACACCCAGCGCCGCAGGTGTGATCTGGTCGGGCAGCGTGTGGCACGAGCGCTCGTCGCCGAGCCGGCACCGGTTCGACTACCGGATGTGGTGGGCCGACCTCGACCTCGACCGGATCGACCACACCCTCGGTCACCTCCGGATGCTCGGAACCGGGCGCGGCCGGCCGCTGCGCTTCGCACGCAGCGACTACCTCGGCGACCCCGCCACCGATCTGGCCACCGAGGTGCGCGACCTGGTCGAGCGCCGCACCGGCACCCTGCCCGACGGCCCGGTCCGGCTGGTCGGGCACCTGCGCACCCTCGGATGGTGCTTCAACCCGATCGCGCTCTACCTCTGCCACGATGCCGAGGGAACCCTGACGTGGATCGTCGCCGACGTGACCAACACGCCATGGAAGGAGCGCCACCAGTACGTGCTGCCCGCGGATGCCACCGGCGTGCACGGACACGTCGAGGACAAGGCGTTGCACGTCTCGCCCTTCATGGGCATGGACCAGCGGTACCGGTTCGACATCGACGTCTCCGGCGAGGCGCTGCGGGTCCGGATCGTGACCATCGACGGCGACACCGAGCCCTTCGCCGCCGGGGTCGACCTGACCTCCCGACCGATGACCGACCCCGCGCTGCTCACGAGCCTGGCCCGCCACCCGCTGCTCACCATGCGGGTCTCGCTCGGCATCCACACCCAGGCGTTGCGACTGTGGCGCAAACGCGTACCCATCCAGCCCCACCCCGACCGTCGTCGCCAGGAGGTCCCGTCGCGGTGAGCACCTCGGTTCGACCCACGTCCCGACGTCCCCACCCCCGGCGCACGACACCGGCCGACCACGGCGCGCGCGTCGCCATCTTCGCCCTGCTCGATCGCATCCAGCAGGGCCGGATCACCGTCGAGGATCCCGTCGGCACCCGCACCTTCGGCCCGCCCGACAGCGACCTGGCGGTCACCGTGTCCGTGCCGGCGGTCGCGACCTACCGGGCGGTCCTGCTCCGGGGAAGTGCGGGCATGGGAGAGGCCTACGTCGACGGTTGGTGGGACTGCGACGACCTGCCCACGCTGGTGCGGATCCTGGCCCGCAACCTGCCCCGCCTCGACCGCGTCCGCAACGGGATCGGCCGGTTCGTCTCCCCCGCCACCGACCTCGTCCGCCGCCTCCGCCCCGAGGACCCCCAACGCGACCGGCTCAACATCTCGGCTCACTACGACCTGGGCAACGAGTTCTTCGAGCTGTTCCTCGACGACACGATGATGTACTCCTCGGCGTGGTTCGCCGATCCGGCCGACACCCTCGGCGACGCCTCGACCGCCAAGCTCGAGCGACTCTGCGCCAAGCTCGACCTCGGCCCCGACGACCACGTCGTCGAGATCGGCACCGGCTGGGGCGGGTTCGCCGTGCACGCCGCGCGCGAGCACGGGTGCCGGGTCACCACCACCACCATCTCGGTCGAACAGGAGCTCTACGCCCGTCAGCGGGTGACCGCCGAGGGCCTCGACCACCTGGTGACGGTGCTGGGCGACGACTATCGCGAGCTCACCGGCACCTACGACGCGCTGGTGTCGATCGAGATGATCGAGGCGGTCGACTGGCGCGAGCACGACCGGTTCTTCGCCACCTGCGGACAGTTGCTGCGACCCGGTGGACGGATGGCCCTGCAGGCCATCGTGTTGCCGGACCAGCGCTACGAGCGCGCCAAGACCACCCAGGACTTCATCAAGCGGTACGTGTTCCCCGGCGGCTGCCTGCCGTCGGTCGAGGCCATGGTCCGCTCGACCGCCCGCACCACCGATCTCGCGCTCGTCGGCCTGGAGGACATGGGCCAGCACTACGCCATGACCCTGGCCCGCTGGCGCGAGCGCCTGTTCAAGCAGGAGGCGCGGCTGGGAGACCTGGAGGTCGACGAGGCGTTCCTGCGGCTGTGGGACTTCTACTTCGCCTACTGCGAGGGGGCCTTCGCCGAGCGCTACGTCTCGGTGGTGCAGGCGACCTTCGCCCGCCCCGACTGGCGGCCCGCCACCTCGACCGCATCCGGCCGATGAGCGCGGCGACGCCGGGCGCGGCGTGGTGGGAGCCGGTGATCGACCGTGGGCTGGTGCCCGACCCGTTGCTGCGTCGGATGATCACCGCCAGGGTGGCGGCCAAGGTGCGCCACGAGACGCGGGGCGACGTCGACGAGCGGTCCGAGCGTCTCCGGTCGTTCATCGAGGCCCGCACCAAGGGGCCGGTGACCCGTCACGTCGACGACGCCAACCGCCAGCACTACGAAGTGCCCACATCGTTCTTCGAGCAGGTCCTCGGCCCGCGCCTGAAGTACTCGGCCTCGGTCTGGCCCGATGGGGTGGACGATCTCGCCGATGCCGAGGAGGCGACCCTGGCGCTCACCGCCACCAGGGCCCGGCTCGCCGACCGGCAACGGGTGCTCGAGCTGGGGTGCGGCTGGGGCTCGCTGTCGCTGTGGATGGCCGAGCGGTACCCGGCGTCGACCATCGTCGCGGTGTCGAACTCGGCCACCCAGCGCCGCCACATCGAAGGCCGAGCCGCCGACGCGGGCATCGAGAACCTCACCGTCGTCACCGCCGACATCGCCGACTTCGAGCCCGAAGGCGCCTTCGACCGGGTCGTGTCGGTGGAGATGCTCGAACACGTCAACAACCACGGGGAGCTGCTGGCCCGCGTCGCCCGTTGGCTCGAACCCGACGGTCTGGCGTTCGCCCACGTGTTCGCCCACCGGGAGATGGGGTGGGAGTTCGACGCGGGATCGGCCGACGACTGGATGGGCCGGTACTTCTTCAGCGGTGGGATCATGCCGTCGGTCGACCTGCTCCCCCGCGTGGCCTGCGATCTGGACCTGGTCGATCACTGGCGCCTGTCGGGGACCCACTACGAGCGCACGCTGAACACCTGGTTGACCCGTCTCGACGAGCGCCGCGACGAGGTGATGCCGATCCTCGCCGACACCTACGGGCCCGACGACGCCGAGGCCTGGTTCCACCGGTGGCGGGTCTTCTTCATGGCCTCGGCCCAGCTCTGGGGCCACCGGCGCGGCAACGAGTTCCTCGTCGGCCACTACCTGTTCCGGCGCCGCTGACCACCCTCAGGCGCAGGCCGCGGGCTCGGCCCAGGTCTCGACGGGAGGACCCTCGTCGGCGTTGCGGCCGGTGACGTGGCGGAGGAGGTGGCCGCACCAGCACCGCAGGACCAGCTCGATCCGGCCTCGGTGTTGATGGACCTCCTCGATGGCTCGGGTCGAGAGCAGGGTCCGGTCCCCGTGGCCATCGCAGTGCACATCGAACATCTCGTGGTCTCCTCTGTTCCTCGGCCTCCGACCCGGTCGGCGCCGTCCAGTGTCGACGCATCAGCCCTTCGCGGTCGATTGGCAGATTTGCCACGATTCGTTAGATTCCTGCCATGACCACTCCACACCTGGTCGTCGCCTCGCTCTCACCCGGTACCAACGCCTTCGAGCTGGCCGTGGCCTGCGAGGTGTTCGGCCTCGTCCGCCCCGAGGTCGAGGGCCGCTGGTACGACTTCCTCGTCGCCGGTACCAGCACCCAACCGGTCGCCCTCGCCGGAGGCATGACCGTGACTCCGGGCGCCGGCATCGACGCCTTCGACCGGGCCGACACGATCGTGGTCCCCAACGCCACCACCGTCTCCCGCCCCGCCTGTCCGCCCGAGCTGGGCGATGCGCTGCGTCGAGCCCACGCCCGAGGTGCGCGGATCATCTCGTACTGCAGCGGCGCCTTCGCCCTCGCCGAGGCGGGCCTGCTCGACGGCCGCCCCGCCACCACCCACTGGTGCTACGCCGAACGGCTGATGCGGATGTGGCCCACGGTCGACCTCCGGCCCGACGTGCTCTACGTCGACGACGGTGACATCCTCACCTCGGCGGGCACCGCGGCAGCCATCGACGTGTCGCTGCACGTCGTCCGCCAGGACCACGGCGCCGAGGTCGCCAACCTGGTGGCCCGGCGCATGGTGGTGCCTCCCCACCGCGACGGCGGCCAGGCCCAGTTCATCGCCCGGCCGGTGGTCGAGGTCCCCGAGGCCGGCCACGATCTGGCCCCCACCCTCGACTGGATCCTCGCCAACCTGGCCGAGCCGCTCACCGTCGACGACATGGCCCGCGCCGCGCTGATGAGCCCCCGCACCTTCGCCCGACGGTTCCTCGCCGATGTCGGCGAGACGCCGTTGCAGTGGCTGATCCGCCAGCGGGTCCACCATGCCCAGGAGCTGCTCGAGACGACCGACCTCGGCCTGGACCGCATCGCCACCGAGTGCGGCTTCGGGTCGGCGGCCACCCTCCGTCAGCACTTCGCGCGGGTGGCCGCCACCACGCCGAGTGCCTACCGGCGGACGTTCCAGCAACGGGTCCAACCCGCCTGAGCGCTCCTCCTCCCCCACCTCTCCTCCCCATCTCTCCTCCCCCGCCTCGTCC
>JBKGZW010000136.1:0-7214 GCA_046543225.1 Acidimicrobiales bacterium
GGCCCGCACCCCGCACGCCGCGCCCCCCTGCTCAGCTGCCGAAGTCCCAACCTCCGTCGGCCTCGAAGCCCTTGAGGACGTTCTTGGCGATGAGGATCTGGTGCACCTCGTCGGGACCGTCGGCCAACCGCAGGGTGCGGGCGCCGAGGTACATCCCGGCGAGGGGCAGGTCGTTGGTGACCCCGGCGGCGCCCCACACCTGGATCGCCCGGTCGACCACCCGATGATAGGCGGCGGGCACCGCGATCTTGATCGCCGAGATGTCGGTGCGGGCACCCTGGAGCCCCCGGTCGACCTTCTCGGCGCAGTCGATGGTCATGAGGCGGGCGGACTGCACGTCGATGTAGCTGTCGGCGATGAAGCCCTGGACGAACTGCTTGTCCTTGAGCAGGCCACCGTGGACCTGGCGGGTGTTGGCCCGCTCGACCATGAGGTCGAAGGCCCGCCACATCGCGCCCACCGAGTTCATGCAGTGGAACACCCGGCCGGCACCGAGGCGGTCCTGGGCGGCCTGGTGGCCCTCGCCGACCTTGCCGAGGGCGTTGGTGACCGGCACCCTCACGTCGTTGTACTTGACCTCGCAGTGGTCGGACTCGTGACGACCCCAGATCCCGATGCCCCGCACGATGTCGACGCCCTTGGTGGCGGTGGGCACGATGATCTGGACCATGTCGCCGCTGCGGCCCTCGGCCCCCTCGGGATCGTCCACCCGGCACATGACGATGAAGAAGTCGGCGCCGATGCCGTTGGAGGTGAACCACTTGTGGCCGTTGATGACCCACTCGTCGCCGTCGAGACGGGCGCTGGTGTCGAGCGACCGGGGATCGGAGCCGGGGTTGTGGGGTTCGGTCATCGAGAACCCGGACTCCATGTCGCCCTCGATGAGGGGCATGAGCCACTTGTCCTTCTGCTCCTGGGTGCCGTACTTGACCAGGATCGTCTGGTTGCCCGAGTTGGGGGCGACCACCCCGAACAGCGACGCCGCACCGGGTGAGTAGGCGAGGATCTCGTTCATGTAGGCGTGGGCCAGGAAGTCGAGGCCCATGCCCCCGTACTCCTGGGGCAGGTGCGGGGCCCAGAGCCCGGCCTCCCACACCTTGGCCTTCACGTGCTCGCGCGCCTCGACCGACGCCCGGCGCTCGGCGTCGGTCGGCCGACCGCGACGACCCGCCCAGAGCTGGTCCTCGTTGGGGAGGATCTCGCTGTTGACGATCTCGGCGGTGCGCATGCGGATGTCGTTGATGCGCTCGTCGAGGGTCGGGATGGGCGTCACCTGCATGGCCATGGCGAGGGTTCTCCAGAAGCGAGAGATGCGTGTTGCCCGACGCTATGGGACCAGCGTGAGCTTGGCTAGGGACCTTGGTCCCTCTCCACTCGAACCGTACGCAGTACGGTCACGAAGCCATCATCGTTGAGCGAACGGTCGGCGAGGGTTACGCTGCGGGACATCCACGACCATCGTGGGTTGACCTACAGGTGAACGAAAGAGAACTCACTCATGCGCACATCGAGTCGGTTGTGGCGATTGCTCGCCATCCTGATGACCTTCTCGCTCCTTGCCGCGGCCTGCGGCAACGACGATGACGACGCCGCGGGCGACGGCGACGGCGACGACGACGGGACCGAGGAGCCGGACATCGACACCGACCCCATCGAGGTCGACTTCGACACCGAGACCCTCACCATCGGCACCCTGTTGCCCGAGACCGGTGACCTCGCCTTCCTCGGCCCACCCATGGTCGAGGCGGTGAACATGGCCGTCGAAGACATCAACGACGCCGGCGGTGTGCTCGGCAACGACGTGGTCCTCGAGACCGGCGACAGCGGCACCGATCCCGGCGTCGCCAACACCACCGTCGACCGCCTGCTCGGCACGGTGGGGGTCAACGCCCTCGTCGGTGCGGCCGCGTCGGGTATCACCACCCAGCTGGTCGACAAGATCACCGGATCCGGTGTCGTCGAGTGCTCGCCGTCGAACACGGCGGCATCGCTGCGCAACGCCGGCCAGGACGGCTACTACTTCCGCACCGCCCCCGGTGACGACCTCCAGGGCCCGGTGCTCGCCGAGACCGTGCTCAACGACGGCCACAGCAACGTGGCGGTCGTGGTGCGAGCCGACGACTACGGCGTCGGCTTCGGCGACGCCATCGTCGAGACCCTCGAGGACGGTGGCGCCACCGTCGTCTACAACGACTCGTACGACCCCCGGGCCACCAACTTCGATGCCGAGGTGCAGGCCATCGCCGGCGAGAGCCCCGACGCCATCGTCCTCATCGGCTTCGAGGAGGGCATCCAGATCATCCAGACGATGATCGAGGAAGGCGTCGGCCCCGCGGACGTGCCGCTCTACACCGGTGACGGGCTCGCCACCGGCGACCTGGGCGAGAGCATCGATCCCGAGAACCCGGGTGTCGCCGAGGGCATCACCGGCACCGCCCCCTCGGCCAACCCCGAGACCGGCGCCGCGTTCTTCCCGGACGCGTTCAGCGAGTTCGCACCCGATGTCGACGCCATCTTCTCCTCGCAGTCCTATGACTGCGCGGTGCTGTTCGCCCTCGCCACCGCTCAGGCCGGAACGGCCGACCCCGCCGAGATCCGCGACAACATGGAGTCGGTGTCGGGACCCGAGGGCACCGAGTGCTCGACCTTCGAAGAGTGCATCGAGCTGATCGACGCCGGCGAGGAGATCGACTACCAGGGCGCTTCGGGTCCGATCGATCTGGACGGCAGCGACCCATCGGTCGCCTCCTATGACATCAACGTCTATGACGAGAACGGCGAGCTGCAACTCGTCGATCAGGTGGTCGCCCAGTAGCGGCACCAGTCAGACACCAGCGCGACAGCGGGGCCCGGCCACCAGGCCGGGCCCCGCCCGCGTCCGGGCTCAGGCCTGCTGGGCGAGGGTTCCGAGGTAGAGCTCGATCACCTTGGGGTCGTGCAACAGCTCGGTGCCCGAGCCCTCGTGGGCGTTGCGTCCCTGGTCGAGCACGTAGGCCCGGTCGGCGATGAGCAGGCACCGACGGGCGTTCTGTTCGACCATCACGATCGACACGCCGGTCTCGTTGATCAGCCGCACCCGGCGGAACACCTCGTCCTGGTTCGACGGCGACAGCCCCGCCGACGGCTCGTCGAGGAACAGCACCGTCGGCTCCATCATCAGCGCCCGTCCCATGGCCAGCATCTGGCGCTCGCCGCCCGAGAGCAGCCCGGCCCGCTGGTGTCGGCGGTCGCCGAGCAGCGGGAACAGCTCGGCGACGACAGCGAACCGCTCATCGAAGCGCTTGGGGTCCTGGTAGACCCCCATCTCGAGGTTCTCCTCGATGGTGAGGTTGGGGAACACGTTGTTGCTCTGGGGCACGTACCCGACGCCCTTGGCCACCAGTGCGTGGGCCTTGAGGTTGGTGATGTCCTCGCCGCGGAGCCGCACCGAGCCCGACCGCACCGTCACCAGCCCGAACATGGCCTTGACCAGCGTGGACTTGCCGGCGCCGTTGGGGCCGATGATGCCGACCACCTCGCCGTCGCCGAGCATGAAGTTGGTGCCGGTGAGGATGTCGAGGCCGGGCAGATAGCCGGCGACGACGTCCTGGCCGACCAGCACTGGCTCGCTCATGAGTCCGTCTCCTCGGAGAGGTGGGTGCCGAGGTAGGCGTCGATGACCTTCGGGTCGCTGCCGACGGCGCGGGGCAACCCCTCGGAGATCACCGCGCCCTCGGCCAGGCACACCACCCAGTCGCTGATGCCCATGACCACGTCCATGTCGTGCTCGATGAAGATGACGGTGAGGCCCTCGTCGCGCAGCGCGGCCACGTGGCCGAGCAGGGACTGGACCAGGGCGGGGTTGACGCCGGCCATCGGTTCGTCGAGGAGGATGACCTCGGGTCGGACCATGAGGGCCCGCGCCATCTCGAGCAGCTTGCGCTGGCCGCCCGAGAGGGTGCCGGCGTACTCGTGGCGCATCTGGGTGAGGTTGAACCGCTCGAGCAGCGCCTCGGCCTGCTCGTGCACCTCGGCCTCCTGCGGCCGCCACCGGAACGGCAGGAGCGTCTCACGCAGACGCTCCCCGCGCTGGCCGGAGGCACCGAGCAACAGGTTGTCGAGCACGGTCATCTTGGCCAGCGCCTTGGTGAGCTGGAAGGTGCGGACCATGCCGTGGCGGGCGATGGCGTGGGGCGGCTTGCCCTGGAGCGGCGTACCGTCGAGGGACCACGTGCCCGAGTCGGCGGCGTCGAACCCGGTGAGCAGGTTGAACAGGGTCGTCTTGCCGGCGCCGTTGGGTCCGATCATCGAGGTGATGAGCCCTCGCTGCACCTCGAGGTGGTCGACGTCGACGGCCTTGAGCCCACCGAAGGAGCGCGAGACGTCGTCGATGACGAGGATCGGGTCGGTCTTGGCCACGCCTGGTTCCGGAGCGATGGTGGCCATGGGGTGCTGGGGATCGTCAACGTGCACCGACCATCACCTCCTCGCGCCGGCCGAACACGCCTTGGGGTCGCCAGACCATCAGGGCCATGAGCAGGAGCCCGGTGACCACGAAGCGCACGGCGAACATCTGCTGGCTGGTGAGCAGCCACTCGGGGATGATCCCCTGGTCGATGCCCTCGCGCAGCAACCCTTCGGCGAAGAGCAACAGGAACCAGAACATGACCGCGCCGGCCATGGCCCCCTTGATGGTGGCGGCACCGCCGAGGATCATGACCGTCCACACGAAGAACGTCTGCTGGGGCAGGTAGCTGTTGGGGTCGACCGCGGAGGCTTCGAGGGCGAGCAGCATCCCGGCGAGCGCGCCCATGACCCCGCCGATGCACAGGCTCTGGATCTTGATCACGAAGGCGTTCTTGCCGAGGGCCCTGGCCGCGTCCTCGTCTTCGCGGATGGCCTTGACCACCCGACCCCACGGGGCCCGCATGAGTGCCCACACCACCAGGGTGCACAGGAGGGCGACGGTCCAGCCGACCACCATGACCCAGAGCTGGCGCTCGCCGAAGGTGATCCGCCAGAACCCGTAGTTTCCGGGTGAGATGGGGTTGAGGTCGAAGAAGTCGGTGGCGATGCCCTGGAGGCCGAACACGCCACCGGTGACGCCTTCGAGCGCCCGCGACCGGATCGAGATGCGGATGATCTCGCCCACGGCGATGGTGGTGATGGCCAGGTACTCGACGCGGAGCCTCAAGGTGGTGCCGCCGAGCACGAGCCCGAGCAGGAGGGCGGCCACCATCCCGGCGGGGATGCCGAGCCACAGCGAGAACCCCGCGTCGACCACCGCGGCCATGGTGTAGGCGCCGATGGCCATGAAGGCCACGTGGCCGAAGTTCAACAGGCCGGTGAAGCCGAAGTGCAGGTTGAGGCCCACCGCGGCGATGGCGAACGCGGCCGCGTTGGGGCCCAGTGCTCCCCGCAGGGCGTCGGCGAAGACCCGGATCAGATCGTCCATCAGCCGAAACGCTCCCGCACTCCGAGGATTCCCTGGGGCCGCACCAGCAAGATGATGACCAGCACCAGCAGGGCGAACATCAGCTTCAGCTCGGCGGGGAACCAGTAGGTCGAGAGCTGGGTCACCAGCCCCACGACCAGACCACCGAACATGGCGCCGTAGGCGGTGCCGAGCCCGCCGAGGATCACCGCCGAGAACAGCATGAGCAGCACGTGGTCACCCATGTTCCAGCGGACCGACTCGGCGATGCCGAAGAACACGCCGCTGAGCCCGGCGAGCGCGCCGCCGACGATCCAGGTGACGATCACGACCCGGCTGACGTCGATGCCGCTGGACTCGGCCAGGTCCTTGTTGACCGACACCGCCCGCATGGCGGTACCGATGCGCGTGTTCTTGAGAGCCCAGCCGACGGCGACGAGCACGACGGCGGCCACCGCCATGGTGATCCACGACTTGGGGGTGAGCGACACCGGCCCGAGGTTCCACGAGGACTGGAGCCGGAAGTCGAGGTAGAAGTCGCGCCGGCTCCCGTAGAGCACCAGGTAGAGGTGGCGGACCAGCAGGCCGAGGCCGATCGAGATGACGAGGGCGGCGATGTCGCCGGAGCGGCGGCGGCGGACCGGTCCGAAGATGCCGACCTCCCACAGTCCGGCGAACCCGGCGGCGAGCACCACGGCGATCGCCGCGGCCAGCACCAGTGGCATCTCGGGCACCGGCCCGTATCCGCGTTCGAGCCAGAAGGCGATGATGGCTCCGAAGGCGAGCAGCTCGCCGTGGGCGAAGTTCACGAGGCCGGTGACGCCGTAGACCATCGACAGGCCGAGCGCGCCGAGGGCGATCAGCAGTCCGAACTTGAGTCCCTCGGCGGTGAGGTTGCTCAACCGGTCGAGGCGCGAGGCGAACTCGACCTGGCGTTCGCCGATGGCGAAGACGACGGTGGCCGACGATCCGGGCCGCACGTTGGGGGTGAGGGTGCTGCGGTCGGGGTTCTGCAGCGACACCCCTTCGGGAAGGGTGTCGGTGTCGATGGTGACCGAGACCCGCCCCGGTTCGGGAACGGCGACCGCCCAGATGCCCTCCTCGTCGCTCTCGACGGTGTCGATCGGTTCGCCGTCCTCGGTCTCGACGGTGATGGTCACCCCGGCGACGGGGAGCTCCTCCTGGTCTTCGAGCCGACCGCCGACCGACTGCTCGCCGGGCTCGGGGATCTCGATCTCCTCGGCGTCGGCTTCGGGATCGAGATCGGTCTCCTGGGCGTGGGCCGCGGGGACCGAGAGCGCGAGCGACCCGAGGGTGGCCACCAGCAGGCCCAGCAGGGTCGCCGCCGTGATCGCCTTGGTTGTGCGCTGGTTGCAGGGGCGGTGTGGCACGGGCGGCGGCTCGGCGGTGGGGGATGCGCAGGGGACCCGCACATCGGGCCCGCTCGGTGGTACAAGCTGCTACAGAGTAGCCAGGGCTGCAAACAACTGCCGGGCAGAGCAGGCTCGGGGCCCACTCCGCCCGGTCTCGGTGTTGCTGGTGTTGTCGGTGGTGCTGGTGGTCAGCTGACGAGCTGGCGGCGGCGGACTGTGGCGAGCAGTGCGGCACCGCTCAGCAGGGCGGCGATGGCCACCAGGGTGGTTCCGGTGGTTCCGGCACCGGTGCGAGGCAGGGCCTCGACGACCTCTCCGGCCACCTCAGCCTCTGCGGTGGTGGTGGTCTCCTCGACCTCGATGCCCTCGACCGCCTCGTCGGTCGTTGTGGTCGTGGCCTCGGTCGTTGTGGTCGTGGCCTCGGTCGT
>JBKGZW010000137.1:0-7186 GCA_046543225.1 Acidimicrobiales bacterium
TCGTCCTCGGACATCTCGTCCTCGGACATCTCGTCGTCGGACATCTCCTCGTCCATCTCGTCGTCCATGTCATCGGACGTGTCATCGGACATCTCGTCGTCCATCGGCTCGTCGGTGTCGGTCTCCTGACCGGGGGCGGGGTCCCCGTCGTCGTCGCCGCAGGCGGCGATCCCGAACGTCAACGCCAGCAGACAGGCCAGCAGAGCAGTGAGCTTTCGCATGGTGTGACACCTCTCGTGTGATCGTCGTCGAGGCTGCCAGCGAGATCAGGCCCGAACCCGGACCTGGATCTCGTGGTAGCCGGTTGCACCGTCGGGGCGGGGTGGCCGCTCCTCGGGGGTCTGTGTGTCGCCGGCGGCGTCGGTGGCGCGGACACGGACGGTGTGGGTGCCGGGCGTGGCGTCCCAGCGATGCACCCACTGGCGCCAGGTGTTCCCCGACTCGGCCTCGCCGAGCTCGGCTGGGCGCCACCGACCGTCGTCGACCTGCACCTCGACCGCGGCGATGCCCTCGGTGGGGGCCCACGCCACGCCGGCGACCGCCGTCGGGCCGGGATCGACCTCTGCCCCCGAGCGGGGCACGTCGATCCGCGACTGGGTCTTGATGGGAGCCTCCTTGGCCCATCCCCGGGGGATCCAGTAGGCGTCGAAGTCCTCGAAGCGTGTCAGCTCGATCTCGCTGAGCCACTTGGTGGCCGAGACATAGCCGTACAGGCCGGCGACGATGAGCCGGGCCGGATAGCCGTGAGCGGCCGGGAGCGGCTCGCCGTTCATGCCAACCGCCACCATGGCGATCCGACCATCGAGCGCGGTCTCGGTGGGGAACCCGACGGTGAACCCGTCGGTGGACCGACCGACGACCTGGGTGCCCTCCGGATCGACTCCGGCTCGTTCGAGCAGCGCGCCGAGGGGCACGCCGAGCCAGCGGGCGTTGCCCACCAGGTCGCCGCCGACCTCGTTCGACACGCAGGCGATGGTGACCGTCTCCTCGACCAGGTCCATGTCGAGGATCTCCTCCAGCGTCAGCTCGTAGGGGGCCTCGACCAGTCCGTGCACCTGCAGCCGCCAGGAGTCGGCGGCCACCTGCGGGATCCCGAGCGCCGTGTCGATCCGGTAGAACGCCTCGTTCGGGGTCACATACGGGCTGAGACCCTCCACCTGCGTCAGGGTTCGGTCGGAGGCGGTCGTCGGCGTCGAGCGGATCGGGTCCGGGAGCTCCAGCGCCCTTCGCTCGGCCTCGACCGAACCCCGCCCCCTGAGCACTCGACCAGCGACGCCGGTGACCGAGGCCGCGCCGAGCATCCCGGCCACCACCAGGAACTGACGCCGAGGCGGTGCGGTGACCGTGGGGTCGTCGCCCGGGCCCCATCGAGACGTCTCGCTCGTCGCGGCGGATGAGGTCCTGAGCGTGACCGCCAGCACACCGATCCCGGTCGTGACGGCGATGGTCGCCGAACCCAGCGCCCAGCCCACGCCCGAGGATGGATCGGTGGCGAGGGAGCCGAACCCGATCGCGCCGAAGGCCACGAACCCCAGCGCGGCGATCCAGAAGCGGTGGCGGGCGACGAGACCGAGGACCGCGCCGAGCGCCAGGCTCGCCACCACCACGCCGACCACCAGGGCCACCTTGTCGTTCTGTCCGAACAGCGCGACGGCGAGGTCCTTGAGCGACGCCGCGAACCGGTCGACGAACTCGTTGGCCACCGCGGCGACGAGCCCCACCCGCTGCCCGGCGATCGCGGTGGGCAGCTCGCCGACCGCCAGGGCACAGGCGGCCGCCGCGAAGCCGGCGAGGGCGGACAGCGGCCCCGAGGGGGCGGTGGGTGTCGACCGGGATGGCACGGTGTCGAACCTACGGACGACCCGACGTTCTGTCAGCGGCTCGAGCCGGTTGTTTCGCGAACCGTTAGGACCCGGTCGGGTGCCCCATCGAGATGGTGAACTCACAGCCTCCGGCTCGGTTCCGCACCGAGATCTCGCCGGCGCGGGCCTCGACCAGACCCTTGGCGATGGCCAGGCCCAGGCCTCCTCCACCGGTTCCACGGGTGCGGCTCGTGTCGCCCCGGTAGGCCGCCTCGAACACCCGGTCGAGCTCGTCGTCGGGGATGCCGCCGCACTCGTCGGCCACAACCAGCACCGCTCGACCCCGAGCGTCGACGACCGAGACGGTCACGGTGCCACCGGCTCCGGTGTGGCGGATGGCGTTGTCGAGCACGTTGTCGAGGGCACGGCGCAGGTCGGCCGCCACGACCAGCTCGGATCCGAACCCGTCGAGCTCGGCCACCAGCACCACCCCGGCGGCTTCGGCCCGAACGCGGGCGGCGTCGACCACCTCGGGCACCAGCTCGTGAACCGGGACGAACGGGACGTCGACCGCGACCGCTCCCGCTTCGATCCGTGCCAGCTCGAACAGGTCGTCGACGAGCTGGGCGAGCCGTTCGGTCTCCTGGCGGATTCCCCGGTGGTAGTCGGCGACGTCGACGGGGTCGACGACGACACCGTCCTCGAGCGCTTCGGACATGGCACGGATGGCGCCGATCGGGCTGCGCAGGTCGTGTGACACCCACGCCACCAGCTCTCGCCGGGACGACTCGAGTCGGCGCGTCCGGGCCCGCGCCTCCAGCAGCTCGCAGTGGGCGTCGGCCACCGCCCCGGACAGCGCCTGCAGCTCGCCGGTGACGAGGTCGTCTCGTGGACCCACGAGTGTGTCGCTGTCGAGCATGGAGATCTGGTCGCGGACCGCGGCAGCGCTGGCCCGGAACGCTGCGCCCAGGAGCCAGGCCGCGGCGGCGGCGACCGCGGCCGACAGCAACAGCACCACCGCGAGCACCCCGAGATCGTGGGCGGAGAGGAACATCGCCCATGCGGCGACGCCGACGCCCGCTGCGGTCGCGGCGATGGAGGC
The DNA here is from genome assembly GCA_046543225.1 of Acidimicrobiales bacterium. Taxonomy (GTDB): domain Bacteria; phylum Actinomycetota; class Acidimicrobiia; order Acidimicrobiales; family SKKL01; genus SKKL01. Next base: position 2,905 of record JBKGZW010000137.1, read on the forward strand.
GAGGGCGACGCCGAACACCTGGGCGGCGAGGCCACGGTGGCGGAGTGCGCGGAGCAGCACGGTGCTCGCCGCAGCCACCAGCGCGGAGCCGCCGGCGGCCATGGCCACCAGGACCAGCACCTCGCTCGCGGTGGCCCCGATCATCAACGCGACGGTCACCGCGCCCACCAGTCCCACCGCCACGATGGCCGAGGCCACCGCCGCCGGGGCTCGCCCGTCGTCGTGACGGGATGTGGTCGTCACCCTCACGGGTCGAACCGGTAGCCGACGCCGCGCACCGTGACCAGGTGGCGGGGCGAGCGCGGGCGAGTTTCGATCTTCTCCCTCAGTCGCTGCACGTGCACCGTGACCGTCGCGGTGTCGCCGATGTCGTAGCCCCACACCGCGGTGAGCAGCTCCGGTCGGCTGAAGGCGCGCCCCGGGTTGGTCATGAAGTGGGTCAACAGGTCGAGCTCCTTGGCGGTGAGGGCGATGGCCTCACCCTCCCGGCGGGCCTCGTGGGCCACCATGTCGACCTCGATCCCCCCGCCCTCGAGCACCGACGAGCCGTGGGCGACCAGCGAGCCCTGCGCCCGGCGCAGCACCGCCCGCACCCTGGCGATCAGCTCACGGGGCGAGAACGGCTTGGCCAGGTAGTCGTCGGCGCCGAGCTCGAGGCCGGCCACGCGATCCTCCTCCTCGCCCCGGGCGGTCAGCATCACCACCGGGATGGGGGCGACCTGGCGCAGCCGCCGACACACCTCCAAACCGTCGAGCCCGGGAAGCATGAGGTCGAGCACGACCAGATCGGGGAGGGCGTCGAGCGCGTGGGCCAGCCCGGCACGCCCGTCGTGTTCGACGGTGACCTGGTAGCCCTCGTGTTCGAGATAGCGGCGCACCACGTCGGCGAGATGGCGGTCGTCCTCCACCACGAGCACCCGTCCCGGGCCGGTCGTGGGCGGCTCTGCCGGGCGAACCGGCTCTGGCCGTGGTTCCACGCTTCGACGCTAGATCACCGCCGCCGGTCCGATCTCGACACCGGGCGATGTTTACCAAGTCGTTAGCGTCGGCGCTCAGCTCGTGGCGTCGGCGAACACGAAGCGGTTGACGTCGATGAACTCGGCCTCGCTCTCGGGAACCTGGTCACCGGGGAAGATCGCGTCGACAGGACACTCGGGCATGCAGGCGTCACAGGAGGTGCACTCGTCGGGGTTGATGTAGAGCATCGAGTCCCCGTGCAGGAACTGCATCTCGGGATGGGCCTCGTGGGTGTTGGCGACCTCGCCGTCGGCTTCGAAGCGCGAGACGAGCATGCCGTCCTGAATCTCGTAGATGCACTGCACCGGGCACACGTCGACACACGACTTGTCCTTGGTCTCCAGACACGGGGACGTGATCACATAGGGCTCGGCCATCGTCGACCTCCTGAGCGTCGCGTGGCTTCCCCCTACCCACCGGATCCACATCCGAAAACCGCCGATGACCCCGGCCGGAACCGGGGCCATCAGGCACTCATCACTGTGCCGGAGCACTACCGGTTCTGCAAGGCCTCGATCAGCTTGGGCAGGACCTTGTGCACGTCGCCGACGATGCCGAGATCGGCGATGCCGTGGATCGGCGCCTCGGGATCCTTGTTGATGGCGATGATGTTCTTGGAACCCTTCATGCCGACCATGTGCTGGGTGGCGCCGGAGATGCCCGCAGCGATGTAGACGCTGGGCTTCACGACCTTGCCGGTCTGGCCGACCTGATAGCTGAACGGCACCCAGCCGGCGTCGACGATGGCACGCGAGGCGCCGGGGGCGGCCTTGAGCAGCTTGGCCAGATCCTCGATCATCTGGAACTTCTCGGCGTCGCCGAGACCACGACCGCCCGAGACCACGATGGCGGCCTCGTCGAGCTTGGGACCGGAGGCCTCCTCGACGTAGCGGTTGGTGATGCGGGCGGTGCCGGTGGCGCCGGTGTCGGGAACCGGAAGCTCCGAGACCGAGGCCGCGCCCCCACCCGAGGGCTCGGCGACGAAGGACTTGGGCCGCACCAACAGGATCTTGAGACCGTCGTTGGTGGCCTTGGTCTTGACGTTGGTGGTGCCACCGAAGATGGGCTCGGTGCCCACCAGGTCGTCACCGTCGAGCTCGAGGTCGACGACGTTGGTGACCACCGGGACGTCGAGCTTGGCCGAGAGGCGACCGGCGACGTCACGACCGTCGTAGTTGGTGCCGATGAGCAGGGCGTCGGGGCCGTTGCCGGACTCGACCGCGGCGGCGATGGCCGAGGAGACGGGAACGCCCGGCAGCGAACCACCGAGATCGCCGGTGGTGTGCACCGCGGTGGCACCGTGCTCGCCGAGCTCGCCGGCGACGGCATCGGCGTCCGCGCCGCCGTAGACGGCCTCGACGGTGTCGGCCAGCTCGCGAGCCTTGGCCAGCAGCTCGAGGGTGATGGTCGAGACCTTCCCCTCGTCAGCCTGCGCGTAGACCCAGATCTTGGACAGTGTCATCTCCAGCTCCTCCTACAGGACCTTGAGCCCGTCGAGGAACTCGACGATCTTGAGGTGTGCTTCGCCGTCGTCCTCGATGATCTCGCCGGCCTCACGCTCGGGGGCGGCGGCGATGTCGACGATCTCCTGGCGGGCGCCGTCCCATCCGACGGCGGAGGCATCGAGGCCAAGATCGGCGACGGTCTTTTCTTCGATGGGCTTGGACTTGGCCGCCATGATCCCCTTGAACGAGGGATAGCGGGGCTCGACCACGCCGGCGGTGACCGACACCACGGCGGGCAGCGGGCACTCGACGTCGTCGTAGCCGCCCTCGGTCTGGCGCTGCACCTTCACGGTGTCGCCGTCGACCTCGATGGTCTTGGCGAAGGTGATCGACGGGCGGCCCAACAGCTCGGCGAGCTGCTGGGGCACGGTCCCGGTGTAGCCGTCGCTCGACTCGGTCGCGGTGAGGACCAGGTCGGCTTCGGCGTCTTTGATCACCGCCGCGAGCACCTTGGCGGTGCCGAGGGCGTCGGTACCCTGCAGCGCCGGATCGCTCACCAACGTGGCCGATGCGGCACCCATGGCCAGCGCGGTGCGCAAGCCCGAGGTCTCGCTGTTCGGAGCCATCGAGACGAGGGTGACATCTCCCCCGCCGGCGTTGGTGACGAGCTGGAGAGCCATCTCGACGCCGTACGAGTCGGACTCGTCGAGGATGAGCTTCCCTTCGCGCTTGAGGGTCTTGGTCGAGGGATCCAACGCACCCGGGTCAGCCGGGTCCGGGATCTGCTTCACGCAGACGACGACGTTCATGGCAGAGATTGTGGGCCGAGCGGCAGTGCCTGTCCAAATCCTCGCCCCGAGGCAGTACCGTCGCCATCGTCGACCGTCCAGCACCCTCGTCCCGGGAGTCCTCCTGAAGCTGCTCCTCCTCGTCAACTCCTCCGCATCGTCGGTCACGGCCAGGAGCCGGGTGGTCATCCAGAAGGCCCTGTCCGCAGACCACGAGCTCCAGGTGGCCGAGACCAGCCGGCGCGACCACGCCATGCGGCTCGCGCAGGGTGCAGCCGCGGAAGGAGTCGACGTGGTGGTGACGCTCGGCGGCGACGGCACCTTGAACGAGGCCGCCAACGGCCTGGTCGGCACCGGCACCGCGCTGGCGACCCTCCCCGGTGGGTCGACCAACGTGTTCGCCCGCACCATCGGCCTCCCCAACGACCCCATCGAGGCCACCAGCGTCCTGCTCGACAGTCTGGCGGCCGGGTCGATCCGCCCGGTCGGGGTCGGCACCGCCAACGGTCGCTGCTTCCTGTTCCACGTCGGGATCGGCTATGACGCCGAGGTGGTGCACCAGGTCGAGCGTCGCGGGACCATCAAGCGGTGGGCGGGGCATCCGCTCTTCGCCTGGTGCGCGGTCGACACCTGGTTCCGCCACTACGACCGGTCACGCCCGAGGTTCGCCGCGCGCTTCCCCGACGGCGACGTCATCGACGACGCCTACTTCGGGATCTGCCTCAACACCGATCCCTACACGTACCTCGGCAACCGACCGTTCCATCTCGCTCCCGACGCCACCCTCGACAACGGTCTGTCGATGGTGGCGTTGCGCACCTTGTCGGTCGGCCCGCTGCTGCGACTGGTCGCCTCGGCGCTCGGCGGTCGACAGGGGCTGCGGTCCGGACGCGCCGTCGAGGTCCGCCACGACCTCGACGAGATCGTGGTCGAGGGCCACGGACCGTTCCCCCACCAGGTCGACGGCGACTACCTGGGCGAGATCGACCGGCTCGTCCTGCGCCACGAGCCCGACGCGCTCCGGCTCGTGCT
>JBKGZW010000138.1:0-7173 GCA_046543225.1 Acidimicrobiales bacterium
CAGGCCGGAGGCCCGGCCGACGCGCAGGGGTGGGCCGAGCTGGCCCGCAAGGCCGAGGATCTCGGGGTGTCGGTGCTCACCGTGGCCGACCACCTCGACGACCAGCTCGCTCCCGTCGCCGCGATCATGGCCGCCGCATCGGCCACCACGACGCTGCGGGTGGGGGCCCTGGTCTTCTGCAACGACTACCGGCATCCCGTGATCCTCGCGAAGGAGGCGGCCACCATCGACGTGCTCTCCGACGGACGCCTGGAGATGGGCCTCGGTGCTGGATGGATGACCACCGACTACGAGCAGTCCGGCATCCGCCTCGACCCACCCGGAGCCCGCATCGACCGGTTGGAGGAGGCGATCGCCGTCGTCAAGGGGCTCTTCGGCGACGGCCCGGTGACCCACGCCGGTGCTCACTACCGGATCGACGGCCTCGAGGGGACCCCCAAGCCGGTCCAGCGTCCCCACCCGCCCCTGCTGATCGGGGGCGGCGGCAGGCGGGTGCTCTCGCTCGCCGCCCGTGAGGCCGACATCGTCGGCATCAACGTCAACCTGGCCGGAGGGACCATCGACGCCAGTGTCGGGCCGAACGCGACCGTGGATGCGACCGACGAGAAGATCGGCTGGATCCGCGACGCCGCCGGGGATCGCTTCGACGACCTCGAGCTCCAGGTGCGGGTGCACGTCGCCGCGGTCACCGACGACCGCCACGGCTTGGCCGCGGCGATGGGTCCCGCCCTCGGCCTCAGTCCCGAGGCTGCCCTCGCCAGTCCCCACGCGCTCGCCGGCACCGCGGACGAGATCGTCGAACAGCTCCGCGAACGCCGCGAGCGCTGGGGGATCTCCTACATCGGCATCAGCGCCGCCGAGCTCGACGACATGGGACCGGTCATCGAGCGCCTCGCCGGGACCTGATCGAGGCTGCCGCCTACTCCCACTCGATGGTGCCGGGCGGTTTGGAGGTGATGTCGTAGGCGACCCGGTTGATGCCGTCGACCTCGTTGATGATGCGGCTCGACAGCTTCTCCAACAGCTCGTAGGGCAGCCGGGCCCAGTCGGCGGTCATGGCATCCTCGCTGGTGACGGCGCGGATGACGACCGGATGCCCGTAGGTGCGCTCGTCGCCCATGACCCCCACCGAACGCACATCGGCCAGCAGCACGGCGAACACCTGCCAGATCTCGCGGTCGAGACCGGCCTTGTGGATCTCCTCGCGGACGATGGCGTCGGCCTTGCGCAACAGATCGGCCCGCTCCTTGGTGACCTCGCCGATGATGCGAACCCCCAGCCCCGGCCCGGGGAACGGCTGGCGCCAGACGATCTCCTCGGGGAGCCCGAGCTCCTCGCCCACGCGCCGGACCTCGTCCTTGAACAGCGAGCGCAGCGGTTCGATCAGCTCGAAGTCCATGTCGTCGGGCAGACCACCGACGTTGTGGTGGGACTTGATCTTGGCGGCATCGGGGGTACCGGACTCGATGACGTCGGGGTAGAGCGTGCCCTGCACCAGGAACTTGGCGTCGGTGAGCCCCGCCGCAGCAGGCTCGAACTCGCGGATGAACCGCTCGCCGATGGCCTTGCGCTTCTCCTCGGGATCGGTGATGCCGGCGAGGCGCTCGAAGAACCGGTCGGCGGCCCGCACGTGGATCAGCTCGATGCCCTGGTGGCGCTGGAAGGTGTCGACCACCTGATCGGACTCGCCCTGGCGCATGAGGCCGGTGTCGACGTAGACGCAGGTGAGCTGGGGTCCGATCGCCTTGTGGACCAGGGCCGCGGCGACCGCGGAGTCGACCCCTCCGGACAACCCGCAGATCACGCGCTCGGACCCCACCTGCTTGCGGATCTCCTCGACCTGGGTCTCGATGATGGAGGTCATGGTCCAGGTGGGTGGGCAGTCGGCCAGGTCGTGGAGGAACCGCTTCAACAGGTCTTGGCCGTAGGGGGTGTGGGCGACCTCGGGGTGGTACTGCACGCCGAAGATGCGTCGCTCGGCGGACTCGAACACCGCGGCAGGGGTCTCGGGGGTGGACGCGGTGGCCACGAACCCCTCGGGTGCCCGGCTGATGGAGTCGAAGTGGCTCATCCACACGACCTGGGAGTCGGGCTGGTCGTGGCCGAACAGCACCGACTCGCCCCTGACCGCCAGGTCGGTGCGGCCGTACTCGCCCCTGCCGGTCTTGGACACCTCGCCACCGAGGTCGCGGGCGATGAGCTGTGCCCCGTAGCAGATGCCGAAGAGCGGGATCCCGAGGTCGTAGACGTCGGGGTCGATCGAGGGCGCACCCGCGACGTGGACCGACTTGGGACCCCCGCTGAGGATGATCGCCGCGGGCTGGAGTCGAGCGATCTCGGCCGCGGTCGTGGTGTGGGGGACGATCTCGCTGTAGACGTGGGCCTCGCGCACCCGGCGGGCGATGAGCTGCGCGTACTGCGCGCCGAAGTCGATGACGAGGACGGTGTCGAAGTGGTCGGTCACGCTCAGAGCCGGTAGTTGGGGGCTTCCTTGGAGATGACCACGTCGTGGGGGTGGCTCTCGCGGAGGCTGGCCGGGGAGATCCTGATGAACTGGGCGTCGGACTGCAGCTGGGCGACCGAGTTGGCCCCGCAATAGCCCATGGCCTGACGCAGCCCACCGACGAACTGGTGCAGCACCGGGGCGAGGGGACCCTTGTAGGGCACACGGCCCTCGATGCCCTCGGGGACCAGCTTGCCGCTGTCGACCGAGCCCTGGAAGTAGCGGTCCTTGGAGAACGACCGGCCCTGCATGGCGCCGAGCGAACCCATGCCCCGGTACTCCTTGAAGCGCTCGCCGGACTGCACGACGATCTCGCCGGGAGCTTCTTCGACCCCGGCCAGGGCGTTGCCCAACATGACCGTGTCGGCGCCGGCGGCCAGCGCCTTGGCGATGTCACCCGAGAACTGGACCCCGCCGTCGGCAACCACCGGCACCCCGTGGCGGGCCGCGACCTGCGAGCAGTCGAACACGGCGGTGATCTGGGGCACCCCGATGCCGGCGACGACCCGGGTGGTGCAGATGGAGCCGGGGCCGATGCCCACCTTGATGGCGTCGGCGCCCGCAGCGATGAGCGCCTCGGCCGCCGCGCCGGTGGCCACGTTGCCGGCGACGACGTCGACGTCCCAGTTGGCCTTGACCTTGGCGACGATCTCGACGACCGAGCTCGCGTGGCCGTGGGCGGTGTCGATCACCACGACGTCGACCCCGCGGTGCACCAGGCCCTCGATGCGGTCGAAGGCATCGGGTCCGGTGCCGACGGCGGCCGCCACCCGGAGCCGGCCGTGCTCGTCCTTGGTGGCGTGCGGGAAGGCGATGCGCTTCTGGATGTCCTTGACGGTGATGAGCCCGGAGAGCTTGCCGTGCTCGTCGACGATGGGGAGCTTCTCGATGCGGTGCTTGGCCAGGATGCTCATGGCGTCTTCGAGGGTGGTGCCGACCGGCGCGGTGACCAGACCCTCGCCGGTCATGAGATCGGTGACGGGGATGTCGTCGCGGTCGTTGAACCGCAGGTCGCGGTTGGTGACGATCCCGAGCAGCCGACGATCGGGATCGGTGACGGGCACGCCCGAGATGTGGAACCGGGCCATGAGGGCGGACGCGTCGCCGACGGTGGCCTCGGGGCCGACGGTGACCGGGTCGGCGATCATGCCGGACTCGGATCGCTTGACCCGATCGACCTCGCTGGCCTGGTTCTCGACGGAGAGGTTTCGGTGGATGACCCCGATGCCACCGTGGCGCGCCATGGCGATGGCCAGCCGGGCCTCGGTGACGGTGTCCATGGCGGCGGAGACCAGCGGCATGGCCAGAGTGATGTTGCGGGAGAACCGGGTGGAGGTGTCGGCGTGGGAGGGCATGACCTCGGACGCGGCGGGCAGCAACAGGACGTCGTCGTAGGTGAGTCCCTCGCGGCCGAACTTGTGGTCGAAGCTGGCTGGCCCGTCGGTCATGCGCCCATCCCTACTCGTTGTGACTGCTGGAGCGATTTGCCCTCGGTCTGCAACGCCGGTGCGACCATGAGCTCGGCCTTCTGGAACTCCTTGAGCGTGCCGTAGCCACACGTGGCCATCGAGGTCCGCAGCGCGCCCATGAGGTTCGTGCGCCCGTCGTCTTCGTGGGCCGGCCCGAGGAGGATCTCCTCGAGGGTGCCCCGGGCGGAGGTCTGGACCCTGGTGCCACGGGGCAACGTGGTGTGGGAGGTGGCCATGCCCCAGTGGTAGCCACGACCCGGAGCCTCGGTGGCGGCAGCCAGGGGCGAACCGATCATGACCCCGTCGGCACCGCAGACCACCGCCTTGGCGATGTCGCCACCGGTAGCCATCCCGCCGTCGGCGATGACCTGGACGTACACGCCGGTCTCGTCGAGGTGGCGCATCCGGGCGGCTCGCACGTCGGCGATGGCGGTGGCCTGCGGCACGCCGAGCCCGAGGACCGCCCTGGTGGTGCAGGCATGTCCCGGCCCGACACCGACGAGGACGCCGGCGGCACCGGTGCGCATGAGGTGCAGGGCCGCCTGGTAGCTGGCGCACCCGCCCACGATGACCGGGATGTCGAGCTCGCGGACGAAGGACTTGAGGTTGAGGGGTTCGACCGAGCTGGACAGGTGCTCGGCCGACACGACGGTGCCCTGGATGACCAGGAGGTCGAGCTCGGCCTCGGTGATGGCGGGGATGAGCGCCGCGGTGCGTTGCGGCGTGACCGAGGCGACGGCCACCTGTCCCGCGTCGCGGATGTGGCGGATGCGTTCGGAGACCAGCTCGGTCTTGATGGGCTCGGCGTAGATCTCCTGGAGACGTCGGGTGACCTTGTCGGCGTCGAGGCCGGCGATCTCGTCGAGGTAGGGCACCGGATCGGCGTAGCGGGTCCACAGCCCTTCGAGGTTGAGCACCCCAGCCCCACCGAGGCGACCCATCTCGATGGCGGTGTCGGGGCTGGTGACACCGTCGACCGCGGCCGACATCACCGGCAGCTCGAACCGGTAGGCGTCGAGCTCCCAGGAGATGTCGACGTCTTCGGGATCGCGGGTGCGTCGGCTGGGGACGATGGCGACGTCGTCCAGGCCATAGGCGCGTCGCCCGCTCTTTCCCATCCCGATCTCGATCTCCGCCATGGGCAACTCCTGGGTGAGATGGCGAAAAGGTGATCCTACCCCGTGCGCCGCCGCCCCCGGTGCGCCGGTCGCCGCCTCGGACCCGCCCGGGCGGGCATCTCGGTCAGCGGCCGGTCACCGAGCGGAACAGCTGGCGGGCGACCGCCGAGTTCATCTCGTACATGGCCTTGGAGCCGGCGCCCGACACCTTCTTCACCAGGCCGCCGTCGGTGGCGGTCTCGAGCGCGTCGAGCCCGGACAGGACCGCGTCGCGAGTGGTGTCGGTGGCCTGGTACCCCATGGCGGTGAGGGCCTTCACGACGTCGGACTGGGCGACCGGGCCCGGCGCCGACGCGGCGATGATCCGCAGCGCGTCCTTGGTCAGCTCGGCACCCTGGGTGATGGCGTCGGCCGGGGTGAGCACCTCGTCTTGCTGGCCATCCACCGAGGCGAGCCAGCGCCGCACCTTCTGCACGATCTCGGCATGGGTCTCGCCTTCGAAGCTCAAGCTCGGCATGGTGTGACGCTACTCCTCTGCGGTGGGCGCGACATGGGCTCCCGATCGTCGGGCCAGCTCGATGCCCGAGGCGGCGTCGCTCAGCAGCTGCCACAGGCGGTCGACGTGGTCGATCTCGGTCGTGGTCTGGCCGACCGACACCCGGATGACGAGCTCACCGTCGATCCGGGTGTGGGTGAGCAACGCCTGACCCGAGTCGTTCACCGCGTCGAGGATGCGCTGGGTCTCGTCCTGGCCAGCAGCCGAGCGGAGACAGACGAGGTTGAGCCGGCGGGGAGCGGCGAGGACGAAGCGATCGTCGGCCTCGATCCGTCCTGCCAGCCGTCCTGCAAGCTCGACGTGGCGCGCGACGTGATGGCGCAGCCCCTCGGCCCCGTAGTGGCGGATCACGAACCACAGCTTCAGGGCGCGGAAGCGTCGACCGAGCGGGATCTGCCAGTCGCGGTAGTCGATCACCGAGCCCGAGCTGCTGGCTGGGTTGCGGAGGTACTCCGGCACCACGCTGAGGGCCTCGATCAGCGGCTGGCGGTCGGCGACGTAGAGGCAGTCGCAGTCGAAGTTGGTGAACAACCACTTGTGGGGATCGAAGCACCACGAGTCGACGCGGTCGAGTCCGTCGTTGACCCACCGCAGCTCGGGCACGACCCCGGCGGCGCCGGCCATGGCGGCATCGACGTGGAGCCACGTACGGTGCTGGGCGCAGACGGCGGCGATCATCGGCACGGGGTCGAAGGCCATCGTGGAGGTCGTTCCGGCCGTGGCGCAGACGAAGAACGGGCGGCGGCCCGCTGCCCAATCCTCGGCGATGAGCGCGGAGAGGTGCTCGGGCGACATGGCGAGGTCGTCGTCGGTGTCGACCGAGCGCAGCTGAGCCGGCCGGAACCCGGCGATGGCGAAGGCCTTCTCGACCGCGGAGTGCGCTTCGCGGGATGCATAGCCAACGAGCTCGGACAACATGTCGGCACCGCCGACCCGCTGCCGGGCGGCCAGCACGGCGCAGAGGATGGCGCTGGAGGCGCTGTCGGCGATGACACCGCCCCCGGGGCCGTCGGACCGGAACATGGTGGGAAGCCCCAACAGCTCGATCATCCAGTCGAGCACGTGGCTCTCGAGCTCGGTGCACGCCGGGCTCGTCGCCCAGAGCATCCCTTGCACGCCGAGCCCGGCTGACAACAGCTCACCGAGCACCGACGGGCCCGACGAGTTCGCCGGGAAGTACCCGAAGAAGTCCGGGGACTGCCAGTGCACGATGCCCGGCATGATGAGCGACTCGACGTCGGCGAGCACGTCCTCGAACGGTTCCGGGCCGGACGGCGGGTGGGCGGGCAACTGCGACCTGATCTCGCCCGGCGCCACGGTCGAGCCCACCGGCCGGTCCTCGATCGTCTCGAGGTAGGACGCGATCCAGTCGATGACCCGGTACCCATGCCGGCGAAGCTCGTCGGGGGTCATGTGATAGCTGTCGGGTCGGTCTTGTGGTGTCACCACCGGGATGCTAGGACCATCTGCCGGATGTGCACTGCGGGCGGCTTGTTGACAGCATGGCAACGGGCTACGGTGACATCC
>JBKGZW010000139.1:0-7101 GCA_046543225.1 Acidimicrobiales bacterium
CGCCAGTAGGCGAGACGGTAGTTCTGGCGATCGAGGAACCGGTCGAGCGCGTCGACGTCGGCGTTGAGCGCGCGCACCTCGTCCCGTACCGCCTGGCCCACCGCCGGGTCGTCACCGGCCAGGCGCGCGAGCTGCTGGTACAGGACCTCCTTGTCGCGGTGCCGGGTCGCCACATCGGCGCCCGGCTCGCGGCTGAGCGAGGGAAGGCGGGCCAACGAGCTGCCGATGAAGGCGAGATGGTCGGCTCCCGACGAGTCGCACCGCTCGGCCGCTCCCAGCAGGACCACGTCGAGCGAACGAGGGGCCGAGGGCAGCACGTGGTCGTAGTAGCTGACGACGAAGCGCGACTCGGGACTCCACCCCACCGTGATCTCACCCCGTTCGAGGGCCCGGCCGTAGTGGTCGCCGAGGATCGGCATCAGCACCCGGTTGCGCATCGACTCGCCTGGAGGATCCCAGTCGACGTCGAAGTGGCTGGCGAAGCGGCTCGACCGACCGTTCTCCAACACGTCCCACCACCACCGGTTGCCGCGGGGACCGATCGCCATGTGGTTGGGGACCAGGTCGACGACCTGGCCGAGCCCCGCCTCGCCCAGCGCGGCGACCATGCGACGGTGTCCCGCCTCGCCCCCGAGCTCGTCGTTGACCTTCGCGTGGTCGATGACGTCGTAGCCGTGGGTGCTGCCCGGCGCCGCCTGCAGGTACGGCGAGGCGTACAGGTGGCTGACCCCGAGCGCCGCCAGGTAGTCAGCGACGGCGGCCGCGTCCTCGAAGCCGAACTCGGGCCGCAACTGGACCCGGTAGGTGGCCCGCGGCACGACCACCTCAGGCACCGCCGCGGATGGCGTGGCGACCGGGGGTGTCGTCGACCCGGCGCAGCACCAGCACCGACCGGGCGTCGGCCCTGATGCGCTCGCCCGCACGCCAGTGGCGGCGGGTGGAGGCGAAGGTGGCCTCGCTGGTGTCGAGCACGCGGACCCACCGCTCTCCGAGCTCGAGGGGCGGCAGGGTGAAGTTCAGCCGGCCGTGGTGCCCGTTGAACACCAGGTAGAAGGTGTGGTCGACGATGCGCTCACCACGCGGTCCGGGAGTGGCGATGGCCTGGCCGTTGAGGAGCACCGCCACCGACTTGGCGTAGTCCTTCCACCAGTCCTCGTCGCGCATCTCGGTGCCGTCGGGGCGGAACCACACGATGTCGCGCTCGCCGTTCTCGGCGTGGGTTCCGAGGAACCAGCGGCGGCGGCGGAACACCGGATGGGAACGGCGCAGCGCCACCAGCTTGCGGACGAAGTCGAGCAGCTCGTGGTCGATCGCGGACCAGTCGATCCATGACAGCTCGTTGTCCTGGCAGTACACGTTGTTGTTGCCGTGCTGGGTGCGGCCGAGCTCGTCCCCGGACAGCATCATCGGCACCCCCTGCGAGAGCAGCAGGGTGGTGAGGAAGTTCCGTCGCTGGCGGGCCCGCAGCTCGAGCACCTTCGGGTCGTCGGTGGGCCCCTCGACCCCGCAGTTCCACGAGCGGTTGTGGTGCTCGCCGTCGGTGTTGTCCTCGCCGTTGGCCTCGTTGTGCTTCTCGTTGTAGGAGACCAGATCGGCCAGGGTGAACCCGTCGTGGGCGGTCACGAAGTTGATGCTGGCGTGGGGACGGCGGCCGGTGTCCTCGTACAGGTCGGAGCTGCCGGTGAAGCGCGAGGCGAACTCGCCCAGGGTCTGGTCCTCGCCCCGCCAGTAGTCGCGGACCGTGTCGCGGTACTTGCCGTTCCACTCGGTCCACAGCGCGGGGAAGTTGCCCACCTGGTAGCCGCCCTCGCCCACGTCCCAGGGCTCCGCGATCAGCTTCACCCGGCTGATGACCGGATCCTGCTGGATGAGGTTGAAGAACGCCGACAGCTGGTTGACCGCGTGCAGCTCGCGGGCCAGCGCGGATGCCAGGTCGAAGCGGAAGCCGTCCACGTGCATCTCGGTGACCCAGTACCGGAGGCTGTCCATGATCAGCTGCAGCACGTGTGGGTGACGGGTGTTGACCGTGTTGCCCGTGCCGGTGAAGTCCATGTAGTAGCGGGGCTCGTCGGGCATCAGGTGGTAGTACGCCGGGTTGTCGATCCCGCGGAAGGACAGCATCGGCCCCAGGTGGTTGCCCTCGGCGGTGTGGTTGTAGACCACGTCGAGGATGACCTCGATGTTGGCCGCGTGCAGCGCCTTCACCATCGACTTGAACTCGGTGACCTGCTGGCCTCGGTGGCCGCGCACCGCGTACTCGTTGTGCGGGGCGAAGAACCCGATGGAGTTGTAGCCCCAGTAGTTGCGCAGCCCCCGCTGGTGGAGCGTGTGGTCGTGCACGAACTGGTGCACCGGCATGAGCTCGATGGCGGTGATCCCCAGGTCGACCAGGTGCTCGACGATGGCAGGCGACGCCACCCCCAGGAAGGTGCCCCGCAGCTCGGGTTCCACGTCGGGATGGGTCATGGTGAGGCCCTTGACGTGTGCCTCATAGACCACGGTCTTGTGCCACGGGGTGAGCGGATGCCGGTCGTTGCCCCAGTCGAAGAACGGGTTGACCACGACCGACCACGGCACGAACGGCGCGCTGTCGTCCGGGTTGGCCTCGCCGTCGGGGTCGCCGAAGTGGTACGGGAACACCGACTCGTCCCAGTTCACACCCCCCTCGACCGCGGTTGCGTAGGGGTCGATGAGCACCTTCGCCGGGTTGCACCGCACACCGGACTCGGGCTCGTAGGGGCCGTGCACCCGGTACCCGTAGCGCTGACCGGGTCCCACGTCGGGCAGGTAGCCGTGCCAGCAGAACCCGGTGACCTCCGGCAGGTCGAGGCGGTGCTCGGAACCGTCGTCGTCGAAGAGGCACAGCTCGATCCGGTCCGCCACCTCGGAGAACACCGAGAAGTTCGTTCCTGAGCCGTCGTAGGTCGCACCGAGCGGGTAGGGGGTTCCCGGCCATGTCCGCATGGCCCGACGGTACTGGCTCGGGCCCCGGGATGGACCCCGATGCTCCACCTCGCATCTGACAGGATTGCCCAGTGGCTCGCACAGGGTTCCTCGGGATCCGCATCAACCATCCGGCGCAGTTGGTCGTCGTCGCGTTCGTCGCCGCGATCGCCCTGGGGACCATCCTGTTGCTGGCCCCCTTCGCCACCGCCACCGGCGGGCGGCCCTCGGTGCTGACCGCGGTCTTCACCGCCACCTCGGCGGTGTGTGTCACCGGCCTGATCACCGTCGACACGGCCACCTACTGGTCCGGGTACGGCCAGGGTGTGATCCTGTTCCTCGTCCAGCTCGGCGGCTTCGGGATCATGACCATGGCCTCCTTCGCCGCGCTGTTCATCAGCCACAAGCTGCGCCTCCGCTCGCGGCTGATGACCCGCGTCGAGACCGGCGCTCTCGATCTGGGCGACGTGCGGACGATCCTCATCGGGGTCGCCAAGTTCACCATCCTCTTCGAGGTCGTCGCCGCCGTCGCGCTCTCGGCCCGGTTCTGGATCGCCTACGACGAAGCCCTCCCACGAGCCCTGTGGCTGGGCGTCTTCCACGCCGTGTCCGCGTTCAACAACGCCGGGTTCGCCCTGTTCTCCGACAGCCTCGTCGGGTTCCTCGGCGACCCGATCATCCTCACGGTGGTGGCGGTCGCGGTGATCGCCGGTGGGCTGGGGTTCCCCGTGGTGATGGAGCTCCGGCGCGAACCGCTGCGCTGGCGTCGCTGGTCGCTGCACACCAAGTTGACCGTCTCCATGACCGTGGTCCTCCTCGTCGGCGGCACCATCGCCGTGTCGATCATCGAGTGGTCGAACCCGAACACCCTCGGAGCCCTGGCCTCGGGCGAGACCACCTCGGCCGGCTTCTTCAGCGCCGTCATGCCCCGCACCGCCGGGTTCAACGCCATCGACTACGCGGAGGTGACCGAGTCGACCCACCTCATCACCATCTTGTTGATGTTCATCGGCGGCGGCGCGGCCGGCACCGCCGGGGGGATCAAGGTCACCACCGCCGCGGTCATCGTGTTGATGGTGTGGGCCGAGCTCCGGGGCGACCCCGACGTGAGCCGGTTCGGGCGTCGGGTGCCGGCGGTGGCCCAGCGCCAGGCGATCTCGGTGGTGCTGATCGGCCTCGCCGCGCTGTTCACCGGCAACCTGTTGCTCATCGGGTTCAGCGACTTCACCCTCAGCGAGACACTGTTCGAAGCCACCTCGGCGTTCGGTACCGTCGGGCTCTCCAACGGCATCACCGGACTGTTCGCCGCTCCCGCCCAGGTGGTCCTCGTCGCGCTCATGTTCCTCGGCCGTGTCGGCCCGCTCACCCTCGGCACCGCGCTGGTGCTGCGCGAGCGCGACCGGCTCTACCGGTTCCCCGAAGAACGACCGATCATCGGCTGACCCATGGCACGACACAGCGTCCTCGGCATCCAATCCACCCCCGCCCGCCTGCTCGTGGCCATGTTCCTCCTCGTGCTCGTCGCGGGAACCGCGCTGTTGGCGATGCCGATCTCGAGCGTGGACGACGGCGGCGCCCCGCTCGTGCAGGCCCTGTTCACCGCCACGTCGGCGCTGACCGTCACCGGACTCGTCGTGGTCGACACCCCCACCTACTGGAGCACCTTCGGCAAGGGAGTGCTCGTGGTGCTGATCCAGCTCGGCGGGCTCGGCATCATCACCCTGGGCTCGCTCGCGGGACTGGTCGTGTCGCGACGGATCGGGTTGCGGGGGCGACGGGTGGCCCAGGTCGAGACCGGCGGCAGCCTCGACCTCGGGGACATCGCCCGCGTCATCAAAGGCGTGCTGGTGGTCGCTGCCAGCGTCGAGGTCGTGCTGTTCGTCGCCCTCACCGCCACCTTCTGGTTGCGCCACGACGAGCCGTGGTGGCTCGCGATCGAGCTGGGTGGGTTCCACGCGGTGTCGGCGTTCAACAACGCCGGGTTCGCCCTGTTCTCCGACAGCCTCCAGGGCTTCGTCACCGATCCGTTCATCAACGTCATCGTCGCCGTCGCCGTCGTCGCAGGAGCGGTCGGGTTCCCCGTGCTCAACGACCTGCGCACCACGCCCAAGCGGCCACGCCGGTGGAGCATGCACACCAAGCTCACCCTCACCACCACCGGCCTGATCCTGGTTGCGGGCGCGGTGGTGCTCCTCGTGTTCGAGTGGACCAACCCCGCGACCCTCGGCGGGCTCGACACCGGGCACAAGGTCCTCGCCAGCGGGTTCAACGCCACCATGCGCACCGCCGGGTTCTCGACGATCGACTACGGGGCCACCAACGAGACCACCCAGCTCGCCACGATCATCTCCATGTTCATCGGCGGCGGCAGCGTGTCCGCAGCCGGGGGGATCAAGGTCACCACCATGGCACTGCTGGTGCTGGCGGTGTGGGCCGAGTACCGCGGCGACAGCGACGTCACCGCCTTCGGGCGCCGCATGCCCAGCACGCTCGTGCGCCAGGCCATCGCCGTGACGATCACCGTCGCCCTCGCCCAGCTCGCCGGCACCATGCTGCTGCTGGCCACCGGACCGTGGGAGCTGACCGAAGCACTCTTCGAAGCCACCTCGGCAGTGGGTATCGTCGGGTTGTCCACCGGCATCACCCCGGACCTCGACCCCGAAGGAAAGCTCATCGTCATCATGTTGATGGTCCTCGGTCGTCTCGGCCCCCTGACCGTCGGCACCGCGCTCGTGCTCCGTGAGCGCGACCGCCTCTACCGCTACCCACAGGAGCGTCCCTTCATTGGATGAGAACTCCCCCCTACCCGCCCACACCGAGTGGCGGCCCGAGGTGCCCGTCGTCAGCGGCGAGTGGGACGAGGTCCTGGTCATCGGCCTCGGCCGCTTCGGCAGCGCCCTCGGCCAGACCCTCGAGTACCTGGGCTACGAGGTCCTCGGGGTCGACACCGACCCTCGGGTCGTCCAGGAGCTGTCCACCGCTCTGACCCACGTCGTCGAGGCCGACTCCACCAACATCGCCGCGCTCCGCCAGCTGGGCGCGACCGACTTCCAGGCGGCAGTGGTCTGCATCGGCGGCGACATCGAGGCCAGCATCCTCACCACCGCGGCGCTCACCGACCTGAACATCCCCAACATCTGGGCCAAGGCCATCACCGAGTCCCACGGGCGGATCCTCAAGCGCGTCGGGGCCCACGCGGTGGTCTTCCCCGAGCACGACATGGGGGTGCGCGTGGCCCACATGGTCACCGGCCGCATGATCGACTACATCGAGCTCGACGCCGGGTTCGCCCTCGTCGAGACGCTCGCCCCCTCCGAGACCTTCGGCAAGACGCTGATGGAGGCCAGCCTCCGGGCCAAGTACGAGGTCACCGTGGTGTGCATCAAGCCCGAGGGCGAGCCGTTCACCTACGCCACCCCCGACACCCTCATCAGCGACGGCGACATCTTGTTGGTCGCGGGCGAGACCAAGCACGTGGAGAAGTTCGCCAACCTCACCTGAGCCACCGGCACGGCGACGGCTGGGGTCAGCGCTTGCGGGCCATGGTCAAGCCGTCTCCGAGGGGGAGCATCACGACCTCGACCCGGTGGTCGCCGGCCAGCGCGTCGTTGAACGCACGGATCGCCTCGGTGTCGTCGTCGGTGCGTGACCGGTCGATGACCGCCCCACTCCAGAGCACGTTGTCGGCCAGTACCACCCCACCTGGTCGCATGCGGGCGATGATCGCCTCGTAGTAGTCCTGATAGCCGCCCTTGTCGGCGTCGATGAAGGCCAGGTCGACCGGCGGGTCGTCGGGCAGCGCCGCCAGGGTCTCCACCGCAGGGCCGAGGCGCAGCTCGATGCGATCGTCGATCCCGTCGCGCCGCCAGAACTCGCGGGCCACCGAGGTGAACTCGTCGCTGACGTCGCAGCACAGGAGCCGGCCGCGGTCGGGCAGGCCACGGGCGAGACAGATCGACGAGTAGCCGGTGAAGGTGCCGACCTCGACCACGAAGGCCGGACGCATCAGCCGCACGAGCATCTCCATGAACGCGCCCTGCACCGGATCGATCTGCATCCCGGCCACGCGACCGAACCGCTCCCGGGTGGTGTCGATGAGCGCTTGTTGCAGCTCGTCGGGCGGCGTGCCGTGGTCGACCAGGTACTGGTGCAGCTCGG
>JBKGZW010000140.1:0-7081 GCA_046543225.1 Acidimicrobiales bacterium
TCGGGCGGATGGCTCGCTGGGGGTCGGCCGGCGCTGCTGATGAGCACGGCGAGGCCGGTGGTGATGGGGACGGCGGCGACGAGGCCGATGCTGCCGACGAGGGTCCTCACGATCTCGATGGCGACCGCCTCCTGGCCGAGGAGCTGGCCGATGGGGCGATCGGATTGGGCGAAGAACAACATGAGCGACAGCGACGCGCCGACGTAGGCCAGCACGAGGGTGTTGACGGTGGCGGCGATGTGGTCCCGGCCGACGCGCACACCCCGTTGATAGAGGCGACGGGGGGCCATGGTGGGGTCGGCCGCGCGGATCTCGGCGACGGCGGCGACCTGGGTGACGGTCACGTCGTCGAGCACGCCGAGGGCGCCGATGATGATGCCCGCCAGCAGCAGGCCGGCGGGATCGAGGGCCTCGGCGCTGACCCGGATCAGCTGGACGTCGGCGCTGGACAGGCCGGTGAGGTGGGCGAGCCCGACGAAGACGGCCGCGAGGGCGGCGATGACCACGAGGCTGGCCATGGTGCCGACGAGGGCGACGGTGGTGTTGAGGCTGAGCCCGTGGGCCAGGTACAGGGTCGAGAACGCGATGAGCGAGGTGGCGACGAGGGCGACCGCCACCGCCGGCTCGTCGCGGAGCAGCGACGGCAGTAGGAACCACACGATGATGCCGAAGGTGACGACGAGTCCGACCAGCGCCCTGGCGCCGTGCCAGCGACCGAAGACCAGGACCACGATGACGAAGAGCGCGGTGAGGGCGATGAGAGGCGTGTCGCGCTGGTGCTCCCAGTAGGTGTAGGCGAACTCGGGTGGGGCGAGTGGGTTGTGCTGGAGGACGAGTTCGTCGCCGACGGCCAGGGTGGGGACGTCGAAGTCGATGGCGGCGACCTGGAAGGTGATGATCGAACCCTCGTCGGGCCCGCTGGTCAGCTCGGCGCTGACGAGGTCGCAGTCGCTGGGGGCGTCGAACTCGAAGGTGGGACACTCGCCCTGGCGGATGTCGACGACGGTGGCCTCGGGGTAGGCGAGGCCGGCGATCGACGCGCCGGTGTCGGGGGCATCGCCTCGTGGCCACCAGATGATGAGTCCCGCGATGGTGATGACGGCCACCGCGGCCACGATCCCGAGGATGATGCGCACCGCGAGGTGCTGGTGGCCCCGGTCGACCAGGGCGGTGTCGTCGAGGTGGCTGTGGGTGTTGCCTGCGTGGCGCGCCGCGGGTGGGTGCTCAGGGTCCCGGGCGTCCTCGTCCACCCCCGATGTGATAGCGGAATCTCGCTCCCGGCTGGGGGAGGGTGGGAATAGTTCCGGGGTGAGGGCGGTTGGACTGTTCGTTCAGTCATTCAAATTTGAAGTACATGGCTGGGCACCGACCGACCGACCACATCGACCAGGAGCACCCCCCATGACCAGCACCGAGTCCACCATCGCCACCCGTGAGTTCCAGGGCGCGACCATTCCCGCCCCCGGGACCTTCGAGATCGACGCCAGCCACTCCACCCTCGAGTTCGCCGTCCGTCACCTCATGGTGTCCAAGGTCCGGGGCCGCTTCGGCTCCTACTCGGGCACGATCACCGTCGCCGAGGATCCACTCGCCTCATCGGTCGAGGTGACCATCGACCCCTCGACCGTCGACACCGGCGACGAGGGTCGCGACGGTCATCTCGTCAGCGAGGACTTCTTCGCGGTCGAGCAGTACCCCGAGATCACCTTCCGGTCCACCTCGGTGCGCCCGGCCGGCGGCTCCCGTTTCGACGTCGACGGTGAGCTCACCGTGCGCGGTGTCACCCAGACCGTGACCCTGCCCGCCGAGCTCGAAGGCATCGCCAAGGACCCGTGGGGCAACGAGCGGGTCGGGTTCTCCGCCCAGATCGAGCTCGACCGCGAGGCGTTCGGCCTCACCTGGAACCAGGCGCTCGAGACCGGCGGGGTGCTCGTCGCCAAGACGGTGAAGATCGACATCGACGTCCAGGCCGTCCGCCAGGGCTGACACATCGACCGCCATGGTTGTGGGGAGGTGTCCTGTGGATGAACCCCGGTCGTCCACAGGCAATTCACAGGATCACCCCCCTTACGTTCCACAGGCAACGTTCTCTAGCCTGGGTACCAGATACCCCAAGGCGATGGGCCGGACGGAACAGTGGGAGCGTCCCCGGTTGTCGCTGGCGAGTCGGACAAGACGCTGTGAAGCAGGATCGAACACCCGACGGGGTGGCCGCGACCTTGCTTCGAACCTGTCCGGCCTGTCGCCTTCGGGGTAGCCCGACAGCTCGCGTCAGACGACCGCGTCGATGATGACGACGGCGGCCGACACCGCGGCGAAGGCCAGCACCGCGGGTCGCATCCACCCCCGGTCGAGCACCGAGTGCGAGCGCCGTCCGATGACCACCCCGGCCACGACCAGCGGTGCGAGCCCCGCGCCCAGCCCGAGCTGGCCGACGGTGAGCGATCCGGCGATGCCCAGGGCGAACAGGGACACGAAGGTCCCGATGAGGAACGACGCCGACAGCGTGGCTCGGATCGTGGGACCGCTGCTGTACTGGTAGAGCAGGGCGAGGGGTGGGCCGCCGATGCCTCCGGCGGTGCCGGTGATGCCCGAGACCGCGCCGGTGACCGCCTGGGTGCCGGGTCGCACCGGAACCGGCGGGGCAGCGATGCTGGCCAGCACGACCAGCAGGATCATCGAGCCGATCACCGCCTGCAGCGTGCTGGTCGCCACGGTGGCGACGATCCAGGCGCCGAGGGCGGTGCCGGGGAGTCGTCCCCCGATGATCCAGCCGAGGCCGGTGCGGTCCAGCGAGGCCCACTCGTGGCGCAACATGGTGATCGACACCGGGATCCCGAGCACGATCACCGCGGCCGGAAGCGATTCGGGCAGCACCAGCGCCAGGACCGGGACCGTCACCAGGTTCATGCCGAACCCGATCGAGCCCTGGATGGTGGCACCGACGAGGGTGGCGATGGCTGCGGCCACGACGGCGACGAGGGTCAGCTCCATGGGGGCGGTGGTACCGGCATCGGCGGCAGGCTAGACCCCACCCACACCCAGGCCGACGATTTCCACAGTTTGTGCCCAGGGGGGTGGTCGTTGTGCCCAGGATGTTCCCCCTTACGCTCCACAGGGAGAGGTCCATAGGGTGAGGGGTGCGCTACCGGCCCGTCACCAAGATCTTCGATCAATCCGTTGACAGCGGTGGAATTACGATGGTGTAATTGTCAGACGCCTCGGACCCAACATCTTGTGGTGACGGGCCCCGGCGGCGTGGGGGATCACACAACATCTCGTGTTCGCAGCGGGTCTCGCAGCGTTGCGCCCGACCCATCCCAGACCCATCAACGGCCCCGGCCAGACCGCCTGGCCAACCACCTCTCGAGGAGCTCATCGCATGGCACTTGCCCCGGAGCAGACCGGCATCGGCATCCGTCGCTACTTCACCACCGAGGGCGTGCACCCCTACGACGAGGTCGAATGGGAGCGACGGGACAGTCGCATCACCAACTACCAGGACGGGTCGGTCGCGTTCGAGCAGCTCGGGGTCGAGTTCCCCTCCACGTGGTCGGTCAACGCCACCAACATCGTCACCCAGAAGTACTTCCGGGGCACCCCCGGCTCGCCCGAGCGCGAGTCGTCGCTCAAGCAGGTCATCGACCGCGTGGCCGACACCATCACCCAGTGGGGCATCGAGGGCGGCTACTTCCTCGACGACCGCGAGGCCGAGATCTTCCGGGCCGAGCTCAAGCACCTGGTGGTCACCCAGAAGGCGGCGTTCAACTCGCCGGTGTGGTTCAACATCGGCGTCGAGGGCGTGCCGCAACAAGCCTCAGCGTGCTTCATTTTGTCGGTCGACGACACGATGGACTCGATCCTCAACTGGTACGTCGAGGAGGGCACCATCTTCAAGGGCGGTTCCGGGGCGGGCATCAACCTGTCCAAGATCCGCTCGTCCAAGGAGCACCTCAAGGGCGGTGGCACCGCGTCGGGCCCGGTCAGCTTCATGCGCGGCGCCGACGCCTCGGCCGGCACCATCAAGTCCGGCGGCAAGACCCGTCGCGCCGCCAAGATGGTCATCCTCGACGCCGGGCACCCCGACGTCGAGGAGTTCATCTGGGTCAAGGCCCGCGAAGAGCGCAAGATCCGGGCCCTGGCCGAGGCCGGGTTCGACATGAGCCTCGACGGCGCCGACATGGCCTCGGTGCAGTACCAGAACGCCAACAACTCGGTGCGGGTCACCGACGAGTTCATGCAGGCCGTCGTCGACGACGCCGACTGGCACCTGCGGGCGGTCACCGACGGCAGCATCGTCAAGACGGTGCGGGCCCGCGATCTGTTCCGCGAGATCTCCCAGGCCGCGTGGGAGTGCGCCGATCCGGGCATGCAGTTCGACACGACCATCAACCGCTGGCACACCGCGGCCAACACCGACCGCATCAACGGGTCCAACCCGTGCTTCACCGGCGACTCGCTGGTGCACACCGACAAGGGCCTGATCAGCTTCGTCGACCTCATCGACCGCGTGAACGAGGGCGAGACCTTCGGCGTCTACACCCACGACGCCACCAACCCCGACGCGCCCGCCGAGGCCATGGAGGTCACCACCCCCGACGCCTTCATGATCACCGGCACCAACGAGATCGTGAAGCTGCGGTTCTCCAACGGCATGGAGCTGCGCTGCACCGCCGGCCACAAGATCTTCACCCGCAACCGTGGCTATGTGCCCGCCTCCGAGCTCACCGCCGACGACCGCATCGCCACGCTCAACCTGCCGGCACCGGCCATCTCGGCCAGCCGTTCGTTGCCGGTGGCCACCGACGCCTTGGCCTACGCCGCCACCGGCGGCTGGTCCACGGCACTGAACCTGCCCGAGAAGTGGACCGACGACTTCGCCCACTACCTCGGGTGGCTCGTCGGCGACGGGTGCCTCTCGGGTGACGTCGCCAGCACCGTCTACGGCAGTGACGACGACCGCGAGCACGCGATGCCGCGGCACCGCGAGCTCATCACCGAGATCAACGACGGGCGCGAGCCCACGCCATCGACTCAGGCGAACGGCACGGTGCAGCTGCGCCAGTCGCGCCGCATCGTGGCCCGTTTCCTCGAGGCGCTCGGGGTGTCTGACGGACCGGCCCACACCAAGCGGGTGCCGTGGTCGGTCAACGAGGCACCGGCCGATGTGGTGGCCGCGTTCCTGCGGGGACTCTTCGACGCCGACGGCTGTGTCTACGACGGCGACAAGAGCCGCTACGTGGGGCTCGGTTCCACCTCCGAGACGTTGCTGCAGGACGTGCAGCGCCTGCTCACCACCTTCGGCGTCTCGAGTCGCATCGAGTCCGACGAGCTCCAGGTGGAGGACGTCCAGGCGTTCGCCTCACAGATCGGGTTCGACGCACCGGCGAAGGCCGAGGCGCTGGCCGTCATGGTCGGCGAGCACCGGTTCTACGACACCGACACCACCACGCGGTTGGCCAGCCGCACCGACGACGGCATCGAGACCACCTACAACCTGTCCGAGCCCCGCAACCACTCCTATGTCGTCAACGGCGTCGTGGTCCGCAACTGCTCGGAGTACATGCACATCGACAACTCGGCGTGCAACCTGGCCAGCCTCAACCTGTTGAAGTTCAGCCCCGAGGGTGGCGTGTTCGACGTCGAGGGATTCAAGGCCGCGGTCGAGGTCGTCTTCACCGCCCAGGAGATCCTCGTCGGCCGGGCCGACTATCCGACCCCCGCCATCGGCGACAACTCCCGCAAGTTCCGCCAGCTCGGCCTGGGCTATGCCAACCTCGGCGCCCTGCTCATGGCGCTGGGTTATGGCTACGACTCCGACGGTGGCCGGGCCACGGCCGCGGCCATCACCTCGCTCATGACCGGCCACGCCTATGCCACCTCGGCCCGCACCGCGGCCCGCATGGGCCCCTTCGCCGGCTACGAGGAGAACGCCGAGCCCATGCTGCGGGTGCTGAACATGCACCGCGAAGCGGCGTCGCAGATCGACGAGGAGCTGGTGCCCGCCGAGCTGTTGTCGGCCGCCCAGCGGGCGTGGGACGAGGCGTGCGAGCTGGGTGCCGACCACGGTGTCCGCAACTCCCAGGCCAGCGTGCTCGCACCGACGGGCTGTCTGGTCGGTGGCTCGCTGATCCCCACCTCGCGTGGCCTGGTCCGCCTCCGGTCCCTCGGTGACACCGAAGGCGACCAGTGGCAGGACCTGGGTGTCGACGTCGCCACCGACGAAGGCACTCGCGAGGCCACGAAGTTCTACATCAACGGGCTCGAGCCGGTCGTCGACGTGCGTACCTCACGCGGCTACCGCATCTCTGGCACCACCCAGCACCGCATCAAGGTCATCGACGACTCCGCCGCTTGGGTGTGGCGTCACTTCGCCGATGTGCGTCCCGGCGACCAGGTTCCGCTGGCGCTCGGTTCGCTCGTCGGCGAACCCCAGGAGGTGAGCCTGCCCCCGATCTCTGAGTCCTACTGGGCCGGTGAGCACCACGTCCGGGTGCCGCGCTCCATGTCCACCGAGCTGGCCGAGCTGGTCGGCTACTTCATGGGCGACGGCTCGCTGCACTCGCGTGGCCTGCGGCTCTGTGTCGCCGCCGACGACTTCGACGTCGTCGACCACCTCGAGCGCCTCGGCAAGGAGCTGTTCGGGATCGAAGCTCGCACCGCGCCCAAGCAGGGCTACACCGAGGTGGCGTTCCACTCGGTCCGCCTGGTCGAGTGGTGGGAGGCATGCGGGTTCGCCAAGCACGCTCCCCACGAGGGTCATTCGGGCAAGGGTTACAGCCCGCACATCCCCGACGCGGTGCTCCACAGCAACGATCCCGAGGTGTACCGGGCCTTCCTGCGGGGCCTGTTCGAGGCCGACGGCACCGTCACCGCCGGCTACCCGTCGTGGACCACGGCCAACACCAACTTCGCCACCGAGGTCCAGAGCCTCATGCTGGCCCTCGGCTTCGTCACCACGTTGTCGCACCAGACCAGCGGGCGGGGCTCCGACCTGTCGGTCGTGCGCCTGCTCAACCGTGCGGTCAACCAGCGGTGGGTCGATGAGGTCGGCTTCATCGGTGGGTCCAAGTCCGCCCGG
>JBKGZW010000141.1:0-7057 GCA_046543225.1 Acidimicrobiales bacterium
GACACCG
The DNA here is from genome assembly GCA_046543225.1 of Acidimicrobiales bacterium. Classification (GTDB taxonomy): domain Bacteria; phylum Actinomycetota; class Acidimicrobiia; order Acidimicrobiales; family SKKL01; genus SKKL01. Next base: position 8 of record JBKGZW010000141.1, read on the forward strand.
TCGAGTCGGCCGAGCTGGGCGACGAGGAGTTCACCTACGACATCTCGGTGCCCGAGAACGTCACCTATGTGGCGAACGGGTTCATCAGCCACAACACCATCGGGCTGATGATGGATTGCGACACCACCGGCGTCGAGCCCGACCTCAGCTTGTTCAAGATGAAGAAGCTGGTCGGTGGCGGCACCATGTCGATCATCAACCAGACGGTGCCCCGGGCACTGCGCAACCTGGGCTACTCCACCGAGGAGCAGGCCGAGATCATGGCCTACCTCGAGGAGAACAAGACCATCCTCGGCTGTCCGCAGCTCAAGCCCGAGCACCTCGAGGTCTTCGCCTGCTCGATGGGCGACAACTCCATCCACTACAACGGCCACGTCCGCATGATGGGTGCGGTGCAGCCGTTCATCAGCGGTGCCATCAGCAAGACCGTGAACTTGCCCGAAGAGGCCACGATCGAAGACGTCGAGCAGCTCCACATCGAGGCGTGGAAGCTCGGGGTCAAGGCCGTCGCCATCTACCGCGACAACTGCAAGAACTCCCAGCCGTTGTCCACGGTGCGCAAGGAGGTCACCGCCGACGGACCGGTCGAGGTCGTCGAGAAGGTGGTCGAGAAGGTCGTCGAGGTTCCGGTGCGCGAGCGCCTGCCCCGCACCCGCTCCTCCAAGACCTTCGAGTTCCGGGTGGCCGACTGCAAGGGCTTCGTCACCGTCGGCGAGTACGCCGACGGCCGTCCCGGCGAGATCTTCGTTCGGGTCTCCAAGCAGGGTTCCACGCTCGCGGGGATCATGGACGCCTTCGCCATCTCGCTCAGCCACGGCCTGCAGTACGGCGTGCCGCTGCGGGGCTTCGTCGAGGCCTTCACCGGCATGCGGTTCGAGCCGGCGGGCATGACCGACGATCCCGATGTCCGCATCGCGTCGAGCCTCATGGACTACCTGTTCCGCAAGCTGGCGATCGAGTACCTCAGCTACGAGGAGCGGGCCGAGCTGGGGATCTTCACGATCGAAGAGCGCACCCAGCCCACGCTGCCCGGCGTCGAGGAGTCGACGACCGAGACCAGCACCGGCTCGGAGGTCCAGCCCGATCCCAAGTCGATCCCCTCCGCGTCGGAGCTGTCGGCCCAGATGCAGCGCGAAGCCGGGGCGTCGGGGTCGGCTCCCATGCAGCAGTCGAGCGATGCGCCCATGTGCATGCAGTGCGGTGTCCAGATGCAGCGGGCCGGCTCCTGCCACGCCTGCCCCAGCTGCGGCAACACCAGCGGCTGCAGCTGATGTGAACGACCACGGAATGTCACCGGGGTTCCGGCTCCGGTGACATTCCGATTCGGTCACGGACGTCACCACACCGGTCACGGAATGCCCCCGGGTGCAAGGCGCGACCCGATGAAGTGAGCGGGCGAGTCGTCGTGGGTACCGGGGCCGGTTCACAGGTGCGATGCCAGCGCTCACGGGTTGTCTGTCTCCTGAGCGGTGGCATCGCCAGTTCATCGAGTAGGCGTTCGACCGCTTCGACCCAGCCCGGTCTGTTCCATAGAGGTTCGACAAGCCCCGTCCCTGATCCCCCTGGCCGGATGACACCAGCGGCAATGGCTCATCAGCGTCCAGAATCGGCCGATGATGGGAGAGAGGCTCGAGGACGGTGCGCAGGTGGATGAATCGACACGCGATGGTCGGGAGGGTGCTCGGGTCGCTCTCGGTCGGCGGCAGGCGCTGGAGGTCGAGCTCGCGCGGCAGCAGACCGCTGGGTGTCCGGTCGGGATCATCATCGTGGAGGTCGGTCATCTGTCGCTCGTCAACCTCTGCCACGGCTGGGACGTGGGGAACCGCTACATCGAAGCCCTGGCGGATCGACTCGGTGACCTCGTCGAGGACGGCGCTCTGTACCACCTGCACGGCAACGAGTTCGCGGTGTTCGTCTCGGGCGAGGAGGCGGCTCGGATCCACGATTGGGTCGACCGGATCACCGAAGGCATGTCGACGCCGATCTTTGTCGACGGCCTCGAGCTCGACACCGACGCGTTGGTGACCCCGTTCACCGGCGAAGGTCGTACCCACCCCGGCTCCGACCTCTGGCACATAGCTGCGTTGAGTCACCAGGCGCAGCGGACACGCCAGGTCCAGCACCTGATTCGCTCGACGTTCGCGGGGGTTGACACGCTGGAGGCCCTGGCCGACCAGGTCGTCAACGCGGCCGTCGAGCGGTACCGACCGCGAGGACTCGAGGTGCGACTCGGCTCGGTGCGCCGGCTGGTCGGTGACACCGTTGGGTCACCGCTGCGGTCGTTGGCACTTCCCAACTTTGACGGGCATCTCGCTTGGTGGGGCTCGACGAGTGCCGAGGAACATCTCTCAGAGGGCGTTGCGTCGATGATCGCGGAAGAGCTGGCCCTTGCTGCAGAGCGGGTGGACAACGCAAACCTGGCTGTCCGCGATCCCCTTACAGGCCTCCTCAACCGTCGGGGACTCACCGCCCACCGCCAGGGCGCCGTCGATGCGTACGCAGTCGTGATGGTCGACATCGACGACATGAAGGTCATCAACGACGGTCTGGGTCACCGGGCAGGGGACGAGGCCTTGGTCGCACTCGCCGAGTTGCTCAGCGGTCGTACAGGGGACCTGGTGGCCCGTTGGGGCGGCGAGGAGTTCCTCCGCCTGCTCCCCGGAGCAGATCTCGCCGCAGGCGTGGCGCGCGCCGAACGACTTCTTGACGAGGCGTCGCGCACCTTGGTGGTGGGAGCTCGCCCTTTCACCTTCTCCGCGGGCGTGGCGGCGGGGCGATCGGCCGACCCCTTCCACGAGGTCCTCGAGGCCGCAGATGAGGCTCTCTACCGCGCCAAACGGTCGGGCAAGGCTCGCGTCGAGGCGGCGCCGTTACCAGCAGAGGGGAATGGCCAACAACAGGTGTGACAGCTCACCGCCACCGGAGCGGTGCCGCGCCGGGTGCTGCCCGTTGGAGGGACATTGGATGGCCGTTCACAGCTGACTCACCCGCGGAACTGAGCGAGTGAGGGTCCAGGGCCATGTGGTCCCGGACCCTTGCGCGTACCGGCAGCATTGCTGATGCGGTCCTCGAGTGGCCGCAAGGTTGGTCGGCGCCGGTTCAGCTGCTCATCCATCGAATGACATCGATGTAACTGTCGTAGGGGCTTCGTACGGTCGCTTCATCGACGATCGAGACGAAGGAGACGAGACGATGAGCGACACGTCGCAGGGTCCAGGTTGGTGGTTGGCGTCGGACGGGAAGTGGTACCCGCCCCAGTCGGCAGCGCCACCACCACCGCCGGGTCCGGGCGGGCACGGCCAGCCGCGTCCCTCCAACGGATTGGCGGTCGCGTCGTTGACCCTCGGGATCATCGGCGCGGCGTTCGGTCTGATCCCGTTCGCCTTCTTCATCGCGTGGATCTGTGGAGTGCTGGCCCTGGTGTTCGGCGGGGTGGGGATCAAGCGCGCTCGCGATGGGGCGACCGGCAAGGGGATGGCCATCGCCGGGACCGTGTTGGGTGCGACCGCGGTGCTGCTCGGAGTCCTCGGCGTGGCGATCATCAACGACGCGTTCGACGATGCGGATCGCCGCTTCGAGGAGATCGAGCGGGAGATCGAGGGTGCAGGGTGAGGCCTACACACCTTTGGCGGTGACCCGGCGGGCAGACATGGCCGGTCACGGCCGGCCGGTGCGCAGGTGGGGCGCCGGCTTCAGCGGACCGCCACCTCGGTCCGCTCGGCATCACGAACCGCTGCGGGAGGTTTTGATCGCTGTCGCCGCAACCACCACCAGCCACGTGGCGGCAAGCGGCTGCATCAAGCCGAACAGTCCGAGGGTGCCTCCGGTGGCGTCGGTGAACGTGCTGACCCCGAACCAGACCGCCCACTGGAACGGCGGCACGAAGGTCAGTGTCGCGGCGAGGACGCCCTCCAGAGCCAGAATCGCTGGCAACGTCTCCCGCTCGCGCCCGACGATGGTCACGGCGGCGAACACCAGCATCAGGCTTACGAGGCTCGCCCATTCCAGGCCGCTCGGAGGCCCGCCGCGCTGGAGCACGCTCGAAGGCCCGTCCCCGAGGACGGCCGAACGCATCATCGGGCCGCTCGCGAGGATGATGCCCAGTAGGAGCAGGGGACGGATGGCCTGCAGAGCGAACAGCATGAACACACCTTGCGCCGGGATCACTCGTTGGCCCCTACATCGTGACACCCCCCAGGCGATGCTGGCACGTACAGGCGCGCACCTGCTCGGTCGACGAACGCGCCCGTGCCGGCCCACTGCGGGAGGTATCGCCTCGACGATCGCTGACCACTCGGTCAATACGTCGTCGCGCGGAACGCCTCGGCGGCTTCGACGCCGGCCTGGGTCCAATCGTTGTGATGGTACGCGGCGAGGATCAGCCCGCGCCGACCCGGCCTTCGGGCCCTTTCCACTGTCGGTGGCGCGGCGTACAGTGACACTCGAGCTTCCCCCTTGGTGATCCATGAATCCCGGAGGAAGCCATGTCCACCCATCCACTCGCTGGCTCGCGCCTCTACGACGATCTCCTCGTCGATCTCGCCTACGAGTACGACCTGAGCCTGCCCCAGGCTCGGTCGCTGGCCGATCTCGGCCACGACGCCGTCCACCCGGGCTCGGCCCCCGAGGCCCACACCGCACTGGCCGATCCCCACGTGGCCACCACCTACATCGATTCCTTCATCAAGGTGACAGGGATGGAACCAGGTGTGTGGCTGCTCGATGCCCAAGCGGCTCGGGTGCTGGATGGCGACGGCGACAACGCCGGGGTGCGCTACCTCCTCGCGCGTGTGGCCGAGCTGCGTGGCCAACTCGACCGGTGGCGAACACAGCTCGACCTCAGCCTCGCTCTCGACGATGGCTATGAACCCTCGCTGTTCGACCGGGGCTTCCTCGCATTCGTCGAAGGAGACGTGTCCACGGCGACGCGGCTGCTCGGGCGGATCGACGATCCCCGAGCCGCCGTGATGCTCCACACCCTCTCGCACTATCCGCCCCGACGATCAGGCTCGGGACGCAACTATCCCTGCCAGTGCGGCTCGGGGGCCAAGACCAAACGATGCTGTGGTGTCGTCCCCGAGCCTCATCCGCTGCACGAGCGCGTGTACTGGTTGTGGGAGAAGACCGCGTGGTGGTTGCGTCGCCCGCCGCAACAGTGGGCGTTGCTCGACCTAGTCGCCGAGCTGGCCGACGTCGAGGAGGTCGACGACGATCTCGAAGCCGTCACCGAGGTGCTGCACGAGGAGGCGACCGAGGCCATCGCCCTGCTCGACGCCGATCTCGTCTCCTGGTTCGTCGACACCCTCGGTTCCCTGCTGCCAACCGATGAGCGCGGCCTCCTCACCGAGTGGGTCGGCACCCGTCACCGGCTGTGGCGCGTCGAGGCGACCGATCCCGGTCGCTCGGTGACCATGGTCGATGACGACACCGGCCGTCGGGTCGAGGCCATGAACGGATCGGTGAGCCGTTGCACCCAACCGGGCGAGATCGTCTTCGCGGCGGTGGTCCCGACGAGCGCAGGTTGGTTCCTGCCGTGCCACCACCTGGGGGTTGCGTCGTCGTCGGCGCCGTTGGTGGCGAGCTGGATGGACGACTTCGACGACCCCCTCAACGTGGCTGCTCACCTCTACTCCGGGATTCGCAGGCCACCGTCGGATGATTGTGGCGAACCCGAGTGAGTGGCGGTCGGCTAGTGTATCGTTGGTGTATGGCGCGCACGAACATCGACATCGATGACGAGGCATGCGCGCAGGTGATGGCCCGCTATCACCTCCGATCGAAGCGTGATGCGGTCAACTTCGCACTCCGGCTCGTGGCGGGGGAGGCGCTCGACCTCGACCAGGCTCGTCAGCTTCGTGGCTCGGGCTGGGACGGTGATCTCGACGAGATGCGCGCAAACCGAGTCGGGTGATCCTCGTCGACACCTCGGCCTGGGTCGAGTTCCTTCGAGACACCGGCACACCAGTGTGTGCCGAGGTGGACCGACTGCTTGCCGGCGAGCTCGCCACCTGCGACGTCATCCGCATGGAGGTGCTCGCCGGGGCGCGAGACGAGCCGCACCTGCGCGACCTGCGGGGGCTTCTGGCCCGGGCGACCGTGCTGCCCACCACCCCGGCCGACTACGAGCGCGCCGCAACGCTGTACCGCGCGTGCCGTAGTCGCGGCGAGACGGTACGCAAGCTCATCGACTGCCTCATCGGGGCTGTCACAATCCGGCACCAGACCCCGATCCTGCACGCCGACGTCGACTTCGACGTGCTTGCACGACACGCGGGTGTCGAGCTGCACACGCCTTCGCAGTGAGCGCCAAGCGGGCGGCTCGCTGCACCACGAGCGGATGCTGTCGCACGCTGCGGCGAAGCCAGACCAAGACTCCTTGACATCCGGAAGACATATGTGCCACATATATATGTCATGGATATGCACATGCACTGGGGCACTCATCGCAAGGTGGTCCAGATCGGGGAGTTCGTGACCGCGGTGGACGAGGCGGTGGCCGGTGACGCGGTCGCGATCGCGCTGACCGATCTCGATGACTTCGCCGCCATCAACGACGAGTTCGGCCATGACGTGGGCGATCAGGTCCTCGACGTCTGGATGCGAACCTTGGAGGGCTCGCTGCCGGCGGGGGCGATCGTGCGACGGCTCGGCGGCGACGAGTACGCCATCGCGCTGCCAGGGGCCTCGGCGGAGAGCGCGCTCATCATCCTCGAAGAGATCCGCCAGCACCTCGCGAACCACCCGGTCGAGGTGACGGGCCGTCCCGTGCTGGCCACGATCGGTCTAGCGGCCCGGCCACCCCATGCCGAGGAGACCGCCGATGTGGTGCGCTGTGCGAACGCCGCGCTGATGCGGGGCAAGCGGGAAGGCCGGGGAGGTGTCGTGCTCCATGTCGAGGAGAAGATGGTGCTCAAGTCGAACTACTACCGGCGCGCCGACCTCGACCGCCTGGCGAGGTTGTCGTCGGCGACGAGTCGTACCGAGGCGAGTCTGCTTCGCGAGGCCCTCGACGACCTCCTCGAGAAGCACCGCGACGAACGATGACCACCG
>JBKGZW010000142.1:0-7039 GCA_046543225.1 Acidimicrobiales bacterium
CGGCACGGCGTCGCCCCACCCGGTCCCACACCCCGGTCACCGGGTCGGGTCCGGCGCGCTCGGCGTGGCGGTCGATCGCGGCGTTGATGGCAGCGCCCTGGTCGAACGGAAGGAATCCCCGGTAGGTGAACCCGCCGCGACGGTGGTCGCGTCGCCACGACAGCTCTCGGATGGCGTGTGCCTCGTTGGCGTCGGCGTCGGGGATGGGGCGCCGTTGGCGGGCCATGAGCGCGATCTGGTTCGCCGACAAGCCCGGTAGGGACGCAGCGAGCTGGTCGTCGTCGACGCTGGAGGCGAACTTGGTGGCGTGGCGCACCTGGTCCCACGACAGCCCGCCACCGGCGTAGGCGCCCCGCAGCGCCGGCAGGTCCTGGAGCGCATCGGCGACCCGCACCCACTCGCGTGCGGTGGGGTTCGCCACCGCGACCTGGCCGACCAGCCACGGCACGACTCCGGTGGCGCCGTCGTCGACCCAGTCGCCGGCCACATCGGCGGCACAGACCACGTCCAACAGCTCGGCGTGGGTCGCGGCCAACAGGGCGGACAGCTGCGAGATCGTCTCGGCTCGACCCGCCGGCGACTGCTCGAGATACGCGGCGGCGTTCGCCGACACCACCCGCTCACCTTCGTTGGATTCGCAGATCCTGGGATCACCCATCGGACGACTCCGCGCTCGACCGGACACGAGGGAGCCTCGCCACCACCCGGCCCTTGGCCGGACGGGTCAGCTCCGATGGGGAAGTGCCATCATCGTAGCGAACACCTGTTCGACTGTCAAGGGGATCGGCCAGTGGCTACGCAGCTCTGGCAGGATGCGGGCACGTCGAGCAACGGTCTGGCCCTGTCGGGCAAGGGCGCCTACGTCACCGGATGCGGCGCCGGCTCTTCGGCGGACTCGGCTATCCCGGCGACGCTTGGACTCTGAAGCGCATCGGTTAGTGGACGCCTCGGGTCTCGCCGGTCCAGTGCAGGTTGCGCAGCGCTTTCTTGTCAGGTTTGCCCAAGGCGGTGACTGCGATGGTGTCGACAACGTGGATAGCCTTCGGCGTATGGACCGGTCCTTTGCGTTCGCGGACGAGGGCCTGTAGCGCCTCGACATCGATGGTTTCTCCCGGTCGCGTAGTGACGTAGGCGACGACTGCCTCGCCCCAGTGATCGTCGGGTACGCCGATCACCGCCGTACTGGCCACCGAGGCATGGGTGGCCAGTACGTCCTCCACCTCGCGCGGGTAAACGTTGAAGCCGCCGGTCACGATCATGTCCTTTGCCCGGTCGACGATCGTCAGATACCCGTCCTCGTCGGCGACGGCGATGTCTCCCGTGTGGAGCCAGCCGCCTTCTAGCGCCTCGGCCGTGGCCTCCTCGTTGTCGAGGTAGCCATCCATGACGAGTGGGCCCCGCACGCAGATCTCGCCTGGCGTTCCCGGCGCGACCTCGGTTCCGGCCGAGTTGAGCAGCGCGACATCGAGGCCGGCGAGGGGTTTCCCGCACGACGCCAGCCGGGCTGGATCGTCGGCGCGATGCTCGGTAGTGCGCAGAGCGGTAATGGTGTTGGGCGCCTCAACTTGACCGTACAGTTGCATCAATACGGGTCCGAAGCGAGCCATCGCCTCGGCCAGCCGGGCCGGTGCCGCTGGCGCTGCGCCGTAGATGATGTGCTGGAGGCTCGACAGGTCCCTCCGGTCGATGTCTGGGTGGTCGAGCAATGCGTAGAGCATGGTCGGTACCACGAACGTCGCAGTGATGCCGTTCTCCTCCACTGCTGCGAGCACTGCTCCGGCATCGAACCCGTCGTGGATGTGCAGTTGGCCGCCGCGTAGGAGCACCGGGACGACCATGGCCCCGGTGGCGTGGGTGAGGGGTGCGATGGCGAGGAATCGAACCACCCGCGGCCAGTCCCATTCACCGACCATGAGCATCGCTGACCAAGCGAGGGCTCGGTGGGACCGAACGACGCCCTTCGGGTGGCCAGTCGTGCCGCCGCTGAAGGAGATCGAGGCCTCGGCATCCACGCCGACGTCGGTCACGCTCAGCTCGGCATCGGGGAGCGCGGTGAGATCCTCACCCGCGCCGCCCGGACCGAGGTCGACGACACGATTCACGGCTCCAGAGCCAACAAGCTCCGCGGCCCGATTCCCGAATCGCTGCGGGTCGACGACCAGCGCATCTGCGCCAAGGCGTTCGAGCGCCACGCGATGGTCGTCCGCCGATCCGAGTGGGTGCAATCCGGTGAAGGTACAACCCGCCATGACCGCGCCGAGCTGGGCCGCGATGTAGTGAGCGCTGTTGGGGCTGAGTAGTGCGATACGGCTGCCTGGGCCGAGACCGAGGTCCCGGTACAGACCGGTCGCGGCCCCGACCCGGCGGGCTAGGGACCGCCCGGTCCAGCGAAGGTCGCCGTCCACCACCGCGAGCTGTTCTGGGTTCCGCCGCAGCGCGGTCGCGGCAAGTCGCTGGAAGCCGACGTCGGCATGGCCCGCCGCTGTCATGTCGCTGACTCCACGACCATCGCGATGCCCTGGCCAACCCCGATGCACAGCGCGGCGAGGCCGTACCGGCCCTTGCGGCGGCGCAGCTCGTGCACCAGCGTTGTAAGGATGCGAGCGCCCGAGCAGCCCAGCGGATGCCCGAGTGCAATGGCCCCACCATTCACGTTGACGCGCTCGGGGTCGAGGTCGGGCCATTCGTCGAGGCACGCCAGCACCTGCGCAGCGAAGGCTTCGTTGAGCTCCACCAGATCGATGTCCTTCCAGGTGAGTCCGGCGCGGGCGAGCGCCGCTGCCGCCGCGCCGACCGGTCCGGTGGCGAAGAGGTGTGGGTCGGTTCCGATGACGGCAGTGGCCGCGATCCTCGCCATCGGTCGAACCGCAGAACGTCGCACGCCTTCGTCGCTGGCCAGGAGTAGGGCAGCGGCACCATCGCTGAGTGGGCATGCGTTCCCTGCGGTGACGGTGCCGTTGGGACGGAAGGCCGGTGGCAGGGCCGAGAGACGACTCAACGCGGCGTCCTCTCGGACCGATTCGTCGCCACCGCAGGAGAAGCCGGGGACCGCGATCACTTCGTCGTCGAAGTGGCCGCCGGTCCAGGCGGCCGATGCTCGTTGGTGACTCCGCAGCGCCCACCCGTCCTGGGACTCTCGGCTCAGGCCCTTGCGTCCGGCGATGATCTCGGCGCCTTCGCCGAGGGACACGGTCCACTGCTCGGGATGGCGGGGGTTGACCATGCGCCAGCCGAGTGTCGTCGAGTGCAGGGTGGCGTCGGCGCGACCGTGACCATGGTCTGGTCGCATCAGCACCCATGGCGCCCGCGTCATCGACTCGACGCCACCACCGATGCAGACGTTGGCGTCCCCGATGGCGATCGCGCGGTGGGCCTGCACGACCGCCTCGAGCCCAGATCCGCAGAGGCGGTTGACGGTTGTACCGGGAACCGTCGTGGGGAAGCCGGCGAGGAGGGACGCCATACGAGCCACGTTGCGGTTGTCCTCGCCCGCACCGTTGGCGTCGCCGAGTATGACGTCGTCGACAGTGCTTGGATCGAGGCCCGGGTTGCGGGCAGCGAGCGCCGCGAGCGGTGCAGCGGCGAGATCGTCCGGTCTGACGTCGGCGAGCTGCCCACCGTGCCGTCCGATCGGTGTACGTACGGCGTCGACGATCCAGCTCCCAGCCATGATCACGCCCCTTCCGGAGGGCCGAACGTTGCATCCACGCCGACCTCGACCTCAAGGCCGAGCGCGTTGCCGAGGTAGGCGATCAGGTGGAACCAGCCGACCACAGCGACGGCCTCGATCGCTGCCGGCGCGCCGACAGTCTCACACAGCCGGTCCCAGGTGCCAGCCGCGACGGTGGAGGTGTCGTGGAGCTCGTCGGCCACCTGCAACAGGACACGGTCCTCGGGGGTCTCCGCCGAGGACGGTCCCTCCCATGCGAGCCGAACGTCCTCCATCGTGAGGCCGCGCTCACCGGCGCGCCGTCGGTGGTGGGCCCACTCGTAGGTCGCGCTGCATCGACGCGCGGTCCGAAGGACGAGCACTTCCCGCTGCCGCACGGTGAGCTCGCTGTCGGGCATCCGTCCCAGACCGAGACCGAGGATCCGGCGGAGCAATTCGGGGTGGTTTGCCAGCACGGCGTGGAAGTCAGGCACCACTGCGAGTCCGGATCGCTCGATCCCGCCGCGGAGCAGGTCCGCGACGTCGTCGTGGAGGGGGTGCGTGACCGGTTCGATGCGCCTGGTCCTTTCCAAGTCCATGCCCTGATGTTATAACTTCTGCCACGGACCACAAGGACCAGGGAGGATGACATGCGAGCAGCGCGAAGGATCCTGTTGGCGTTGACCGTCGTCGTGTCCGTCGTCGGCTGCGGCAACGCCGCCGACGACGACACGGCCGCGCCTGACACAGACCAGTCGGACGACGATGCATCCACGGAGTGTGTGACCCAGGGCGTCACCGACGACAGCGTGCTGCTGGGCGGATCGATCCCGCAGTCGGGCGCTCTCGCCGTGACCGAGCCGATCAACGCCGGACGTGAGGCCTACTTCGACATGGTGAACGAAGCGGGCGGCGTCAACGGTCGTACCATCGAGTGGAAGGCCTACGACGACCAAGGTACGCCCGACCGCACGCTCGCCAACACCCGGCGGCTCGTGGAGGAGGACCAGGTGTTCCTGCTGACGGGGACCGTCGGGACGGTCCAAGGACTCGGGGTGGTCGACTACATCGAGGATGCCAGCGTCCCGTTCCTGTTTCCCGTCTCCGGGTCGAGCGTGTGGTCGGATCCGCTGAAGCCGCTGGTGTTCGGCTATCAGCCGATCTACCCCGACGAGGCGAGGCTCTTCGCCAACCACATCGCGTCGGAGTTCGAGGGCCAGGCCGTCGGCGTGTTGGCGCAGGCCGACGACGCTGGCGACGAGTGGGTGGATCCGTTCGAAGACGAGCTCGAGGGTGCTGGCGCGGAGCTGGTGGCGATCGAGCGGTTCGACACCACGGCCCAGGATGTGTCGGCCAACATCTCCAACCTGCAGGGCGCGGGTGCGGAGGTGGTCGCCACGTTCTCGCGGGTCGACATCCTGGCCAAGGCGCTCACTGAGGCGAGCAACCGCGGCTATGACCCGACCTTCATCGTGTCGAACATCGGGTTCAGCCGGCAGCTGTTCGACCTCGTCGATCCGGCGCTGGCCGAGGGCACCCTGGTTGCCGGGTACTTCCCGCAGCCCGACGAGGTGAGCGACGCGCTCGACGAGCATGAGCAGGCGCTCGGCAGCACTCCCGTCGACGACTTCACCATGCTCGGATGGTCCGCAGCCTCCACCATCGTCGAGGCCCTTGACCAAGCAGGTGAGGACCTGTCGTGTGGGTCGTTCCTCGCCGCCATGGAGTCCATGACCGACTTCGACAACGGCCTGGCGCCGCCGGTGTCGTTCTCCACCGACGACCATCAAGCCATCGATGCGCAGCGCTTCTTCGAGGTCCAGGACGGGGCATTCGAGCCGATCACCGAGCTCCTCGACCCGTCCGGGGCACCCCTCTCATGACGGTGGCGGAGGGGGCAGTGGCCGGGCTGGTCGCCGGCTGGGCGTGCTTCGTCACCGGCCATTGGCTGGTGCTGGTGCGCCTTCCGGTGCTCGACCTCGCAGCGATGGGTCGCAGGTACCTGGACGCTCCGGTCGCCGGTTGGCTGTTCGGCTTGGTCCACCATCTTGTCAACTCCACGCTCCTCGGTGCGCTGTACGCCGCAGCCATCATCTGGTGGAGGGAGGACGGTGAGCCGTTGTCCCTCCCGGTGGGGACGGCGGTGGGCGTGGCCTTCGGTGTCGTGGTGTGGGCGGTCGTCGCGATGAGCATGGTTCTACCGGGGACGGGCCGAGGGTGGTTCGGCTCGAAGCTCGACAACCGCAAGCCGCTGGCCGGCAACCTCCTGGTGCACCTGGTCTTCGGCGGCCTCGTCGGAGCGATCGCTCGCTGATGTTGCAGTATCTGGTGTCGGGCGCCGCGACCGGGGCGCTCTACGGCGTCATCGCCGTCGGGATCGTGCTGATCTACCGGGCGTCCGGGGTGATCAACTTCGCCCACGGCGAGATCGCCACCATCTGCACGTTCACCGTGTGGGCGGCGTGGCACGCCGGTGTGCCGCTAGGGGCTGCCATCGCCATGGGCCTGGTGCTAGCCGGTGCCATCGGCCCCGGCGTCGAGGGTCTCGTCATCTCGCGGCTACGGAACAAGAGCCACATCAACGAGATCATGGCTACGGTGGCGCTGTTCCTCGCCCTCAACGGGTTGACATTGGAGCTCTTCGGCCACGACCAACGCAGGTTCCCCCCCCTGGTCCAGGGGGCCCCGATCGAGGTGTTCGATACGGTGATCACGCGGCAGATGCTGCTGGCGATCGCCTTCACGACGGTGCTCGCTGCTGCGCTTGCCATCTTCTTTCGGCGTACGTCCGTTGGCATCGCGATGCGGGCGATCTCGGAGAACCGAGAGTCCGCCGAGCTTGTCGGCCTGCCCGTCCCGTGGATCGTGCGGGGCGCATGGCTGGCGGCCGCGGTGTTGGGAACGATCAGCGGTGTCCTCGTCGCGCCCATCGTGTTCCTCAATGTCGACATGATGATCGGGCTGCTCATCAAGGCATTCGCCGGCGCTGTCCTTGGGGGCCTCACCTCCGTCTTCGGAGCGCTCGTCGGTGCCGTCGCGCTCGGCATGGGCGAAAGCCTCATCTCCGGCTACGTGTCGTCGCAGCTGTCAACACCGTTCACCTTCTTCGTCCTCGTCGTGGCACTCGTCGTCCGGCCCCATGGCCTGTTCGGCCGGGCGCCCGAGGTGAAGCTCTGATGAGGCGGTCGAAAGGGTTCGTCCTCGCCGTGGTACTCGTCGCGGCGGCGCTCATCCCGACCGGGATGGGCGAGTACCGGAACTTCGTCCTGTGCCTCATCGGGGTGTACGCCCTCGGCGCCGTCGGACTGACCGTTCTCATCGGCCACGGCGGAATGATCTCGCTGGGGCATGCCGGCTTCGCCGCCGTCGGCGCGTACACCACCGCTCTGT
>JBKGZW010000143.1:0-6943 GCA_046543225.1 Acidimicrobiales bacterium
CCCCCGGACAGCTGCCACGGGTATTTGTGGGCGTCGGGGCCGAGGCCGACCGACTCGAGCGCCTCGGCGGCAAGCCGGTCGCGCTCGACCTTGGGCACCCGGCGGACCTCCAGCGGCATGGTGACGTTGCGATGCAGGTCGAGCCACGGCAGGAGCGAACGGCTGTAGTCCTGGAACACCACCGCCATCGATCGCGGGGTGCGGGTGATGATCTCGTCGCCGACCCGTACGGTGCCCGCGGTCGGCGCGAGCAGCCCGGCCGTGCAGCGCAACAAGGTGGTCTTGCCACAGCCCGAGGGGCCGACGATGCAGAGCATCTCGCCCTGGCCGGCCGAGACGGTGACGTTCTGGATGGCCTCGAACGCATCGGGCCCTGAGCCGTAGGTCTTGGCGATGGCGTCGAGCTCGAGCGCGCTCATCCGGGTACCTCCTCGAGGACGGGTCGTCGCCGGCGACGACGGGGCGTGGTCGCGGTGGTGTCGTCGAGCAAGCCCCGTGCTCCCCGATACCAGCGCATGATCCGGTTCTCGGCGATGACGAAGCCGAGGTTCACGACCAGCCCGACGACGCCGATCACGATGATCCCCGCGAACGTGCCCGCCGTGTCGAAGGCCCGTTGGGCGGCAAGCACCTGATAGCCGAGGCCGTTGGTGCTGCCCTGCATCTCGCTGATGATCATCATGATGAGCCCGACGGCGAGACCGGTGCGCATGCCGACCGCGATCTGCGGGCTTGCGGCGGGCAGCACGATGCGAGCGATCTGCTGGCGGCGGGGCACCCGGAAGCTGGCCGCAGTGTCGAGCAGCTGGGGGTCGACGGCGCGAACCCCGTCGATGGTGTTGAGCAGGATCACCCACACCGAACCGAGGGCGATGACGGTGATCTTCGAGGCGTTGCTCACACCGAAGGTGACGATGGCGAACGGGAGGAGCAGCGGTGGCGGGATGGCGCGAAGGAACTCGGTGACCGGCTGGGCCGCGCGCCGGGCCCTGGGCATCAGTCCCAGGGCGGTCCCGACGGCGATGCCGCCGACCACCGCGACGAGGTAGCCGGCGGTGAACCGTACGAGGCTCGGGACCAGGTCGGTGAGCACCTGGTCGAACACCCAGTCCTCTTGCAGTTTCTCGACCACTCGCGACAACGGCGGATAGAAGTGGGAGGTGCTCCCGGCCGAGGTGATCCACCACACCCAGATGAGCGCGACGGGCAGGGCGAGCTGCACAGCGAGACGGGCAGGCCAGCTTCGGATCATCACGCCGCCTCGGTGACGAGGCCGCTCGAGCGCTGGCTGGCGTGCCAGAACAAGACCTTGCGCTCGACGGTGGTGAAGGCCAGGTTGATGACCACGCCGAGGACGCCGGCGGCGATGATGTAGGCGTACATGGTGTCGTAGGCACCGCCACTCTGGGCGAAGAAGACCGACTTGCCCAGGCCGTCGACCCCGACGATGTACTCGCCCGTCACCACCAGGATGAGCGCGACCGCGGCTGCCAACCGCATGCCGGTCGCCACGAACGGCGCAGTGCTCGGAAGGGTGATGCGTCGCAGGCGAGCGAGGGGACCGAGCCCGTAGGCCTTGGCGGTGTCGCTCGCCACCGGATCGACGTCCTTGATGCCGTAGATCGCCTGGAAGAGCAATGGCCAGAGCGCCCCGAAGACCGCCAGCGCGATCTTCAGCGACGGCTGGGTCCCGTAGATGAGGACGAGCAGCGGGATGAGGGCGACCGACGGGATCGGTCGGAGGAAGTCGACGGTGAGCCGAGTGGTCAGGTTGACCCAGTTGCTCGACCCGATGACGAAGCCGAGGGGTACGGCGATGGCGGTGACGATCGCCATCGAGATGCCCCACGACCACACCGTGGCCCAGAGGGACTCGCGGAAGGCGGAGGTCGTGGCCATGTCGGCCAGTCGGACGAAGATCTCGCTGACCGGCGGGAACGATCCGCGAGGGAGGATCCCGACCCGAGGCGCGAGCTCGAAGGCGGCGAGCGCGACGGCCAGCCCCATGAGGGGCAGCACCATCTGCCCCAGTGCACGCGCCCACGCGTCGAGACTGGTCATGACGACACGTGCTCCGATTCGACCAGGCGGTGCAGCACCCGCCTGGCCCGGAGCGCGCCACGGTCGATCTTGACGCTGACCTCGGGGCCGTCGGGGTCCGCAGCGATGCGCTGTTCGAGCACTCCGAGCGCGTCGACGTCCTGGCGCACGACCTCGTCGTTCATCTTCCACATGAACTCGTCGACCTCCGAGTCGTCCACCGCGAAGTCGCGGGCCACCAACCAGAAGTCGTAGGTGGAGGTCGCGGTCGACGGAGTGATGCCGTAGAGGATCTTGGCGTGCGCCGCCCGGGGATCGTCGGTGCCGTCGTCGCGAGGAGCGACTCCAGCAGGGGCGATGCGGGAGTGGAGGATGTAGATGCCGGGTGGGTGGTACTCGATGTCCTGCCAGCGGTCGATGGGGGACTGCAGGCCGGTCGAGCGTGAGTAGAAGGGCGGACACTCGGCCCCATCCATGTGACGGGACACGCTGACCACGCCGGACTCCTCGTCGAACCCGGACTCGATGGGGGTGGCCGCGACCTCGGGCGTGCCGATGAACCCCGCGTGCAGATAGGTCTCGTGGGAGAGGTCGAGGAGGTTGTCGACCAACAGCTCGTAGCGCGCGGCGAGCGGCTGCATCCCCGCCAACACGGTCCAGACCGGATCGGTGAGCCACGGCGTGTCGGGCAACCTGGTGTGGTCGGGCGCGTCGGGGTCGCCCATCCACACGAACAACCACGGTCCGCGTTCGACCAACGGGTAGGTGCGCACGTCGGCGCGCCCCGGGATCGAGTCCTGGCCGGGCACCGCGACACAACGACCGGTGCAGTCGAAGCTGAAGCCGTGGTAGTTGCACACGAGCACGTCGCCGACCAGGCGACCGAGCGACAGCGGGTAGCGGCGGTGCGGACACTCGTCGGCCAGCGCCACCGGGGTGCCATCGGCGAGTCGATAGATGACGATCGGGTCGTCGAGGACGCGGCGGCCCAGCGGGTCACCGGTGACCTCGTCGGCCATGGCGATCACGTACCAGTGCTCTCTGGCGAACATGGGTCCCTCCCCCGAGGATGTTCTGGTCGGTTGCCCGGCGGTGCCCCCCACGGCCCGGGCGAGCGGTGGTCAGCTCACGGGTAGTAGCGGTAGACGGCTTGGGCGACACAGGCGGGCTTGTCGGTGGCGTCGCACTCGACGGTGAAGTCGGCGACGACCTCGACGCCGCCACCACCGACCTCGTTCACCTCGGCGACGGTGGCGGCGAGTCGGATCTTCGATCCCGCCGGCACCGGCGCCGGGAAGCGCACCTTGTTGAGGCCGTAGTTGAGCGCCATGCCGATGCCTTCGATGACCAGCAGCTCGGTCCACAGCGGGATCACCAACGCGAGGGTGAGGTAGCCGTGCGCGATCGGTCCGCCGAAGGGTCCGTCCTTCGCCGCGTCGACGTCGACGTGGATCCACTGGTGGTCGTCGGTGGCGTCGGCGAAGGTCTGGATCCGAGCCTGGTCGACCGACTTCCAGTCGCTGGCCCCGAGGTCGGTGCCGGCGAGGGCCTTGATCTCGTCGATGCCGTTCACGGTCGTGGTCATGTGGTTGCAGTTCCTTCCTGGGTGTCGGACGGGGTGGCTGATCTGGTGGCGAAGCGGTCGCGCAGCGCGGGCTTGGCGATCTTGCCGGGGCCGGTGCGTGGCAGCTCGTCGACCAGCTCGAGGTGCTTGGGCAGCTTGAACCGGGCGAGGCGTCCCTCGAGGAACTCGACCAGTTCCTCGAGGGTGAGCGTCTGGCCCTCCTTGGTCACGACGATGGCCAGGCCCACCTCACCCCAGCGGTCGTCGGGCACGCCGATGACCCCGCAGTCGGACACCGCGGGGTGCTCGAGCACCGCAGCCTCGACCTCGGCGGGGTAGACGTTCTCCCCACCCGAGATGTACATGTCCTTGATGCGATCGTGGATCGTGAAGTAGCCGTCCTCGTCGATGACCGCGGCGTCACCAGATCGGAACCAGCCGTCGGCGTCGATCGCCTCGGCGGTGGCGTCGGGGCGACGCCAGTAGCCGACCATGACGTTGGGACCCTGGACCTGGATCTCACCGACCTCGCCCGGCGGTACGGGGTTGCCGACCCCGTCGACCAGTCGGACGTCGGTGAAGAAGGAGGCCACACCCGCGGTACCGACCTTGGGCAGCATGTGCTCACCGAGGAAGAGGACCCCCGGCGACGCCTCGGTCATGCCATAGCCCTGAAGGAACGTGAGGCCCCGCTGCTGGTAGGTCGTGATGAGCGACTCGGGCACCGGCGCCCCACCGCACTCGAGGGTGCGAAGCGACGACAGGTCGGCGTCGGCCCAACGCGGATGCTGGGCCATGGTCTGGTACATGGCCGGGACGCCGAACATCCACGTGACCCGGTGCTCGGCGATGAGGTCGAACACCGTGTCGGGATCGAAGGCCTCGACCAACACCGCGCAGCCACCCTTGACCAAGGTGGGCAGACAACTCATGTTCAACGCGGCAGCGTGGAACATCGGTGCGGTCACCAGCGTGACCTCGTCGCCGCCCAGGTCGACGTCGATGAGCACGTTCATGGTGTTCCACGTGAGGTTCCCGTGGCTCAACATCGCGCCCTTGGGGCGTCCGGTGGTGCCCGAGGTGTACATGATCATGGCCAGGTCGTCGAGGCCGACCTCCTCGTCGATGGGGTCGGTCGGGGCGGAGTCGACCAGCGCGGCCAGGGTGATGCCCCCCGCCACGGGCGTGTCACCGACCGCCACCGGCGACAGGCCGGGAACGCGATCGGCGAGGAACGCCGCCCGATCATCGAGCCCCGTGCCGTGCACGAGGACCTTGGCCCCGGCATCGACGACGATGTGCTCGAGCTCGGGGCCGGTGAGGCGGGTGTTCAGCGGCACGTAGACGGCGCCGAGCATGGTGGTGGCGAACAGCGTCTGCAGCACCGACGGATGGTTGGGACCGGCACAGGCGACGCGATCGCCCCGGTCGACGCCGAGCGAGCGAAGCCCGTGGGCCAGCCGGGTCGCGTGGTGGTGCAGGTCGCCGTAGCTCCAGCGCTGGTCGCCGAAGACCACGGCGGGCCGGTGCGGGGTCATCCGCGCGCGGCGTGCCGTCCACGACCCGAGACCCTGGTCGCGCATCGCTCAGCCGCTCCCCAGCCCGAGCAGGCGGATCGCGTTGTCCTTGAGGATCCTGGGCTTGACCTCGGGCTTGATCTCGAGCTTGTCGAAGTCCGACAGCCAGCGGTCGGGGGTGAGCACCGGGTAGTCGGACCCGAACAGCACCTTGTCCTTGAGCAGCGTGTTGGCGTACTGGACCAGCTGCGGTGGGAAGTACTTGGGCGACCAGCCGGACAGGTCGATGTAGACCTGCGTCTTGTGGGTGGCGACCGACAGCGCCTCGTCCTGCCATGGGAACGATGGGTGGGCCAAGATGATGCCCATGTCGGGGAAGTCGACCGCCACGTCGTCGACGCACATGGGGTTGGAGTACTTGAGGTGGATGCCACCACCGCCGCGGACCCCCGCACCGATGCCGGTCTGTCCGGTGTGGAACAACGCGATCGACCCGAGCTCCTCGATGGCCTCATAGAGCGGGTAGGCCATCCGGTCGTTGGGGAAGAAGCCCTGGATGCTGGGGTGGAACTTGAAGCCCCGGACCCCGTACTCCTCGACCAGGCGGCGTGCCTGGCGGGCACCGGCCTTGCCCTTCCACGGATCGATGCTGGCGAAGGGGATGAGCACGTCGGCGTTGGCGATGCAGCCCTCGGCGACCTCGTCGTTGGGGACCGGTGGCTGGCCGGTCGCGTACTCCGCGTCGACGGTGAACACCACCGCCGCCATGTCGCGCTCGCGGTAGTAGGCGGCCATCTCGCCGATGGTGGGCTTTCGGTTGCCCTCCACGCCGAAGTAGGCGCTCGACGCCTCGTTGAGCTCGTCGGAGAGCGAGGCGTCGCCCCGCTCGGACACCTCGGCGTGGGTGTGCACGTCGATGGCGACCAGCCGGTCGAGGTCCAAGGCGGGCTGGTAGCTCATGACTCGGGAACCTCGGGGGCGGGGATGCCGACGGTCTGGGGTAGGGCGCCGACCGAGGTGGACCACGTGCGGGCGATGTCCTCGCCCGACCAGCCGCCCTCGCGGTAGGCGGTGGCGACCTCGTGGGGGTGGGCCCAGAGAGACAGCTTGTCGCCGCCGACACCGATGCACTGGCCGGTGACACCGGCCGCGGCGTCCGAGGCCAGGAACGCGACCAGGCCGGCGCAGTCCTCGGGTGTGCCGAAGCCCTCGGCTTGGCGGAGCCATGCCGGCAGCGGCTCGCCGGTGCGCTCGGCCTCCTCGATGAAGGGGGCGAAGGCCGGGATGGTCTTGGTCATCTCGGTGGCGGCCACCGGCACGATGGCGTTGACGGTGACCTCCGCCCGCGCGAGCTCCATCGACCAGGTTCGGGCCATGGCGGCGATGCCGGCCTTGGCCGCGGCGTAGTTGGTCTGCCCGAAGTTGCCGCGCTGACCCGCCGGCGAGGTGACCAGGACGAGGCGGCCCCCGGTGCCCTGTTCGCGCATCTGGGCTGCGGCGGCGCGGGCGCAGGTGAAGGTCCCACGCAGATGCACCTCGATGACCGCGTCGAAGTCCTCGTCGGACATCTTCCACAGGACGCGGTCGCGAAGCACCCCGGCGTTGGTGACCAGCACGTCGAGGCGTCCGAACTCGGTGACGGCCCGCTTCACGAGCCGGTCGGCGGCCTCGGTGGTCCCCACCGGCACCACCTCGGCCACGGCGCGGCCGCCGTCGGCTTCGATGGTGGCGACCGCCTCGTTGGCCGCATCGTCGTCGACGTCGTTGACCACCACGCTGGCACCGGCGGCGGCCAGGGCCCTCGCATAGGCCAGGCCGAGGC
>JBKGZW010000144.1:0-6938 GCA_046543225.1 Acidimicrobiales bacterium
CAGCGCTACAACCGTCGCTGGCTCCTCGAGCGGATCGAGCGCGACCAGGAACCCGGCGCCTGACCGGCCCGTCGCCCCAGTGCACTGTTCGGTTGTCAAGGAACGGTCGGGAAGTCGGGGGAAGTGGTGGGGCGCCGAGGTCAGACCGGAGTGGCCGAGCGCTCGGCAGCGACCACGGTGCCGTCGGGGGCGATCCATTCGTGGTTGCCGGGGGTGCCCCGGAGCTCGTAGCCGTGGTTGGTCCTCAGGTCGTGGTGGAACGTGCACAAGGGTCGGAGGTTGTCGTAGGTGGTGGGCCCGCCCTTGTGGTACTCCCATTCGTGGTCGAGCTCGACGAAGCGGCGTGCTTCGCAGTCGGGGACCTCACAGGTGCCGTCGCTGCTGAGCGCCACTGCCAGGCGGAGGTCTTCTCTGATGCTGCGGGTGGCGGTTCCGAGGGCGGTGATGTCGCGGCCCTTGGTGACCACCGTCTTGATGATCGGGTCGTCGTCCACCAGTTTGTGGACCTCCGACACCGGCACCGGCCCCACACCGGGGACCTCGCAGGTCTCGCCGGCGGTGGTGTGGCCCCGCCAGAACGCGGCGTGTGGGACCGTGACCACGATGGCGTGACGCACCGACGACGACCTGCCCCGCGGCACCCCTCGGCGCGGTCGGGTGGACCGGGTCTCGGCGTCACCCGAGTCGGACGAGCACCCGACACGCGCACCGTCGTCGCCGAGGGCGGCTCGAGCCATGCGCACGAGCGCATCGGCTCGGTAGGCGGAGAAGGGCTCGCGCAGGCCGGCTCGTCGGGCGTCGTCGAACGCCGCGGCCTGGAAGACGTCGAGTGCCCGGTCGACCAGTGCTCCGTCGAGAGTGGGGAGCGAGGCAGACAGGCGCCACCTGCCATGGCGGTCGACACTCGACGAGCAGGTCCGCTCGGCCTTGGCCCGCCGGTCGCGCTCATCGGCGCCATGGCCGCGGGACAACACGTCGGCACAGGCACCTCGCAACGCCCGCAGCGAACCCCGCCGCGCCACGGCCAACAGTTCGGCCTCGGCATCGAGGTCGGGGCGTTCGCGCAGCACGTGGGCGATCTCGGCGGCCTGGTCCCGCGACAGCTCGCCACCGCGGACCGCACCGTCGAGGCCACCGGCCCTGGGCAGCTGGGAACCGACGAGGAGGGAGTCCTTGGCCCCGCGCCGGTGCTGGCCGGTGCGGGCAGCCACGAACCCGGCGGCATCGCGGTGACCCGAACGGCGCCACGCCTGGGATTCCTCGACCCGCGACGCGCACAGCGCGACCCCCGCCTCGGCCAGGCGACCGAGCCGGGCGAAGCGCTCCATGAGCGAGACCGCGTCGGGACCCGACAGCTCGCCGGGTTGCAGCGAGCCCACCAGCTCCTCGAGGCGAGCCTCCATGTCGAGAGTATCGAACATGTGTTCGAGCATAGGGGGATGGTGTGACAGTCTGTAGCCTCGGGTGATGGTCGACGTCGTCGTGGTCGGAGCGGGGCTGGCCGGTCTCGCCTGCGCCCAGGACCTGACCCGGTCCGGTCTCGAGTGCACGGTGGTCGAGGCCGCCGACGGCGTGGGTGGCCGGGTCCGCACCGACCTGGTCGACGGCTACCGGCTCGACCGTGGCTTTCAGATCCTGCTCACCGCCTACCCCCAGGTCCGCAGCCGCCTCGATCTCGACGCGCTCGAGCTGGCCCCGTTCGACCCCGGAGCACACGTGTGGACCGGTGACCGCTTCCACCGGATCGCCGACCCCCTCCGCCGGCCCACCCTCGCGCTCCAGACCTTCGGCGCCCCCATCGGAGGCCTCGCCGACAAGCTCCGCCTCGCCCGCCTCGTCGCCGACGTGGGGATCCGTTCGGTGCCGGACCTGTTGCGCCGGCCCGACATGTCCACCGACGAGCGCCTCCGGGCAGCGGGCTTCTCCGACACCATGATCGAGCGCTTCTGGCGTCCCCTCTTCTCGGGCATCCAGCTCGACCCCGATCTCGAGGTGTCGCGCCGGCGCTTCGACACGATCCTGCGCATGCTGGCCGTGGGTGGCACCGGGGTCCCCCGCTCGGGGATGGGTGCGATCCCCGACCAGCTCGCTGCCTCCCTTCCCACCGGGACGATCCGTCTCGACTCCCCCGTCCGCGAGCTCGTCAGCACCGGCACCCACATCGCCGTCACCCTCGAGACCGGCGAGCGGATCGATGCCCGAGCCGTGGTGGTCGCGACCGACGGGCCGACCGCACATCGTCTCCTTGGCTCACGGATCCCCGATCCCGGCTCGCGAGCCGCCGCGGCCTGCTGGTTCGCCACCGCCTCGGCGCCCCGGTCGGGCCCGGTCCTGATGCTCGACGGCGTGGCCAGCGGTCCGGCCCGCAACGTGATGGTGATGACCGAGGCGGCACCGACCTACGCACCGCCCGGGCGCTCACTCATCGTCGCCGCGGTGCCCGGTGACGAGGCGCTCGACCCTGACCTGACCGATCGGGTCCGGGTCCAGCTCGCCCGCTGGTTCGGTTCGCTCACCACGGACTGGGACCATCTCCGCACCGACGTGATCCCCCACGGTCAGCCGCTCCAGACACCCCCGTTCGCACCCAAGCAGCGGGTCGCGCTCGGCGACGGGGTCTTCGTGTGCGGCGACCACCGTGACACCGCCTCGATCCAGGGCGCCATGTTCAGTGGTGAACGCACCGCCGCCGCGGTGTCCCACCATCTCGCGGCGCTCCGCCACTCACGCTGAGCCGGACGGGTCCAGATCAGTCGCCCCGCACAGGGAGTCCCGCCTGGGCGTAGCAGTCCTCGATGATCCTCATGGTGGCGACGGCGTCGACCCCGCCGGTGGGCAGGACCTCCCCGTCGAGCACGGCGGCGACGAAGGCCCGAAGCTGGTGGACATAGGTCGCCTCGCCATCGACCGTCTCGGAGGTCTGACCTTCGGAGGTGTCGATCACGAGGCGGTGACCGAGATGGGGTGCGAGGGGGTTGTCGACCGACACCGTCCCATCGACACCCGACACCTCGAGCCGGGCCTCGAAGCGGGTGTCGGGAGCCATCGAGGTGACGACGCGTGCCTCGGCACCGTCGTCGAAGCGCAGGATGGCCTCCATCGACAGGTCGATGCCCGGTTCGCCTTCGACCACCTCGACCCGTTCCACCTCGGGTTCGCCACGGGCCGCGAACCGGGCCCACTGCACCGCGTAGCAGCCGAGGTCCATCATCGCCCCACCACCGAGGCGGGGATCGTGACGGAGGTCGGACAGGTCGGTGATCGGGACCGAGAACACGGCCTCGATGTGGCGCACCGGGCCGATGAGATCTCCGGTGAGCACCTCTGCGAGTCGGGTCGCGAGGGGGTGGTAGCGCCAGTGGAACGCTTCGCAGAGCACCAGCCCGGTCCGCTCGGCGACCTCGACCATGTGCAGCGCCTGCGCGGTGGTGCACGCGAACGGCTTCTCGCACAGCACGTGCTTGCCGGCTTCGAGCGCGGCGACGGTCCACGGTTCGTGTCCCGAGGGCGGGAGACCGACATACACCGCGTCGACCCGGTCGGATCCCACGAGAGCCTCATACGAGTCGAACACCTCGGCCACACCGTGGTCCGCAGCGAACGCCTCGGCTCGATGCCGGTCCCGGGCCGCCACCGCGACGACCTCCACGCGCTCGACGTGGTGTGCCGCGTCGATCACCGCCGGTGGGGCGATGCGCGAGGCGCCGAGCAGTCCGATGCGAACCATGGCGGCCATGCTCTCACCTGCGGCGTGGCGCCGGTCGAACGGCGACTAGGTTCGCTCCCGTTCACACACGACCGGGGGGAAGTGCAATGAACGTCACCGACGAGGTGATCGAGAACGGCGTCATCGAGCGGCGGTTCGAGCTCGAGGTCGACGGCGAGGTCGTACCCGGCATCCACTGGCTGCCCGAGCAAGCCGACGGGCCGCATCCCACGGTGCTGATCGGCCACGGTGGGACCCAGCACAAGCGGGTGCCGAACATCTTGGCCCTGGGACAACGCTTGGTCCGTGACGGCGGGTACGGGGCGGTCGCGATCGACGCGCCCGGCCACGGCGACCGCATGACCGAGGCCGACCGCGAACAGCAACGAGCTCGCCGTGAGGCCACGGCCGACGGCGGAGGGCGGCGCCCACCGATGTCGCGGGACGCGGCCAAGGTGTTGGCCGAGCGGGCGCCCACGCACGTCGCCGAGTGGAAGGCGGTCCTCGACGAGCTGGCGAAGCAGCCGAACAGCGCGGACGGTCCCTTCGGCTACTGGGGCCTGTCGATGGGGTGCGCGTTCGGGATGCCGCTGGTCGCCTCCGAGCCCCGAATCGCCGCCGCCGTGCTCGGGCTGTTCGGTCTTCGTGACGGCAACGAGTCCCAGCTCGAGCTGGCGAGGTCGGTGACGATCCCGGTGCTGTTCCTGTTCCAGTCCGACGACGAGCTGATGACCCGCGAATCAGGGCTTGCGTTGTGGGATGCCCTGGGCAGCGAGCGCAAGACGATGCACATCAACCCCGGCGGGCACATCGAGATCCCGAGGTTCGAACAGCAGGACGCCGCGCTCGCGTTCTACCGCGC
Source organism: Acidimicrobiales bacterium (assembly GCA_046543225.1). GTDB lineage: Bacteria > Actinomycetota > Acidimicrobiia > Acidimicrobiales > SKKL01 > SKKL01. The sequence continues at coordinate 4,569 of JBKGZW010000144.1, forward strand.
CCACCTCAAGGAGTAGGACCCGGATCTCCCGACGCGGCGACCCGGCGTTCGAGGTGGGAGCGGGCCACGGGGTCGGTGGTGAGCGAGATCGCCTTGGCGAGCGCGTCGGCGGCGCGTTGGTCGTCGCCCGCCCGTTCGAGCAGGTGAGCCCGGGCGGCCCAGGCGGGCTGGTAGCGAGCACCGACGGTCTGGTCGAGCTCGTCGAGGAGCGCGAGCCCGGCCTCGGGGCCGTCGGTCTCGCCGACCACCACCGCCCGCGACACCAGCGCCCCCAGCGTCGGGGCGATGTCCACCAGCGCCGAGTAGAGGGACCGCAACGCTGCCCAGTCGGTGGTTCCGCTGGTACGCCGGGCGCAGTGCACCGACTGGATCGCGGCTTCGATCTGGAAGCGACCGATCCGGCCGATGGCGTGTGCAGCAGCGAGATGGCGTTCGCCCCGGTCGATGAGGGCGGCGTCCCAGCGGGTCGGATCCTGTTCGTCGAGTGGCACGAAGACACCGACGTCGTCGACGCGGGCGGGGGCGCGGGCGAGCGACAGGGCGATGAGCGCGGCCAGACCGAGCACCTCGGGTTCCTCGGGCATCAGCTCGGAGAGCAGCTCGGCGAGCTGGAGCGACTCGGTGGCAAGGCCGTGGCGGGGAGTGACCCCGGCGATGCCGTGCCAGTCGATGGCGTAGGCGCCGTACACCGCCTCGAGCACCTCGGGCAGACGGCCGGGCATCGCCGACCGGTCGGGCACCACGAAGGGGATGCGGGCATCGCGGATCTTGCGCTTGGCTCGCACCAGTCGCTGGCTCATCGTGTTGGTGGGCATGGCGAAGGCGGTGGCGATCTCCTCGGCACGGAACCCGAGCACGGTCTGGAGCATGAGCGGGGTACGCACCCCCGGCGAGATCGCGGGGTGGGCACACACGAACAGCAGCTCGAGGCGGCGATCGCCGATGGCGTCGGGATCGACCTGGTCGGGGTGCGGGTCGGAGCGGTCGGCGACGAGCCTGGTGGCCGAGTCGGAGGTCTCGTCGAAGGGCACCGCCGAGCGGAAGGCGGCGGAGCGGAACCGGTCGCGCTGGCGGTTGCGGGCCACCACCAGCAGCCACCCTTCGGGGTTGTCGGGTACCCCGTCGGTCGGCCATCGCCGCAGCGCCCGCTCGAAGGCATCGGACAGGGCGTCCTCGGCGGCAGCGATGTCGCCGGTGGGGGCGGCGAGCAGCGAGAGGAGGCGGCCATAGGAGGTGCGGGCAACACGCTCGGCCCGCACCTCCGGCGGCTCGTCCGGCTCGTTGATCAGGTGTGCCACGCGCCGTCGTGGAAGCTCGTCGCGGCGGGGCGCACCTCGATGGTCCCCCATTGGGCGGCGGGGCACTGCTCGGCCCAGGCGAGGGCGGCGTCGAGGTCGGGAACGTCGATGACGAACACGCCGGCGAGCATCTCCTTGGCCTCGGCGAAGGGACCGTCCTGCACCTGGAGCGCGCCATCGCGGACGGTGACGGTGGTGGTGAGCGGGCTGGGAGCGAGGATCTCGGCCGCGAGCAGCACCCCGGACGAGTCGAGCGACTTGGCGTAGGCGTCGAACGCGGCCTGGGCCTCGGCCATCTCCTCGTCGGGGATCTCGCCCTCGGATGGCTCGACGTGGTGCAACAGGAGTGAGTAGCGCATCGGGTTTCACCTCTCGGTCGTGGTCCAGACTGCCTCAGGTAGGGCGGTCATCGCGATGACGATCCAGCGGTGCTCGGATCGACATCGCGGCCATGGCTGGTGAGAGGCCGTCGCGGTCCGATCCTTCGCCTACCCGGCGTCGGGCCGGTACTCGATGAGTCCGACGGCGTTGCCCGACGGATCCTTGAAGAACATGAGATGGCCGACCCCGGCGATGGTGAAGCGGTCCATGATCACCTCGCCGCCCGCGGCGAGGACGGCGTCGGTGGCCGCGGCCAGGTCGTCGACCTCGAAGGTGGCCTCGAAGCCGACGGTCGGCGTGCCCTCGATCAGCTCGCGCCGTTGCTGCATGGCGCCCTTGACCCCCGGAGCGTCGTCGGGGCCGGTCTGGATCTGGTAGAAGCCCGGCGGCCCCCAGGGGTGGAAGGTCCAGCCGAGGGCCTGCTCGTAGAAGGCGCGGGTGGCCTCGACGTCGTCGGCGTTGATGGCGAAGTGGGTGAGGTTGGTCATGCCGCCATCGTCGCCCCACACCGGGTGGACGTGCTTCCTACACTCTGACAGATGATGTCGCTGACACGACATGACCCACCCGTGCGAGGCTACGCGGTGACCCATCCGGCGGGGCGTGCCGCCATCCCCGTCGACGCGGGGTGGGACCAGGTGCTGTGCACGGTGACCGGGGCGATGACCGTGCGCACACCGACCGACGCGTG
>JBKGZW010000145.1:0-6862 GCA_046543225.1 Acidimicrobiales bacterium
CAACTACATGGATCAAATCCGGTTATCGAATCGTTCTTTCGAAGGAAATAATAACGTCTACCTGTTCGACGACGGTCCCGAAACAGTTCTCGTCGATTCCGGAGACTGGATGCCAGAGACCCGGGAACAGCTGGAAGCAGCGCTCGAATCGCGAAGAACGAGTTTCGAAGAAATCGATCGAATCTTTCTGACCCACTGGCACGACGACCACATCCGAGGCTTCGGTGAACTCGTCCGCGTCTGCCAGGAGTCAACCGTGGTGATCTCGGCGGCACTTGAGTGCGACGAGTTCTTCGTCCTCGCTGAGAGCGAGGGTCAGGGCATGATCTCTGGGCCTTCCGGTGTGCGCGAGCTGGCGTACGTTCTTCGGCAAGCCGCAGAGTCCGGTCAGGCCTTGGAACTGGCACGCGCTGATCAGCGTTTGGTCCATCGCAGTGCTGCAACCCGAGTTCCCGCTGCGCAGGTCTGGGCGCTGTCCCCGAGCAGCGCCACACTGATCGATGCCGTGCGGGAGTTTGTCGCACTGGTTCCTGGCGTCGGTCAGCCGAAACGGGCTGTGCCGCGACCTAAGCGGAACCCGCACTGTGTGGTGCTCTGGATCGAGGCGGGAGACGTTCGTGCCCTCCTCGGCGCGGACCTTGAGCGGGAGACCGCTCCGAGCCGGGGGTGGACAGCGATCGTGGACTCGGCCGCTCGCCCCCAGGGCACCTGCCACTTCGTCAAGATTCCGCACCACGGCTCCAGAGATGCTCACGACGAACGGATGTGGTCCGAGCTGCTGGTTCCGTCGCCACATGCGGGAGTGACGCCGTTTCGACAAGGCCGCGTCTCGCTTCCGAGACATACGGACGCGGCACGGATTGCGGCCCTCACCGATCACGTGTGGGTGACCCGCGACTCCGCGGACAGTCGACCGCCAACTCGCCCTCGCGCCGTTGAACGGACCATCGCCGAGATGGGCGGATCGCTGCGGATGACCTCCGTCGAGCCCGGCCGCGTGACCTTTCGGTGCCACGTGAACTCCCCCGGTGACTGGTCGGTCGATGCCCCACCACCGGCGCACCGCCTGAAGGCGTAGCTACAGGATCAGCCTCGCTATCTGCTCGATGGCCTCGTCCTGGAGTGTCGGCGCTACGTGGCTGTAGAGGCCGATCATGTTGGAGATAGTCGAGTGGCCGAGGCGCTCCTGAACGACCTCAGGTGGATGTCCTGCGCCAGCGTCCCCCCGTGTTTGGCCGCAGGCTCGTGAGCTCCATCGGGGAAGGTCGGGGTCTCTGGTGGCGGAGGAAGGCAACCCTTCATCGCCTCCGGGCGGGGGTGCGAGTCGTTGAGGTGGAAAAGGACGAGCCCTTCGTCGGAGAAAGTTGGTGCCGACGAGTCTTCGGTCCTTGCATCCACTGCTACCGTCGGCGCGGTCGGCTGCTGGCACTTGACCGTCGCGGCTCGCTCATCTGCAGCTTGCTATTGATCAACAGGATTGTCTGCGCTACACGGAGCCCCCCGGTGCCGGGGTGGACGTCGTGCAACTACGGCCCCAAGGCCTCGCCTAGGTGTATCCTGCTCGGCCCCAGCAACCCCTGCAGCTGGTCGAGCAGCTCGTAGGCGCCGCGATCGCTGCTGTGCAAGGGTTTGTGCCATGGACGTCCACCTCGTCGACGGCACCTACGAGCTGTTCCGCCACTTCTACGCGGTGCCGTCGCACGTGACCGACGACGGTCGCGAGGTGGGCGCCGCTCGGGCGGTGGTCGGCTCGATGTTCATGCTGTTGGAGGACGGCGCCACCCACGTCGGGATCGCCACCGACAAGGTGATCGAGTCGTTCCGCAACGAGCTGTGGCCCACCTACAAGGACGGCTCGGGGGTCGACCCCGCCCTCATGGCCCAGTTCCCGCTGCTCGAGGACACCCTCGACGCGGCTGGGTTCGCCGTGTACGCCATGGTCGACCACGAGGCCGACGACGCCCTCGCGGCCCTCGCCCGGTCTGCGGCGGCCGACGGCCGGGTCGAGCGGGTGCTGATCGCAACCCCCGACAAGGACCTGGCCCAGTGCGTCGACGACCGCATCGTGCAGTACGACCGGCGCAAGGGCACCGTCAGCGGCGTGGCCGAGGTGGTCGAGAAGTTCGGCGTTGCGCCCGGGTCGATCCCCGACTGGCTGGCCCTCGTCGGCGACACCGCCGACGGGTTCCCCGGCGTGCCGGGCTGGGGCGCCAAGTCCGCGGCAACGGTGCTGGCCCGCTGGGGGCACATCGACGCCATCCCCGACGATCCCGCCGACTGGGACCTCACCGTCCGAGGCGCCGCCCGGCTGGCCGCGTCCCTCGCCGAGCACCGCGACGACGCCCTGCTGTTCCGCCGGCTCGCCACCCTCGTCGACGACCTCGACCTCATCGCCTCGGTGGACGAGCTGCGATGGACCGGTCCACGCCCCGGTTTCGCCGAGGTGGCCGCGGCGATCGACGCGCCAGGGTTGGCCGAACGGGCCGAGCAGTTGGCCGAGCGTCGGGACTGACCGTGGCCACCCCCGCCACCAACGTGGAGGTCGACGGCCGCGCCGTGCGGGTCTCGAACCCCGACAAGGTGTTCTTCCCCGCCGTCGGGGTCACCAAGATGGACCTTGTCGCCTACTACCTGACCGTCGGGGCGGGGGCGCTGCGGGGCGTCAAGGCCCGTCCCACGGTGCTCAAGCGCTACCCGGACGGGCAGGGAACCGAACCGTTCTTCCAGAAGCGCGTACCCGACTCGCGTCCCGACTGGCTCCAGACCGCCACCGTCGTCTTCCCCAGCGGCCGCACCGCCACCGAGCTGTGCCCCGCCGACGTCGCGCACATCATCTGGGCGGTGAACCTCGGCTGCATCGACCTCAACCCCTGGGCGGTGCGCCGATGGGACCTCGACCATCCCGACGAGCTGCGGATCGACCTCGACCCCCAGCCTGAGGTCCCCTTCTCCGCCGTGCGCGAGGTGGCGCTCCTGGTTCGCGACGTCCTCGGCGAGCACGGTCTGGTGGGGTTCCCCAAGACCTCGGGGTCGCGGGGCATCCACATCAACGTCCGTGTCGTCGCCAGGTGGGACTTCCTCGACGTGCGCCGAGCCTGCCTCGCCCTGGGCCGTGAGGTCGAGCGCCGCCGCCCCGACCTGGCCACCACCGCCTGGTGGAAGGAGGAGCGGGGCGACCGGGTGTTCGTCGACTACAACCAGAACGCCCGCGACCGCACCGTCGCCTCGGCCTACTCGGTGCGCGACACCCCCAACGCCCAGGTGTCGTGCCCGGTCACCTGGGACGAGGTGCCCGACGTCGAGCTGGCCGACCTCACCATGGCGACGGTCCCGCAGCGGTTCTCGTCGGGGATCGACCCCGATGCGGGCATCGACGAGGAGGTGGGATCGCTGGCCTCGCTCCTCGACCTCGCCCGCCGGGACGAGGAAGGCGGCCTGGGCGACGCCCCCTGGCCCCCGAACTTCGCCAAGCAGCCCACCGAGCCTCGCCGGGTGCAACCGAGCCGCCGCAAGCGGGACTGAGGGCCTACCCCGAGGAGTTCCGACCTCCCCGTATCGTCCGAACGACCTAGGTCGTTTGCACTAGAGAGCGACGAAGTGTTGCGTTCGCCGTTCGAAGCGACAAGGGCAACCCGGCAGCGATGCCGGTCAGCAAAGCAAGCGGCCTTCTCGGAGGCGTCGCAGCTACCGAACTCGAACTTGGGGGCACGAGTGTCTCGTCAACGAATCTTCGCCGGGCGGCGGTCACCCGATCGGGGGGCCGCGATGATCGAGTTCGCGCTCGTGCTGCCCCTCTTCGCCATGTTGGTGGTCGGACTCTTCTCGTCCGCCATGCTCTACGACTCCAAGATGCAGCTCACCCATGCGTCTCGTGAGGGGGCCCGCTACGGAGCGACGATCCCGGTCGATCAGACCTTCTCGTCGGGGACGTGGGCCAGCAACGTCGAGGACCTGGTGCGCCAGCGCGGCGGCGACAGCCTCGACGGAGCGGAGGTCTGTGTGGCGCTCGTCTCCGGCAACCCCGCGGTGGCGGTCTCGAGCGACCACAGCACCGAGGCCGGCACGGCTGCCTGCTACGACGACAGCGCCAGCGGTGAGGATGAGCCGCGGGTGCAGGTCTCGACGTCCAAGACGATGCCGCTCGACGTCGTCGCCTTCTCACGGGACGTGACCCTGGGTGCCACAGCCTCGTCGCGCCACGAGTCCCATGAGTGAGCACGAACGCAATCGACGCGAGCGTGGCGCGGTGCTGGTCCTCGCCACGCTCCTGCTCACCGGGCTCATGGTGATGGCCGCGATCGTGGTCGATCTCGGACACAAGCGCGGCATGCGCTCGTCCAACCAGACCGTCGCCGACTTCGCCGCGCTCGCCGCCGGGGAGGCGCTCTCCCACCCCGATGGGCCCGACGCGCCGACCGCCTGCGTCGACGCCGAGCGCTACCTGCGTCTCAACGCCGACGGGCTGGCCGACATCGACCTCGACTGCGGGTCGCTCCCGACGGTGTGCATGGAGGACACCGCGTGGACCGTGGCCACCGAGCCGACCACGGTCACCGACAGCACCGACGCCTATGTCGTCTCGGTCACCTTCCCGGTCGCCGACTCGATGATCGACGACTCCACCGTGGGCGGTGGTGCTCGTCTGGACGACGGTGTCCCCTGCGAACGGATGATGGTCGAGGTCGAGCAGCAGTCGTCCACCTACTTCGCCGGTGTCGTCGGAAAGGACGAGCTCACCGTCGAGGCACGGGCCGTGGTGCGCCAGATCCCCGAACGGGTGGACCAGGTACCGAGCCTGTGGCTGCTCGATCCCTACGGATGTGACGTGCTCACCGTCCAAGGTGGCGCTCAGGTGCAGGCCGGCACCGACACCTTCGGTGGGTTGATCAGCCTCGACTCCGACGGGACGGGCTCGGACTGCGAGTCCGGCACCCGGTACACCGTCGATGTCGGCGGATCAGGATCGGTCCTCCATGCGGTCCACCCCCACACCGACCCCCCGGGAAGGATCTCGCTGCACGCCATGGTCCCCGGCCAGCAGCAATGTGACGACGGCAACCCCAAGGCCTGCGATCAGGGCGACGTCAACGACGGGACGCTGCAGCCCCAGCCCGAGCGCCGCGCCCTGCGCGCCACCCGCGCACCGGTCGACCACCGGTTCAACTGCCGCACCGGCGAAGACGCCTATCCGGACTACCACGGCATCCCGATCGAGGACTGCGAGGGCGACAGCGGGAACTACATCGACCAGCTGCGCTCGGAGGTCGGCACGACGGGTGCTCCAGGAGGCTGGAACACCTGGTCGAGCGCGGACGGCTGCAACGTGGCCTCGGGCGACCACTCGCTGGAGGGCAACTGGTTCGTGGATTGCGCCGACTTCCGCATCGGCAACAACACCCATGTCGACTTCACCGGTGGCAACGTCATCTTCGCCGGCGACATCACCATGACCGGCGGGACGCTCGACTTCAACTCCGCCAATCCGGTGAACCTCGCCGAGGCCTGCCACGAGCAGGTGGCGGGGTGCCTCGACGAGTCGGGGAGCGACGCCGCGTGGGTCTACATGCGCGAGGGCGACCTCGTCATGACCGGCGGCCAGCTCATCGCCCACCACACGGCGATCTACCAGCACGACGGCCACTTCCGGATCGCCGGGGGTTCGCCGCCCATCTGGTCCGCTCCGGTCGAGGGACCGTTCACGAGCCTGTCGGTGTGGTCCGAGAAGGCGACCGGCGACTTCCGCATCAACGGCGGCGCCTCGATGGAGCTCACCGGCATCTTCTTCACCCCGGAAGCGGACGCCTTCACCCTCAGCGGTGGGGCGCCCGTCGTCCCCCAAGAGGCCCAGTTCATCTCCCATCGTGCCGAGTTCGCAGGTGGAGCCGACCTGATCCTCGCCCCGCTCGAGATCGAGCCGGTCGTCACCCCACCACCCGAGGCACTGCTGATCCGCTGATCTGGGGGGGGCGAGTCTGCCGGCATCGGGTCAGCCGCCGGGTGTGATCGTGCGGATCTCGCGGCCATCAAGATCGCGGAGCACGATCTGTTCGACCTCGTCGAGGGTCATCATCGACGCGAACGCCCCCAGATCGCTGTCGGGAACCGGAGTGGCCAGATAGGAGTGCACGGTCCCGTCGTCGCGAGCGACGAGGTCGATCTGCCACACCTCCGAGCCGACGACCCCAGCGAGGTGCCGCTCGTCCAGGTCCTGGAGCGCGATCGTGTGGAGCTGATCCGGCGCGGGATGTTCGGTGCAGATGGGCTCGCCATCGGGCGGTATCCGCAGGCACGTCTCCTCCTCGCCGTGCTCGGCGGTGACCGAGAAGCCACCGCCGCCACCCAGGAAGGTGGCGACGATCGACGGGTCGTCGTCGACATCGGCGGCGGTCACGTCGAGGGTGCGGACCATGCGGTCGAGGGCCGCGGACGCGTCGGCGTGGCCGTCGCCCTCTCCGGTGGCGTCGAGGAAGAGGGTGCGGGGGTCGCCGTCGCTGGAGGTGAGGTCGACCACGTAGCGGGTGACCGGCGAGCCGTCCGGGTCGGGGCTGTCGACGCCGGTCATCGACAGGCGCACCGCCTGGCGGCCGTCGACGGCGGCCACCACCCGGGCCTCGCCGGTGACCGGAGCGGTGGTGGCGGCATCGGCGTAGGGCGTCGCCTCGACCGTCGCGGTGACCGTGGCTGCCCCGTCATCCGAACCCCCGTCGACGGGATGCCAACGGGAGCACTCCTCGCCGGTCTCGGCCGCGAGCCACCCGTCGGTGGCGGTGATCTCGAACCCCTGGGGGTGCTCGCAGCGTTCACCGCCGGCAGGAGCCGTGGTGGTCGTGGTGGAGGTCGCATCCGTGGTGTCGGTCGTGGT
>JBKGZW010000146.1:0-6860 GCA_046543225.1 Acidimicrobiales bacterium
GCGGATCACCGCGATCGCCTCGGGGTTCTGGTCCACGAGCACGAAGCGCCGCTCGAGCTCGCGGGCGACCGCACCGGTGGTGCCCGAGCCGGCGAAGAAGTCGAGCACCGGCTCGCCGGGGGCCGACGACGCCGAGATGACCCGGCGGAGGATCCCTTCGGGCTTCTGGTTCGGGTAGCCGGTCTTCTCGTTGCCGTTGGTGGCGACGATGGTGTGCCACCACACGTCGGTGGGAAGCTTGCCCCGCTCGCGCTTGTCGGTGCTGACCAGTCCGGGCGCCATGTAGGGGATCCGTTCGATGGCGTCTTGGTCGAAGTGGTGGGCGCCGCGCTCCTTCACGTAGACGAGGAGCGTGTCGTGCTTCTGGGGCCAACGGTCCTTCGCCCGGCCCCCGTAGTCGTAGGCCCAGATCACCTCGTTGAGGAAGTTCTGGCGGCCGAAGATCGAATCGAGCGCGACCTTGCAGTAGTGCGCCTCGCGGTGGTCGATGTGGAAGTAGAGGGTGCCGTCTCGTCGCAGCAGTCGGTGGGCCTGTTCGAGCAGGGGAGCGATGAACCCGAGGTAGTCGTCGTAGGCGTCGAGGTACCCGATCCGCGACAGCTCGGTCGTGGCGTAGCTGTGCCCGCCGAACCCGACGCGGTCGCCGCGGTCGGAGCGTTCGGTCCGCAACGTCGAGCGCTGCTGGGCCTTGCCGGTGTTGAACGGCGGGTCGATGTAGACGAGCTGGAACGAGGCATCGGCGAGCTGGGGGAGGAGCGACTCCGCATCGGCGAGGAACACGTGGTCGCGGTGCCGGTCGAGGCTCAGCATGTCCCGAACGTACTATCGGGGCCATGGAGTCCACCCGCATCGACCGCTGGCTGTGGGCCATCCGCCTGTGCAAGACCCGATCCGACGCCACCACCTTGTGCCGCGGCGGCCACGTCCAGCTCAACGACCGGCCGGCCAAGCCCGCCTCGCCGGTCAGGGTGGGCGACACCGTCTCGGCCCGGGTCCATGGGCGGGACCGCGTGGTGGAGGTGGCGAAGGTCATCGACAAGCGAGTCGGGGCCTCGATGGCGGTCGAGTGCTACCTCGACCACTCCCCACCGGTGCCCGAGACCGACCGGACCCCGACTCTGGTTCGCGAGCGCGGCACCGGCCGACCCACCAAGCGTGAGCGGCGCCAGCTCGACCGCTGGCGTTCGACGGGAGGTTGACCGGGTGAGCGGGCCGCTGCGGCTGGAGTTCATGACCTCCGCCACGCGGATCGATCAGCTTCCCGACACTCGCGCCGAGGTGGCGGTGGTCGGGCGGTCGAACGTCGGCAAGTCGTCGCTGCTCAACGCGCTGGCCAACCGCAAGAACCTGGCCCAGACCTCCAAGGCCCCGGGACGCACCCGCCTGCTCAACGTGTTCGCCCTCGACGACGGCACCGCCCTGGTCGACTGTCCCGGGTACGGCTATGTCTCGGCCCCCAAGGCGACCCAGGCCAAGTGGCAGCAGATGATGGAGCGCTACCTGGTCGAGCGCGAGCAGCTCGACATGATCATGGTGCTCGTCGACGGCGAGATCGGTCCCACCAAGCTCGACCGCCAGATGCTCGACTGGCTGCGCTCCCATCAGTTGCCCCACACCGTGATCGCCACCAAGGCCGACAAGGTCAAGGCCTCTGCCCGCGGCAAGCGCCAGCGTGAGTTGGCCGAGGGGTGCGACCTCGACCCGGGCGATGTGGTGTGGGTGAGCGCCGCCAAGGGCAGCGGGCTCGACCGCCTGCGCGACCTCGTGCGCACCTGGCTGAGCTAGCGGCCACGGGCAAAGGTTCCCGAATCCGATGTGACCTTCGTCCTCCACCTTCAAGGACAAGGCCCCGGGACGGATTGGTATGGCCATGAACAGAATGACCGCCAAGTGCAAGCCGAGAGTCGGCTCACTTGGAACGAGGTGGACCCCTGATGATGAAGAAGGCATTTCCGATCGCTCTGATCGTGCTCGGCATCGTGTTCGCTGCCGCCGGTCTCTACACGGTCTATCGGGGCGTCGACGCCAAGGACCAGGTCCGGGGAGAGCTGCAGGCCCAGAACATCGTCACCCCCGGCGATGCTCGGATCCCCAACACCCAGGTCAAGGACATCGAGACCGCCCGGGCGATGTCCGACATCATCCACGCCCACGCGATGGAGTCGACCGGCGGACTCACCTACGCCGAGATGGATCGTGACGATCCGGCCCGAGACACCGCGCTCAACGCCGCCAACCTGCGCACCAGCCTCTACACCTCGGTCATGGCCTTCGAGGTCGGCAACCTGGTCATCGGCCTCGGTCTGATGATCGTGGTCATGGGAGTGGCAGTGGGTGGACTCGGTGTGGCGCTGGCCTCGCTGGTCATCCCGAGCCTGGCCGAGAAGGTCCACGTCCACCCGGTGGTCGAGGACGAGGAGTGACGGCGGCCATCACACCCACGGTGTCCGATCGAGACACCTGAAGGAACTGCCCGCAGTCGGTGCCCCGGCCCAGTGCCGGGGCACCGGCGCGTCCGGACTCGGATGACGGACGTCTGACCGATGAGTAGCCTGCGCCCCCATGGCTGACTACCTGGAACACCTCGCCAAGGTCTCGCTCTTCGCCGGTGCCGACCACAAGGAGCTGGTCGAGATCTCCAAGGCCACCACCGAGCACACCGTCGATGCCGGCACCGTGTTGGTGCGCCAAGGCGAGACCGGGCGCGAGGCGTTCATCGTGGTCGAGGGCGAGGCAACGGTCTCGGTCGACGGCAAGGAGGTGGCCCACCTCGGTCCCGGCGACACCATCGGCGAGATGTCGCTGCTCGACAAGGGGTTGCGCAGCGCCACCGTCACCGCCGACACCCCGATGAGGCTCTTGGTCCTCGACCCACGCGAGTTCAAGGGGCTGATGATGGCCATCCCCGCCATCGCGGTGAAGGTCGCCACCGCTCTCGCCGCCAGGGTGCGCGAGCTCGACACCAAGCTCTACGGCTAGGTCAGCTCTCCCTCGACGGCCAACGCAGCCAGCTTCGAGGGGTTGCGCATCAGGTGGATACGGCTGACCCGGCCGTCGACCACCGTGAACGACGCCGCCAGGAACGGCTGCCCGTCGAAGAGCACGACCAGCCCGGGCTCGGCGTTGATGGGGGTGCGTTCCATCGCCACCGCGGCCGGCCCGGCGAACGCTGCCAGACGCTTCGCGATGTTGGTGGCGAAGCGCGCCACCCGTTCAACCCCCACCACCGGCCGTCGCGCGGCGTGGGTCTCGGCACCACCGTCGCTCACCAGCACCGCGTCGTCGGCCACCAGTCCAACCACCTGGTCCAGATCACCCTCCAGCAGCGCCGAGACGAGCTGGTCGACGACCTCGTTCGCCCTCGGGTCGAGCGCCGAACGAGGGGACTCCCCCTGCCTGACCCGTCGGCGGGCACGCGACGCGATCTGCCGGGTGGCATCGGGTGAGCGATCCACGACCGTGGCGATCTGGCCGTGCGGGACCTGGAAGACGTCGGCGAGGAGGAACACCACCCGCTCGATCGGGTTCAGCGAGTCGAGGAGCTGGAGAAACCCCGTGGTGAGGGTCTCGCCCATGGCCGCGAGCTCGCCGGGATCGTCATCAGCCCTCGGTGGCGTGCGGATCGGCTCGGGGAGCCACGGCCCGACATAGGTCTCGCGGCGCCGCCGAGCCGACTTCAGCTGGTCGAGGGCGAGGCGGCTCACCACGGTCGTGAGCCAGGCCTCGGGCACCGCGATCGAGTCGAGGTCCGCCTGCTGCATGCGGATCCATGCCTCCTGCACCACGTCCTCGGCGTCGAGCCGGGAGCCGAGGATGCGGTAGGCGAGTCCGACGAGACGTCCACGCTCGGCGGCGAAGAGGAGCTCTGGTGAGTCCATGGGGCCAAGTGTTGCTCGATCGGGCGCGCTCAGCTCGCCACCGCTGGAGATGTGCGGCCCACGGCGAGACGGCCGGCTGCTGCCCCGCTGGTCAGCGGTGTATCGGCCAGGTTGCCTTCCGGGCCCACCCAGTCGCCGGCGACCAGGACCCGGTCGTCGCCGGTGGAGGTGACCGACGGTCGGCCCGCCATGCCGCCGCTCTCGGGCACCGGCATCGCCGAGGTGACCGTCATCCGGTGGAGGTAGCGGGACTCGGCGATGGTCTCGGGAGCCACACCCGCGAGGCTGAGGTGCTCCTCGAGCGCGCCGCGGCCCTCGTCGGGGTTCCACGGCTCGCCGCTGCGGAGGTACCGCATGGCATGGACGACGAACGCCCCCTCGGGTGCCAGCCGGGCGACGGCATGGGAGTTCGCGTACAGGGGTTGGTCGATCCCGATGACCAGCGGGGGCGAGGCGCCCCGGTCGACTCCGACGTCGAGGCAGGACACCTGTGCGACGGGCCCGACCTCGCGCCAGCTGTCGGGTGTGTGGCCGAGCAGGTTCGCGGTGGCGGTGGGACCGCCCACCGCCAGCACGATCCGGTCGGCGACGACTGCTCCCTCGGTGGTCTCGACCTCGATCGAGGAGCCCGAGCTGTCCACGGCGTTGGCCGTGGCCGCGAGGCGCCGGGCCCCCGATCGCGTGGCTGTGTCGGCGAGCCCATCGATGAGCTGGTTCCACCCCCCGTGGAGGTAGAGCACCCCCTTGGTCGCCAGGCGGAGCTGGGTGACCGCGACGTCGGCGGAGATCCGGTCGTGGTCCGCGGCATAGCTGCTCAGCCGGATGAGGGCGGCGATCACCGCGCGGTCGTCGTCGCGCAGGTCCAGCTCGTCCAGCCAGTCGTCGATGCTGAGATGGGCCACCGACGATGGTTCGAGCCGTTTGAGCCGCGCCAGCAGACGGGCGGTCTGCAGCTTTCCCCGGGCGCCGAGCAGGGGCGTCCTCATGATCGAACCGGCATCGGTGGGCAACAGGTGCAGGTCATCGCCGATCCGGCCGAGGGCGCCGCGCACCGGTGGCCGACCACCCCGGGGCTCGATCCCGAGCGAGCGTAGGACGGCCACGCCCGGACCGCTGTCGTAGAGCGCGTGCGCACCCCGGTTGATGTGGAACCGCCCCACGGGGTCGGTCGCGGCCCTGCCGCCGACGCCGTCGCGGTCGACGACGACCACCGTCGCCCCCGCCCTCGCGGCGGTCGCTGCTGCGGCCCAGCCGGCGAGCCCGCCGCCGATGACCGCCACGTCGAAGCGCTCCATCTCACATCTCCTGTCCTCTGTCGGTGTTCAACGACCTGACGAGACAGCCGGACCGGATGTGACAGCCATGGGATGCGCCTGGCTAGCCTGCGGCCATGGATCTGAACGGAGCTTCTGCACTGGTGACCGGCGGCGCATCCGGACTCGGTGAGTCCACGGCCAGGCGACTCGCCGACCGGGGCGCGCGGGTGGTGATCGTCGACATGAACGCCGAGGCGGGCGAGGCGGTCGCCGGCGACATCGGTGGTGTCTTCGCCCAGGCCGACGTGGCCGACACCGATCAGGTCATCGCCGCGGTCGAGGCCGCCAAGGAGCTCGGCCCGCTGCGTGCGGTGGTCACCGCTGCCGGCATCGGGTTCGCCAGTCGCACCATCGGGCGCGACGGCACCTACGAATCGGCCCACGACCTCGGTGCGTTCAACAAGGTCCTGTCGGTCAACCTGGTCGGCACGTTCAACACCGCACGACTGGCCGCCACCGCCATGTCCCAGACCGAACCCCTCGACGCCGACGGCCAGCGGGGCGCGATCGTCACCGTCACCTCGGTGGCCGGCATCGAGGGCCAGATCGGCCAGGTCTCCTACTCGGCTTCCAAGGGCGGTGTGATCGGCATGACCCTGCCGATGGCGCGCGACCTTTCGGTGGCCGGCATCCGGGTGAACTGCATCGCCCCCGGCCTGATCGACACCCCGATCTACGGGTCGGGGCCGGGATCGGACGAGTTCAAGTCCAAGCTCAAGCGCGACGTGCTGTTCCCCGACCGGCTGGGCACGGCCGACGAGTTCGCATCGATGGCGCTCGAGCTGCTCACCAACGACTACATGAACGCCGAGCTCGTCCGGGTCGACGGAGGCCTTCGCTTCCAGCCCAAGTGATCAGCCGGGCGTCGCGCCCGTCGCCGCGGTCAGTCCGGACTCGATCCTCTCGTGACCAGGTCCTCGAGGCGTTCGAGGGTCGCCTCCATGGAGGCGGGGTGTCGCTCGGGGTAGCCGAGCAGCTCGATGGCCTTGGGAACGAGCGCGGTCGACCAGTCGAAGGTCTCGGTCACCTCGGTGGCGCCGTCGTCGGCGGGTTCCAGTTCATAGCGCCAGCGATGTCGCCCCCATTGCCGCCAGGCGATGAGGCGGTCCGGTTCGAACTCCACCACGGTGTTGGTGATGAGATAGGGGAGGCCCATCTTCATGTTCATGCCGAACCGCGAGCCGAGGACCAGTGGCTCGGGGTCGCGTGCTCGCACGGCCTTCACCGTTCCCGACCCGTCGATGAGCGGGTGCTGCGAGGCGTCGGCGAGGACGGCGAAGATGCGCTCGGCGGGGGCCGCGATGGTGCGGGTGACCGATACGGATTGCTCTGGTGCCACGGATCCTCCTCGGATCGCAAGGGTGGAGATCAGCTGGCAGGCCGGTCGAGGATGTCGCGCAGCGCCGGCTCGAGGTGGGCGTGGGTGAGCTCGTAGCCGCTGTCTTCGAGCACGCTGGGGACGGCCCGCTGGCTCACCAGCAGCAGGGTCTCGACCAGCTCCCGCCCGTACAGCAGCGCCGGCGCGAAGATCGGGATGGGCAACAGCGTCGGTCGATGGAGCACCCGACCGAGGGTCTTGGTGAACTCGTTGTTGGTGACCGGGTTCGGGGCCGTGAGGTTGACCGGGCCCTCGACGTCGGCCTCGAGCAGGTGACAGATCGCGCCG
>JBKGZW010000147.1:0-6829 GCA_046543225.1 Acidimicrobiales bacterium
GTGAGCAACAGCATGGGGAGGCCGAAGCCGAACATGACCGCCCCGAGGATGGAGTTCGACCCGGTGAGCTCGTAGGCGAGCCAGCTCCGGGCGATCATCTGCATCTGCACCGAGAGCATGGCCAGCACCGACCCTGCCCACAGGAATCGGTACACGGGGATGGTCAGCGCAGCGAAGGTGGTGGCCCGCCAGGTCGCCGGGGGCGCGTCGGACCCCCCTCCCTGGGCCGAGGCGGCGCTGTCGAGCGCGATCCCGGTCGGCTCGGGCGCTCCGGCGCCTGGCTGAGCCCGCCCCCGTTCCTCGATCTGGCTCACGGCGTCCTTCCTCGATCGATCCCGGCGCGTGCGAGCGACAACGTTTCGAGAGGCTAACTACATGGACATCGCCTCACCAACCCGTGCGACCGGTGTCACCTGGCCCGGGGATGGGCCCGGCGACCCGTAGGCTCGGGTGGGTGGACGCATCCGCCCCGTACGAGCTGGCCATGTTCCCACTCGGCCAGGTTCTGGTCCCCACAGCGATGGTGCCGCTGCACGTCTTCGAGCCACGCTACCGGGCGCTGGTCGACCATCTGGTCGACCAATCCGACGACCATCCCCATGCTCGAGAGTTCGGCGTGGTGCTGATCACCCGGGGCAGCGAGGTGGGTGGCGGCGACACCAGGGGCGACCTCGGCACCGTCGCCCGGGTCCGCCAGGCCCAACGACTCGACGACGGTCGGTGGGCGCTGATCGCGGTCGGACACCGACGCTGCCGGGTCATCGAATGGCTCGCGGACGATCCCTGGCCGCGTGCGGTGGTCACCGACCTCGCCGAGGTGGCCGATGGCGATCCCACCACGGCGCTGCCGTCGGTGGTCGCCGAGCTGCGGAGGACGCTCGCGGCGGCGACCGAGTTGGGCGATCCGGGCCCCGACGCCACCGTCGAGGTGTCCGACGATCCCGTCCTCGCGAGCTATCAGGTGAGCGCGCTCGCCCCGATCGGGCCACTCGACCGTCAACGTCTGCTCGCGGCCTCCGGCCCGGCCGAGCGACTCGCCCTCGCCGGCCGGCTCCTCGCCGAGCAACGCGAGCTGCTCGAGCTCAGGCTGGGGGCCGAACCGGAGGCCGGCCCATGAGATCCGGTTGCCTCCACCGTCCCATGCCGCTAGGAAGAAGGAGCCCCGTGACCGAGGAGTGCCGTGTCCGCATCTGAACCCAAGGCCACCGACACCATCGGCGAGCTCAAGACCATGCTGGTCGACTACGCCAAACAGGAGACCGTGGCCCCGCTCAAGGGCATCGGTCGCTACCTGGCATGGGGCATGGCCGGATCGCTGCTGGTCACCCTCGGCGTGATCATGCTCGCCCTCGCAGGGCTGCGGGCGCTGCAGACCGAGACCGGCACCAACTTCACCGGCAACCTCTCCTGGCTGCCGTATCTGATCGTGCTGGGCGGGCTCCTCGTGGTCGTGCTCATCGCGGTCAAGGCCATCCAGGGAAGGAAGTCCTCATGAGCGCCGCCATCGACCGGGACGACATCGAAGCCAAGTTCCGCGAACTGCAGAGCGAGGTCGACGACACCGTCGAGTCGTCGATGGGTGCGCTCTTCGTCGCCGGGGTTGCGGGCGCCGTCGGCCTGCTCATCGTCGCTTTCCTTCTGGGTCGGCGCAAGGGCAAGAAGCAGTCGACGGTCGTCGAGATCCGCAGGGTCTGATGCTCCACGGCCTCCAACGACGGGCCTTGGCCAAGGCGTTCCACGGGCAGGGGAGTCGACCCTGGCTCATCGTGGGAACCGCCGCCTGGTTGCTCCGGACAGCAAACCGGCTGCGATCCAAGCAGCCACAGACCGTCTACCTCGAGGCACTCGCCCCCGGCGAGCGGCTGGTGATCGATCACCTGCCTCCTCCGGCGACCAGCCGTCGGGCCCGTCGCCAGGCCCGGAGCTGAGCCCCGGCCCGCTTCCCCGACACCGTCACTGGCTCCCATGTCGGCGCGGGCCGGTGGAGTTGCCATGATGGAGGCGTGAAGGTGCTGTTGCGGAACCCAACCCGTGAGATCGAGGTGAGCGGCACGATGTCGGTCAACACGTTGCTCGCCCGCCTCGAGCTGAACCGCGAGTCGTTCCTGGTGATCCGGGGCGACGAGCTCATCGCGGGCGATGGTCAGCTGCACGACTCCGACGAGGTCGAGATCCGCCCGGTGATCTCGGGAGGATCCGAACCGATCGATCGACGCGGCGATCAGGTGGAGGGGCCACTGTGAAGTGCCGGGTCTGTCGCGAGCCGGCGATCATCGACATCCGCCGCCACAACGCCAACTTCTGCACCGAGCACTTCCTGCGTCTGTGCCGCGACCAGGTCGCCAAGGCGATCAAGCAGCACTCGATGCTCGAACCCGGTGATCGGGTCCTCGTGGCGGTCTCGGGGGGCAAGGACTCGCTCGCGCTGTGGGACCTGCTGCTCGAGCTCGGCTACCAGGCCGACGGCCTCTACCTCGGGCTCGGCATCGACGACTACAGCGAGGAGTCGGCACACCACGCCCGCCGCTTCGCGGCCGGTCGGGAGGCGAACCTGACCGAGATCGACCTCCGGTCCGAGTACGGATACGACATCCCCAGCGGGTCCAGGGCCGCCCGGCGCGCACCGTGCTCGGCCTGTGGCCTCTCCAAGCGCCACCTGTTCGACCGGGCCGCACTCGAGGGCGGGTACGACGCGGTGGCAACAGGACACAACCTCGACGACGAGGCGGCGGTGTTGTTCGGCAACGTGTTGCACTGGCACACCGAGTACCTCGCCCGCCAGCTCCCGGTCCTCCCCGCCCGCGAGGGGTTCCCCCGCAAGATCAAGCCCCTCGTCCGGCTGGGCGAGCGCGAGATGGCGGCCTACTGCCTGGTGCGGGGCATCGACTACCAGGTCGACGAGTGCCCCATGGCGGTCGGCAACCGCCACCTCGCCTACAAGGAGGCGCTCAACGCCATCGAGGCGCGGTCGCCCGGCGCCAAGCACGAGTTCTACTTCGGCTACCTCGCCCGCGCCTCGGAGCGGTTTCGCGACGGCATGGCCGAGGAGCAGGCCGCGCTCGGGAGCTGCGAACGCTGCGGTGCTCCCACGCCAGGCGAGGTGTGCGCGTTCTGCCGCCTGCTCGACCAGGCGGGCGGGAGCCAGCCGGTCGAGCTGACGCCCCGGCGTGCCCGCGTCGACGACAGCGACGAGACCCGGGCAGGTGGTTCGTGAGCCGACCCCTGGCCGCGGGCGAGCGGGTCTTGCTCCTCGACAACAAGCAGCGGCGCTACTTGGTCACCCTCGAAGCAGGCGGCGAGTTCCACACCCACAGTGGGTTCGTCGCGCACGATCAGCTCATCGGCTTCGAGGAGGGCACCACGGTCAACTCCACCCGGGGCGCGCGCTACCAGGTGGTGCGCCCCACGCTGGCGGACTTCATCCTCAAGATGCCCCGCGGCGCGCAGGTGATCTATCCCAAGGACCTCGGCCCGATCCTGATGCTCGCCGACATCTTTCCCGGGGCGCGGGTGTTGGAGTCCGGTGTCGGGTCGGGCGCGCTGTCGATGACCCTGCTGCGTGCCGGGGCCATGGTCACCGGCTACGAGTTGCGGGCCGACTTCGTGGCCCGCGCCCGCAAGAACGTCGAGTCGTTCCTCGGCGCCGAGGCCACCGACCGGTACCTGGTCGAAGAGCGCGACTGCTACGACGGCATCGACGGCGAGGGCTACGACCGGGTCGTGCTCGATCTACCCGAGCCGTGGCGGGTCGTTCCCCACGCCGAAGCCGCGCTTCGCCCTGGTGGGATCCTGGTGGCCTACACCCCCAGCATCACCCAGGCCAGCTCCCTGCGCGCCCGGCTGGCCGAGGGCCCGTTCGGGTTCGCCGACACCGTCGAGATCCTCCAGCGCGGGTGGCACATCGACGGCCAGGCCGTGCGGCCCGACCATCGCATGGTGGGCCACACGGGGTTCCTCACCCACGCACGCCTCATGGGCACCTGACCAGGAGCGATCGTGCCCAACGTGCTCGATTTGGCGATCGTGGCCGGGTTGGTCATCGCCTTCGCCGGCGGGTGGCAGCTCGGCTTCGTCACCAGAGCCACCTCGTGGCTCGGGTTGGCCGCGGGGCTGCTGCTGGGGGCCAGGCTCCTGCCGTGGTTGGTCGACCGGCTCGAGGGTGCAGCGACGAGCCGGGTGTTGGTCACCCTGGGCCTGGTCATGCTGGCGCTCGGCTCTGCGGGCCTGGTCATCGGTCTGCTGATCGGCAACCGGTTGCGAGTCGTGGTCTCCGGAGCCCGGGTCCACCCCGCTGACCGGATCGCCGGCGGGGTCGTGAGCTGTGCTGGTGTCGTACTGGTGGTGTGGCTGCTCGTGCCGGTGATGGCCGATGTCCGCCAATGGCCGGCCCAGCAGGCCCGCGGCTCGCGGGTCGCCCAGATGATCGATGCGGTCCTGCCCGATGCACCCGACAGCATCCAGGCCCTCGGCCAGATCGTTGGCGACACCCAGTTCCCCCGCGTGCTCGATGCGCTCCAACCCACGCCCCACATCGTCGCCCCACCCGGTGAGTCCGGTCTCGGCCCCGACGTCGCCGCGGGGGTGGCGCGCTCGGTGGTGCGGGTGGAAGGGCTCGCCTGCCGACGGATCCAGGTGGGCACCGGGTTCGTGGTGGACGACGGCCTCGTGCTCACCAACGCCCACGTGGTGGCGGGCGAGCCGAGCACCCTGGTCCGTCGCGACGACGGGGTCGAGCTCGAGGCCCAGGTGGTGCTGTTCGACCCCGGGCGCGACCTGGCGGTGCTCGCCGTCTCCGACCTCGATCGGCCACCGGTCGCGCTGCGTTCGGGCGAGGTCGGTGTCCGAGGAGGGGTGTTCGGGTTCCCCGCTGGAGGTGAGCTTCGCATCGCGCCCTTCGAGATCGCCCGCCACCTCACCGCCACCGGCCGAGACATCTACAACGACGACCGTGTCCGACGCGAGGTGTATGCCATCGCGTCGATGCTCGAAGGTGGCGATTCGGGCGCACCGATCGTCACCGCCGATGGCGCCGCGGTCGGCATGGCCTTCGCCATCGCCCCCGACCGTGACGCCGTCGCCTACGCCCTGACCGCCGAGGAGATCCTCGCCGCGCTCGAAGGTGACCTCTCCCAGCGGGTCGACACCGACCGGTGTCTGTCGTGACGCGTGTGCGGTCGGTGTCGCCGGCGACGCGCGCCCGGATCGAGGCGGTCCTGCTCGGCATCCTCGCCTCGGCACCGATCCTGGGCAGTGCGGCGCGGGCGGCGCCGACCTGGCGGCCGGTGGGCGACACCGCGGCGATCGTCCTACGGGCCACCGACGTGTTCAGCCGTCACAGTCCCCTGGTCGGTATGCCCACCACGCTGAGCGACAGTGTCGGCCAGGCTGTGCACCATCCCGGTCCGCTGGAGCTCTGGGTCATCGCCGCCGGCCAGCTGGTGTGGGATCACCGGATCGTCCCCATGCTGGCGGTGGCCGCGGTGAACGCGCTGGCGGTCGTGGCCGTGGTCGTGATGGCCGGTTGGCTGGCAGGTCGCAACGGTCGTCTCGTCGCCGCCCTGGTGATGGTGCTCTGCACCTGGTCGCTGCGGGGAGAGATCCTCATCGATCCCTACAACCCCTACGCGGCGTGGTTGCCGTTGGGGGCGTTCGGCGTCGCCGTGGTCGTCGCCGCGAGCGGCCGCCCGTGGGCGCTGCCGATCGCGGTGCTGGCCGGCAGCTACGCGGCCCAGGCCCACGTCAGCCTCGTCGTGCCGGTGGCGGCCACGACGGTGGTGGTGCTCGCCTTCGCAGCCATCACGGCCCTGCGCCCCGCGACGGGGTGGCCCGAGATGGTCGCCCGGACTCGTTCCGGCGTGCGGGCGCACGCGCGACCCCTGGTGGCGGCCGGCATCGCCATGGCGCTGGTGTGGAGCCCCGTGGCGCTCGACATGGTCGCGGGCCGCCACAACCTCTGGACCCTGGTCGGGGCAGCGGGCTCCGACGATCCGGTCGTCGGGTTGAGCCGGGCGTGGGGGCTCGTCTCCCATGCCCTGGTGTTCCCGCCGTGGCTCACCGCCGAGCGGTCGACCTTCGACCTCGTCGGTCCCGCCGGCGGTGGGCGCCAGTTGGCAGCGCTGGCGGTGCTGGCGATCGCCATGATCCTGGCGGCGACCCAGTGGCGCCATCGGCCGATCCTCTCGCTGCTGGTGGCGGTCGGCCTGGCGGGCCTCGGTGGTGGCATGGCGGCGGCCAGTCGCATCCCCGACCAGGTGCTGTCCATCTATGCGCTCCACAACTTCTTGTGGCTGTGGCCGTTCACCGCGATGGTGTGGGTCGGCATGGTCGCATGTGGACTCGCCAGCCTCATCGACCGCAGCGCCCACCACGAACCCGACCGGCGCGCGCCTGCGCCGGTGTCGGGCCGCCGAGCGATGGTCGGGTTCCAGCTCGCCCTGGCCGTGAGCATCGTGGCCGTGGCCGTGATCGGCTCGGACGGATCGGCCGCGAGGACGGGACTGCTCGCCCCGCGACACGGGCCCGCCACCGGTTCGGTGGCCGATCAGGTGGCTGCCGAGCTCCCACCGGGTTCCACGGTGGTGGTCGACGTGCGGGCCGATCTCGAGCAGTCGGCGGTTGCCATGGGGCTGGTCCACGAGCTGGAACGGCGTGGCTTCGAGGCACTGGTGCCACCGATGTGGGCGGGCTCGTTCGGGTCGCACCGGGCCGGGGACGTCGAGGCGGTCGACACGCAGCTGGTGCCCCTGCTCGGATCGGAGCCGGTCGCCGCCCCGCTTCCGGACTGGGACCTGATCGCGGCCTACGACCCCGATCAGGCCGCGCTCGACGA
>JBKGZW010000148.1:0-6819 GCA_046543225.1 Acidimicrobiales bacterium
CGCCATGACCACCGTCGCCGACTTCCTCGACTACTACGGCCAGGACGACGCGACGGCGGTCGCGCTGGCCTACATCGAGGGGCTCACCGATGGACGGACGTTCCTCGGGCGTCTGCGCGGCGTCACCGAACAGAAGCCGGTCGTGCTCGTCAAGGGCGGGGCGACCGCCAAGGGCCAACGGGCTGCGGCCAGCCACACCGGCTCGCTGGCCACCGATGACCGGGTCTTCGACGGCGCCTGCCGCCAGGCCGGCATCACCCGTGCCCAGACCATCGACGAAGCCTTCGACGCCGCGGCCAGCTTCGCCACCCAACCGTTGCCCCGCGGCAACCGCGTGGTCGTGCTCACCACGGCCGGCGGGTGGGGTGTGGTCACCGCCGATGCCATCGCCCGGACCAGCCTCGAGCTGATCGCGCTGCCCGAGGACCTGCTCGCCGAGATCGACACCAAGCTCCCTCCCAGATGGAGCCGCAACAACCCCGTCGACCTGGCAGGTGGCGAGACCCGCGACACCATCCCCGAGGTGATGGAGATGGTCGCCGGCCATCCCGAGGTGGACGCGATCATCTATCTCGGCCTCGGCATCCAGTCGAACCAGGCGAAGCTCATGCGCAACGGCCCCTTCTATCCCGGGCACGGCCTGGAGCGCATCGTCGACTACCACGAGCGCCAGGACGCCCGCTTCGCCGAGGCCGCCGCCGACATCTCGGTACGAACCGGCAAGCCGATCCTGACCGCCACCGAGCTCGCGGTCGCTGATCCCGACAACGCGGGGCCGGCCGCGGTGCGCTCCTCGGGTCGCATGTGCTACCCGTCGTCGAACCGGGCGGTGCAGGCGCTCGACCACATGTGGCGCTACGCGCGATACCGCTCCCGCAGATCGAGCTGAGGTGCGGGTCGCGGTCGTGCTGGTGCTGGTCGCCGCGCTCGGTGCCGGCAGCGGGTGGGGATATTGGCAGAGCGAGCGGGAGCCCGAACCCGAGGCCCGGGTCGAGGCCCTGGCCGCCACCCCGGTGCTCTCGATGCGCCGCACGCCCGAGGTGCTGCTGCGGCCGCGCCGCGATGCCGTGGTGACCAACGCGGTGGCCGGATTCCCCGAACGCATCCCCGGCGACTCCTGCCTCATGGTCAGCGAGGAGGGACGGGTCCTGTTCGAGCACCGACCGGCCACTCCGTTGATCCCCGCCTCGACCCAGAAGCTGATGGTGGGTGCCACCTTGTTCGACCTGGTCGACCCCGACACCACCTTCGAGACCGGGGTCTGGTCGACTGAGGCGCCCGTCGATGGGGCGGTCGGGGACCTGTGGCTCGTCGGCGGCGGCGATCCACTGCTGGCCACCGAGCCCTACAGGGCTCGCGACGGCGACGAGCCCCGGGTCTACACACACTTCGAGGAGCTGGCCGACGCGGTCGTCGATGCCGGCATCGAACGGGTCGAGGGGGCGATCGTGGGCGACGGCACCCGCTACGACCAGCTCCGCGACGTGCCGTCCTGGCTCGATCGCTATCGCGAGCAGGTGTCGGCGGGTCCGCTGTCGGGGCTGACGGTCAACCAGGGGCTGACCACCTTCACCCCCGAGCTGGTGGCGGTGAACCCCGGCGTCCCGGCGGAGGACCCACCGGCGCACGCGGCCGCGGTCCTCACCGATCTGCTGGAGGAGCGTGGTGTCGTGGTCGCAGGTCAGGCGAGCTCGGGTGAGGTGCCACCGGAGGCGGCCGAGATCACCGCCATCTCCTCGCCACCGGTGCGCACGGTCGTGGCCCACATGATGCAGTGGAGCGACAACACCACCGCCGAGCTGTTGTTGAAGGAGATCGGTGTGCGCGGCAGCGGCGAGGGCAGCACCGCCGTGGGCGGATCGGTCGTGGTCGCGACCCTGGCCGAGATGGGGGTGCGCACCGATGATCTGGTCATATCCGACGGGTCGGGACTCGATCTCGGAAACCGGGCGACGTGTCAGACCCTGCTCGATGTGCTCGATGTGGCGGGCAGTGACTCCGACCTCGCGTCGACACTCGCCGTGGTGGGCGAGTCGGGGACGTTGAGGAACCGGCTGCTCGACACCCCCGCAGCCGGCCGTGTCGAGGCCAAGACCGGCTCGTTGCGTCACACCACCGCGCTGGCCGGGTTCGCCCGCGCCGCGGACGGGCGGGTGTTCACCTTCTCGATCATCTCGAACCTCGAGGAGGGCGAGTTCATGCCCGCCGAGGGAAGCGAGCTGCAGGACGAGCTGATGCTGACCCTGGCCGGGATCGAAGAGATCGACGTGCCCGCCGAGTTGGAGCCGCTCGAGCCCCGAAGCCGAACCGACTCCTCCTCCCAGAACGACTAGTGCCGAGGGCCAGAGCCGTCGTTGCGGTCGGGTGTGCGAGCCCGGCGCCCTGGGTCCGGTCGGGCTCCGATTAATGGAGACTCGCCGCCGTGCCTGCGTCGCAGTGGTGCGCGCAGCGCACATCCTGATGACTCGGATGTGTGTGGAGGGTCGCGAGTTCTGGACCCTTCCTGGAGGGGGGATCGAGCCTGGCGAAGATGCGGCGGGCGCCGCTCGACGAGAGCTCCTTGAAGAGACGGGCGTACGGTGTGGGCCATTGGCTCACCTGTGTTCGCTGGGCGAGACCGAGGTGTTCGTTGCCGACTATTCCTCTGGGACGCCCAGGGTCGGTGATCTGCACGTCGCCGAAGCTCACCGAGATGTGGTCAGCGCAGCGTGGGTACCTCTCACAGAACTGCGTGACGATGTTCAGATCTCCGTTGTTCTGGAGGCGCTCAAGGGTCGGTGAGCTAGGGCTCCTCGTCAGTCCATTCGGACGGGATCATAGGTGGAAGCCGGTACGGGCTGAGCTCGGCAGCGACCGACGCGAACACCTCTTGTGCGGTGACGCCCAGGGCTGGCGGCTCCCGCCCGAGCGTCCAACCGCCTCCTGCAGCGACGGAACAACAGCGTGCAGCTGCCCGTCTCGCTGTCGATGCAGCGCTGCAACACAGCGAGTCGAGCCCTGCCATGAGGAACCGGTCCGAGTACGCTCGCGCTGGTGGCCTAGGGGAGCTAGCAGTTGCAATAGGTGCCGCTCGAAGAGCAGATCCGAGGAGCCCGACGAGGGGCAGTGGCGTCACCTTGGCGCCCGCCATCGAGCCGGCAAATCCTCATGAGGTGGTGGATCTCGACGGGCAGCGCACGACCTATGCCGTGGTTGGCCGTGGCAATGCGGAGATCGTCGGCTCGACCTCAGGTGACGAAGAGCAGAACATGATCATTCTCAACCACCCCGATGCGCCTTCCACGTATTCGTTCACAACCCATTCGAGCTCGATGGAACGTCGGGCCGTCGAGCGAGGGCGGACGCCGCAAGACTATGGCTGTGTGTGGGCCACAAGGAGGTTGTGCGATCCTTGGCCCGTGAACGAGCCGGCGGAGAACGGGTTGGGGCCCCTCGTGATCGTCTCAGGTCACCCCGCAACCGGGAAGTCGACGCTCGCAGGGCGCCTTGGACGCGACTTCGGTCGGCCGGTGGTCCATCGAGACGAGCTGCGCCACTACGTCTTCGACGGCTTCTCGCAGATCGACCAGGTTCGCGACCTGTTGCCGGCTGCCGGCGACCGCCTCGTGATCGGATCGGTGTCGCTGGTGGTCGAAGCCGGCGTCGGCGTGGTGCTCGACGGGAACTTCAACACCGAGCGGCACATGGCCCCAGTGCGGGACCTCATCACTGCTACCGGATTGCCCGTGGCCGAGATCTGCCTGTGGGGTGACCCCGATGAGCTACGCCGACGATTCATCGAGCGTGCCGAGCCTCCCTTGACCCCGGATCTGGAGCCATACTTCGAAGAGGTTCTGCACCGCGAACGCACAGCAGTACTGACAGATCCCGGCCTCGTCCGGCACCTCGACACCACCGACATGTCGGTCCTCGACGCTGCCTACACGGAGCTGGTCGGCTGGATCGAGGCCACCGTTCCCTGATCGCCCTCCTCGGGTGTGGGATGGTTCAGTCGGCGCGTCCGAGCTGCTGACTCCAGGCGAGGATGTCCTCGACGTGGCGGCGCTCGAGGCCGGTGCGGTGGTCGACCTCGACGAGGAGCGTCGGCGCTTTGCGAGCGCGCGCCCAACCACGCGCCTCCGGCGTCACCACGTCGTCGAGCCACGCCGCGGGCCGCTCACCCACATAGGCCGCGATGGCGGGGACTTTGCCAGCAGGCGGAAACGGGGCGGCCGGCATGGGGACGAATGGGAACTCGGACAGTCCAAGGATCGGGCCGAGCAACCGGTGAGCATCAAAGCCCCATGCCGAGGCCCACGCGAGGTCGAACTGCTCGCCCAGCTCGCCGAGCCAGTCGCCGTGGACCGTGCAGAGGCGAGCGGGTTCGTCATCGTCAGGGAAGAGCTCGAACTCCGAGTAGCCCTCCGGGCACTCATCGACGCCGTAGACGTTCAGCACCCCGTCGATGTCGATGAGCAGTACTGGACGTTGGGTCCCCATCACCTACAGGATCACTGCAGGGATCTGGGATCGGGTGGAGCGGTCCGATGGGCGGCATCGGGCACACTCATGATTCCGACGGCGATGGGACCGGGACCCTCGATCACGGCGAACCGTGCACCCCAGAACGCGTCGTAGGGATCCTTGAGCGCTGTACCGCCGATCGAGATCGCTCGCTCGTACAGGTGGTCGACCTCTGACCGCTCGTCGACTCGGAGGTCAACGACCACACCGCTGAACGACGGCGCGAGCGCGCCCCACCATCGAGCAAAGGCGTTGCTGTCGAGGTCGATGCCAAAGGCCGGCTCGACGAGATCGTGACCTCCATGCAACGAGGTCGCAGTCGGAATCGAGCGATGGTGTGCTTCCCATCCCTCCGGCGCCGCGGGCAGATCGACGCCGAGGTCGGCCAAGAACTGCGCGGCACCAACGACGTCACCGACCACCACATTGACCTGGTCGACCCGCGGACCGCTCACATCGGACACAGTACATCGGCCTCTGGTGCGGCTCGCGGCTGTAGCGTCCGACTGTGCGAGAGGAGCGGATCGACGTTGACGGCGTTCCGGCCAAGCTCTACCGGCCTTCGGACGCAACAGCGGTGCTTCTCCTCGGTCACGGGGGCGGCCACAGCAATGATTCACCAAGGTTCCAACGCCTCGCTCGCCGCTATGCGGGCGACACCGGTCTTGCCGTCGCGTGCATCGACGCTGTCGACCACGGAGAACGGCGGCCCAGCAGGCTGACCAGCTGTTCCCGACCGCCGGGGTCGTTCAACCGCCTACTGACGACGAACTCGCCACCTACGACGCGTCCCAAATCGCTGGCTACGGACCAGGGCGGGGATCGTAGCTTGTGTGGTGTGATCGACGATGTCGAGGTGCGCGACGCCGGACCCAAGGGCGCTGGCGTGTTCGCTCGGCGAGCGTTCACTGAGGGCGAGTTCCTCTTCCGCCGTCGCTACACCAAGGTGCTCACAGCCGCTGAACTGGACGACGCCACGGACTGGGAACGACTCCACCTCTGTGAGCTCGGCTTCGACCGCTTCGCTGTCCTCGTGGCGCCGGGCTGCTACCTGAACCACTCGTGTGATCCCAACGCGATGCGACACGGCGTCACGGTCTTCGCCTGGCGGCCGATCCAGAAGAACGAAGAGATCACGATCGACTACCGGCTGAACGCGTTCGACGACTCCTCATGGCCATGCGACTGCGGAGCCGACAGCTGCACCGGAACCGTCGTGGGCAGCTTCTTCGCCATGGAACCGGCTCGCCAGAGCCTGCTCCTGCCACATGCGCCGGCGTTCATCCGCGCCGAGTACCACCGCCGCCAGCGGGGGCAACCGGAGTGACCCATCCCCGGGGATCGAACATCGGCGAACATGGCCTCATCGAAACTGGTCTCGATGAGGCGACCCTCAGCGCGTGGGGTGAGGTCGACCTACTCGCCCCGGCCTCGAGCGGAACGAGGAACACCGTCTGGTTCGCGCTGCTCAACGGCGCACGCTGTGTGATCCGTCGTTCCACCAGGAGCGATGCAGCGCTCAACTGGGAGCTCGACACGATCGACGCTGTCCGGGCCGCAGGCCTCGGCGCGCCAAAGGTGGTTCCGGCCATTGACGGTCGGCGCAGCCTGTCGAAGATCGTCGTCCAGGACCACATCGACGGCTCCCCGCCCACGACGACCGAGGACTGGCACGCCGTACGCCGCTACCTCACCGAGCTCCACTCCCGCGTCCGTCCCCAACGCCAGCGCCCCGGGTTCGCATCGGCGATCGACCTGATCGAGCTCGAACGAGGGGGCGACGTCGACCTCACGTGGATGCCCGAAGGAGCCGTGGAGCGCTGCCGCGCTGCGTGGACACGACTCGACGGTTGGGCCACCGCGCTCATCCACGGTGACCCCAGCCGCCACAACATCCTCATCACCGACCACGGGGTGGTGCTCATCGACTGGGACGAGGCCCGCGTCGATGTGCCTCTTTTCGACCTGGCCGCCCTTCCCCACGAGGTGTCCCCACTCGATGACACGGAACGGTGGATCGCCTCCCAAGCGGCCAGCGCATGGGAGGCCGCAGTCAGCTGGCACCTCGAACCTTCGTACGCCCAGCGGCGCCTCGACGAGGTCACACGGGGCGGACCGCGGCACGAGTCGGTACCGGTCAGTCGGTGAAGACCGGGGTCGGGTGACGGCGCTCGATCGCTGGGCGCAGGATGAAGTACGAGCCCATCGCGGCAGCGGTGACCGAGCCCATGATCACGAACATGTTCTGCAGGCCGATGGCGTCGGCGACGACGCCCAGCGGCAGGGCCATGAGCCCGAACCCCGAGAAGCTGAGCA
>JBKGZW010000149.1:0-6778 GCA_046543225.1 Acidimicrobiales bacterium
GGCGAGGACCGAGGGGTCGGTGGAGGTGAGCGGGCCAGCACCGGCGGTCACCGCGGGGAGCAGGCCACGAACCTCTCCGGTGAGCTGTTCGAGGAAGAACCGCGCCACCGCGACCTTGCCGTCGTAGAACTCGCGGTCGGCGTCGCTGGTGGCCTCGGCGCGACGACGGCCGGCGGCGAGAGCCTGGCGGGCCATGAGCCAGCCGCCGGTGGTGACCGACAGCATCCGCAGGTAGGGGGTGGCCCCCGCCAGCGCGTCGTTGGGATCGTCGAGGCCGTGCTCGATCAGCCAGGTGGTCGCGGCGTCGGTGGCCTCGATGGCGGCGACCAGCTCGTCGCGGGCCAGGCCGAACCCGGCATCGGCGGCGCCGAGCTCGTCGGCCACCGTGCGGATGCGGGCCAGGTGGTCGGTGACGACTCCCCCGCCCCGCATCGGCAGCTTCCGGCCCACCAGATCCATGGCCTGGATGCCGTTGGTGCCCTCGTAGATCGCGGCGATTCGGGCGTCGCGATAGTGCTGGGCCATGCCGGTCTCTTCGATGTAGCCCATGCCGCCGTGCACCTGGATGCCGAGCGAGGTGACGACCGAGCCCAGGTCGGTGCACCACGCCTTGGTCAGCGGGATGAGCAGGTCGACCAGCTCGGAGGCGGCGGTGCGATCGGCCTCGTCCGACTCGTGGTGGGCATGATCCATGGCTTCGGCGTTGACGTAGATGAGCGCCCGCATCGCGTCGGTGTAGGCCTTCATCGTGAACAACATGCGGCGGACGTCGGGATGCTCGATGATCGGCGAGCTGGTCCCTCGGGGCGCACCGACCGCCCGCCCCTGCACCCGCTCGCCGGCGAAGGCGAGGGCGGGCTGCCAGGCCCGTTCGGCGATCGACAGACCCTCGACGCCGACCGAGAGCCGGGCGGTGTTCATCATGGTGAACATGTAGGACATGCCTGCGTTCTCGTCGCCGATGAGGTAGCCGACCGCGCCCTCGTCCTCGCCGAAGGACAGCACGCAGGTGGGGCTGGCCTTGATGCCCATCTTGTGCTCGATGGAGACGCACCGCACGTCGTTGCGGGCGCCGAGGCTGCCGTCGGCCTCGACCAGGTACTTGGGCACGATGAAGCACGAGATGCCCTTGGTGCCGGGAGGGGCGTCGGGTGTGCGGGCCAGCACGAGGTGGACGATGTTGTCGGTGAGGTCGTGCTCGCCGTAGCTGATGAAGATCTTGGTGCCCGAGAGCCTCCAGGTGCCGTCGTCGGCGGGCTCGGCGCGGGTGCGCAAGGCCCCGACATCGGAGCCGGCCTCGGCCTCGGTGAGGCACATGGTCCCCGCCCACTCGCCACTGATCATCTTCGGCAGGTAGGTCTGTTGCTGTTCGACCGAACCGTGGTGGGTCAACATGTCGATGGCGCCCTGGGTGAGCAGCGGGCACATCGAGAACGACATGTTGGCGCTGGTGAGCAGCTCCTGCAGGACGATGGTGACGAGCCACGGGAAGCCGCCACCACCCAGCTCGGGAGCGAAGGAGACACCGCCCCAGCCGGCCTCGACGTAGCGACGGTAGGCGTCGACGAACCCCGGTGGGGTGGTGACCGCGCCGTCGTCATGATGGGTCGATCCGTGCTCGTCACCGGGCCGGTTGGTCGGCGCGACGACCTCGGCCATGAACCGTCCGGCCTCGCGCACCGCGCCCTTGACCGTGTCGGGGTCGGCGTGGGTGAAGGGTTCGAGCGATGCCAGCCGACCGAGATCACAGAGCTCGTCGAGCACGAACTCGATGTCGCGGAGCGGTGGCTGGTAGCTGTCGGTCATGCCTCGACGCTACCCGGTCGGTGCTGGGCGACCGCGGCCGCGAACTCCTCCGCGGTGGCCTCGGCGACGCGACGACGGCGCCGCCGGGTGAGCTGGGCGTTGACCTCGGCGCCGAGCAGCAGCCCCAGCGCCATCACGTAGAGCCACAGCAACAGGGTGAGGGCACCACCGAGGGCACCGAGCACCGCGTTGGCGTCGGTGGTGGCCACCTCCAGGTAGATGCGGAACCCGCCGGCGCCCAGCAGCCACAACAGCATCGCAACGACCGCCCCCGGGAAGTCCTTCCGCCAGGGTGTGTGGTGGTTGGGTGCCAGGTGGAACATGGCGGCCGCCCAACCGATGAGCGCCACCACGACCAGCGGGGGTCGCACCCAGGTCCACAGGGTGACGAACGCGTCGCCGAGACCCAGCCGGTCGGCCAGCTCGACACCCTGGCCGAACATCGGGCCCAGCACCACCATGGCCATGATCGCGGCGCCAACCACCAACGACCCCGCGGCGAGCCCCAGCGCCAGCAGCCGCGTCCGCACCAACCCCCGCGTCTCGGGCACGTCGTAGACGACGTCGAGCGCCTTGACCACCGCGTTGAACCCCCGCGAGACGGTGAAGAGGGTGAGGACGATGCCGACCCCGATCAGCCCGGTGTTGGACTCGGCGAAGAGCCGCTCGACCGCGTTGGCGATCGGACCGGCGTCGGCACCGAGTGCGTTGCGGAGCACCTCGACCAGCGCGTCCTGCACCCGGGTGGCGGCGTCCTCGCCGATGACGGCGTCGATCGAGCCCATCGCCGAGGCCAGGGCGAGGATGGCGGGGAACATGCTGAGCACGGCGAAGAACGCGACCTCCGCCGCCAGGCCGGTCAAGCGGTGCTCCTGCACCGCACTGGTGTACTCCCGGCCGTGGTCGATGAAGGGCGCGACCTTGGGCCGCTCGGCCAGTTGGTGCGCGGTCTGGTTGGCCCGGTGCCGGATGTCGGCGATCGTGGTGCGCACCCTGTCACCGTGGCACACCCGCGTGGCGCCGACCGTGTCGCGCCGGTCAGCGCAGCGTGGCGCTGCCCGCCTCGGGCAGGAGGATCCAGGTGCGTCCGGGGGTGAGCCGGATGGGCTCCCCGTCGGCGTCGAGCCAGCGGGTGGGAGAGGTGGCGGACTCCTGCTCCCACCGGCCCTCGACGACCTGACCACCACTGAGGACCCAGAGCTCGCCCGACCCGGTGACCACCGCTTCGGGAGACCGGGCGTCGGCGGGGCTCGGCACGTAGTCGACGAACCGCACCACCACGTTCTCCGGCGCGACCCGAGCCCCGCTGGCAGCGGTGTGCGGGCGCCCGTCCTGGGTGCGGAGCCAGGCGTTGCGACCCGAGTCCCAGGTGAACGACGCCCGCGCCGACCCGTAGCTGACGTCGACGCCTTCGGTGGGACGGGCGTCGGCCCCGAGCGCCTCGCCGGACTCCCGGAACTCGAAGACCGCCTGGGGCGGACTCGCCCCCTCGCCCGACGCCCAGAGCCGGCTCGTGCGGGCGAAGAGGTTGTGCGGAGCCCGCCGGCCGGACTCGCGGTAGTACGGGCCGGAGTTCGACGTGTAGCCGATGTCGACCAGGGAGGACTCCGCCACCGCTCCACCGACACCGAGGTTGGCCCCGGAGTAGGCGAACAGCGGCGCCCCGAGGTTGGCCAGCAACTGGATGTCGCTGGTGCGGGCCGACCGGACCGGTCCGACGGGATCGGCGCCGGTCGACTGGAAGAGCGCCGCCAGCCGGGACAGGCCGGACTCGACCTTCTCCTCGATGACGATGTCGGCCACGTCGATCCCGTGCTGGGGGCGCGCCGCCGACACGTTGTCGATCTTGACCACGAGGATGGGTCGGGTGGTCACCTGGTCGACCTCGAGGCCGGTGAGGATGGCCCGGTTGAGCGCACGCAGCTGCTCGTCGATCTCGGCCACCCGAGCGACCAGCGCGTCGCGGGCGGCGAGCTCGGTTGCTGCGGTGTCGCGCTGCTCGGCCAACAACTGCTCGGTCTCGGGGATCTCGGTGTCGAGCTCGTCGAGGTCGCCGAGCAGGTCCTCGAGCTCGGCGTCGAGGCGGTCGAGGTTGTCGTTGGCCCAGTCGACCACCGAGCTGTACAGGGCCCGGTCGCGCACCCCGTCGATCCCGGAGGTGCCGTCGATGATCTCCTCGAGGATGCTCAGCGCTGCGGGGTCACCGGCCATGTAGACCTCGATGGCGATCGCCCGTCGCACCTCCAGCGGCACCTCCCTGGCGGTGCGGGTCTCGGCCACCGCTTCCTCGACCTCGCTGCGGGTCTCGCGCAGCTCGGCCAGCGCCGTCTCGGTGTCGCCCACGGCCTGGTTGGCGGCACTGAGCGCCGACTCGGCCTCGGTGAGACGCTCGGTGGTCTCAGCCCGCTCGGCCAGGAGCTGGGCCCGGGCGTCGTCGGCCTCGTCGGCCTCGTCGGGCTCCTGGGCCCCGGATCGGACCGGCGACAGGCTCGCGACGGCGACGATGGCACACAGCAGGGCCGCCGCCATCCGCAGAGGGTGCACGCTCCAGCCAGCGTGCCGCAGCATGGAATCCGGTTGTCGAGGGTCGTGTCGCACCAAGTTCAGCTCACCAAGCCAGCCGCCCGCCTCGGCATGGTAGTCGCTACCGCTGGGACCACCCGTCACCCGGTCAGGCGTGACGCTGACGCCGGCGCGACCGGTCGCGCTGCATCGCCGAGTCGGCCCGCTCGATGGCCTCGCCACTGGTGATCCCGGTCTCGGCCAGCACCGCGCCGACGCTCAGGCTGAGCCGTACCTCGACCGGGCGCGGTTGGGATCCGACGTCGAGGCTGACCGGAGTCCGCATCAGCCAACCGATCCGATCGACCAGGCGAGCCAGCGCCCGTCGATCGAGGCCGCTGGCCACGAGCACGAACTCGTCACCTCCGTATCGGGCGACCACGTCGCTGTCACGAACCGCAGCGCTGAGCCGGTTGCCCACCTCGACCAGCGCCGCGTCACCGGCGCTGTGACCGTAGCTGTCGTTGATCAGCCCGAAGTCGTCGAGATCGACGAAGACCACCCCGACGCCGACGTCGCGGAACGCCGCGTTGGACAACGCCAGATCGAGCCGCTCGTGCAACAGCATGCGGTTGGGAAGACCGGTGAGGTCGTCATGGGTGGCGGCGTGGGCCAGCCGGTCGCGCACCGCAGCCAGGGTCGAGATGTCGGTCGCGGTCGCCACCAGGCCCCCCACGCTCTGGTCGCCCACCAGATCGACCACCGTCAGGTTCATGGGGTGGGGCTCACCTTCGGTGTCGACCAGATCGGTCTCGAAGGTGACCCGCTCGCCGCTGCCGGGCAGCGAGGCGAGGTGGTCCGCGACCGAGAGCACCTTGGCCACGCTGACGAAGTCGGTCAGTGGACGCCGCAGCGTGTCCTCGAGGGGATGACCGAGCAACCCGGTGAAGGCCCGGTTGGCGCTCTCGATCCGTCCGTCGGGGGTGAGGACCAGCGCGATCGTGGGAAGTGCCTCGAGCACCGCCGCCGAGGCGGCAGCGTCGCCCGAGACCAGTTCCCAGCGCCGGCGGTCGGTGATGTCACGCAACATGAGCACCACACCCCCGACACCGGGCACGTCGATCGCCGAGCGCCCCCTGACCTCGACCCTGCGGTAGGTCCCGGTGTGGTCCCGGACCCGGATCTCGACCAGGGTGCCCGCGGCCTTCGACTGCACGCTCTCGAGGGACGCCATCGCGGTGGGCAGATCGTCGGGATGCACCAGCTCGGTGGCATCGCGACCCTCGAAGCTGGTGAACGACCACCCGAAGGTCGCCTCGGCCATGTCGTTGGCCCACAACACGGTCCCCTCGGCACTCACCACGACGACCGGATCGGGAACCATCGACAGCATGGCCCCGGTGTCGACGACACTCCCGTGCTCACTCATGACAGGTCCTGCACCCACATCCTCCGCTCGCTCGACCACCATCACCCATCGGCACGAACCCCTCCAGTGTGACCCCCTCGAGGTCGTTCCCCACCATCGGCGCCGAACCCAGCCCGACCCAGGTCGCCCCGACGCCCATGAGCCGGGTCGACCGGCCGCGGTGGTACCGTCGGAATCCTTGGGAACGCCGACCATTGATCCGGCCTGGCACCTCACGTGGCACGAGACCGAGGTCCAGGGACGACCGGCCCGCTATGGCGAGGCCGGCGAGGGAACCCCCTTCGTGTTCCTGCACGGCTGGGGGTTGTCGGACCAGACCTACAAGCGGTCGCTCGCCCGTCTCGCCAAGCTCGGTCTGCGGGTGGTCGCGCCGTCGCTGCCGGGCTTCGGGGGAACCGCCCGGCTCCCGCGCGAGCAGTTCAGCCTCGGCGGCTACGCCCAGTGGGTGGCCGACTTCACCCGCGAGGTCGGCATCGAGGGCCCCTGGTACCTCGGGGGTCACTCGTTCGGGGGCGGCGTCGCCGTCGTCACCGCCCACGACCACGGCACCGACCTCGAGCTGCTGGTGCTCGTCAACTCGATCGGCGGGTCGGTGTGGAAGGCCCCGCGCCGCGAAGGGACCGATCCCCGGCACCTGGCCGACCGACCGTTGTGGGACTGGGGCCTGCACTTTCCCTACGACGTGGCCGGTCCACGCACCTTCCGAGCGGTGGTGCCGGTGATCATGAGGGACATGGCCCGCAACTTCGTGCGCGACCCACTGGGGTTCCTGCGGGTCGGTCGGCTCGCCAGCGAGGCGAACCTGTTGCCCGAGCTCGACGAGCTGCGCCGCCGGGAACTGCCCGTCGTGGTGCTGTGGGGCGACGAAGACCGGGTGCTGCCCGAAGCCTCGATGCACGCAATGGTCGAAGCGCTCGACGGCACACCCGAGGTCGTGCCCGGAAGCCACGGCTGGCTGCTCGAGGACCCCGACCGCTTCGGCGAGATCATGACCAACGTGGTGAACGTGGCCGAGGCCGCCAGGACCACCGACCGCCCCGA
>JBKGZW010000017.1:0-27155 GCA_046543225.1 Acidimicrobiales bacterium
GCTTGTAGGCGCCGCCGCGCAGGCCGGTGGTCGGATCGTCACCGGCGGTCGGGTCGAGAACGGCGTGCTGCGGCCCACCGTGTTCGACGGGGTCGACACCGGGAGCGACCTCTGGCGCAAGGAGGTCTTCGGACCCGTCGTGGCGGTGCGGTCCTATGCCGACCTCGACGAGGCGTTCGAGCTCGCCAACGACAGCGAGTTCGGTCTGCATGCCGGGGTGTTCACCAACGAGCTGTCGGTGGCGCTGCGGGCCGCCCGCGAGCTCGACTTCGGTGGCGTGCTCATCAACGAGGTGCCCACCTGGCGCGGCGACCAGCAGCCCTACGGCGGGGTCCGCGACGCCGGCAACACCCGTGAGGGACCCGCCTATGCCATCGAGGAGATGACCACGCTGCGGTTCATCTCCCTGCAGGCCTGAGGGCTCGCTCCGAGCGCAAGCAAGAATTCGCAGGCGGTGCCGATCGGCCCGACCCTATCCTTGCGCGCCCCGTCGGAGGGCCCGCGATCGCGGGGCGTGGAGAACGGGGGGAGTCGTGGGGCCTGACGTGGAGGTGGATCTCGAGGACGAACGCCAGGCGCTGCGGCGCGCCCGCGCCGCGGTGGCGGACAAGCTCGAGGCCGTCGCCGGCATCAGTGGAGGCGGCGCCGACGCCCTCTCCGACGAGTACATCGGGGCGGTCGTGGCGGGGACGATCGAGAGGTTCCGGCAGGAGCTGGTGGTGTTCGGGCGCATCGACGCCGACCGGCCCTGGCGCGTCGGCCTGTACGGGATCGATTCGGGCGGCGACCAGCTCGTCGTCGACTGGCGTGCACCGTTCGCCGAGGCCTTCTATCAGGCGAGCTTCGTGTCGCCGCACGGTCTCGAGCGGCGCGTCAGCTACGTCGGCTGCATCGACGATCTGTTCGTCGAGGACTTCGCAACGGGGCTGGTCGCGGGCTCGTCGCCGCTCATGGCCGAGCTGTCCCGCAGTCGCGGCACCGAGATGCGCACGGCGGTGGCGACACTGCAGGCCGACCAGGACCGGCTGGTGCGTCTCGACCCGACCGAGCGCCTCGTGCTGCGTGGAGGTCCGGGAACCGGCAAGACGGTCATCGGTCTGCACCGCGCCGCCTGGCTCGTCTACAACGACCGCCGGGTCACCGCGGATCGGATCCTGTTGATCGGCCCGAGCGAGCGGTTCCTGCGGTTCGTCTCGGCCGTGCTCCCCACCCTGGGCGAGGCCCGGATCGCCCAGACCACCTTCGAGCGCCTGTTCGGGCCCTCGGACCCCGTCGCCGACGACGAGGGCTGGGTCGAGGTGGTCGAGCGGTTCGAGGCCAGCCTGTACCGGCCGGCGCCGGTGAGCATCGGATCGGTGCGCTCGATCCCCGAGAACGAGGTCGCCCAGCTGATCGAACGCCTGCGGGACCGTCCGCTGCCGTGGCGCGATCGGCGCCGGATCTTCGTCGAGTCCCTCGCCAACCGCTACGAGGTGAAGCCTGCCGCCATCGCCAAGGCCGCCGCCACGGTGTGGCCGTCGATGACGACCAAGCAGGCGATGGCCAAGCTCGCCAGCGCGAAGGTGCTGCGCTCGCTGGGGGTGGACGACGAACTCGTCCCGACCTGGGCGTCGGCGGCCAAGCGGGGCGGGGGCGCGCTCGAGGACGAGGTTCGGGCCCGTTTCGACGGGGTGCCGGCGCGCTACTCCCACGTCATCGTCGACGAGGCGCAGGACATGACGATGCTCCAGCTGCGCTCGGTGATGCGCCGAGCCACCGGGGTCACCCTCGTGGGCGATGACGCCCAGCGCAGCAACCCGACGGGCCTCGGGCTTCGTCGCGCCGCACGGCTGCTCGACGTCGAGCTCGAACAGATCGACACGGCCTACCGCATGTCGGCCGAGATCGCCGACTGGCTCAACGACCACGCCCGGCGCAACGGCATCGACGCCGTCGAGCTGGTCGGCATCCGCCCGACCGGGGTACCGGTCACGACCCGAGCCGACGCCGACGCCGCCGAGGCCGACCTCCGGTCGCGCTGGGACAACGTCGCGGTCATCCGCGCCGGCGAGGTGTGGACCCACAAGGGCGTCGAGTACGACGGCGTCGTCGTCGCACGCACGGACATGTCACTCCACGAGGTGTACCTCGCGGCGTCTCGCGCCGCCCACGAGCTGATCCTCGTCGGGTGACCGAGCCGCTCGTCGCTCAGCCCGATTCGACCTTGCTGAACGCGTCGTCGAGGATCTCGAGGCCGAGCGACACCTCGGCCTCCTGGACGACCAGGGGCGGGATGAGCCGCAGCACCTGGCCGGTCGCTCCGCAGGGCAGCAGCAGCAGTCCGGCCTCGGCGGCGGCCATCCGCACGTCCTGGACGGTCTCGCCCCCGTTGCGGCCGCCGGCACCGCGGAGCTCGAGTCCGATCATGAGGCCGCGGCCGCGCACGTCGGCGATGGAGGGGTGGCGGGAGACGAGGTCACGGCACCCGGCGATGAGCTGGTCACCACGTTGGGCGGCGTTGGCCACCAGGCCTTCCTCCTCGATGACCTGCAGCGTGGCGACCGCGGCGGCGCACGCCACCGGGTTGCCACCGTAGGTGCCGCCCTGCGAGCCGGGGAACCCGGCCGCCATCAGCTCGGGGGTGGAGACGATGGCCGACAGCGGCATGCCGCTGGCCAGCCCCTTGGCGGTGATCACCACGTCGGGGCGCACTCCGGAGTGGTCCATGCCCCACATCCGTCCGGTGCGACCGACGCCGGTCTGGACCTCGTCGGCGATGAGCAGGATCCCGTGGCGGTCGCAGCGTTCCCGCAGGCCCTCCATGAACGAGTCGGGGACCGGGACGTAGCCGCCCTCGCCGAGGACGGGCTCGATGATGATCGCCGCGGTCTCGGCCGGGGCGGTGGTGGTGACCAGGATCTGGTCGAGCTCGCGGAGGCAGAAGGCGACGGTCTCGTCCTCGGACCAGCCGTAGCGGAAGGCGTAGGGGAACGGGGCGAAGACGACGCCGCCCATGAGGGGCTGCAGCCCCGCGCGGACCGCGAGCTTGGACGTGGTGAGCGACGCGGCACCCATGGATCGACCGTGGAAGCCGCCCTGGAAGGCGACGATGTTGGGACGTCCCGTGGCGTGGCGGGCCAGGCGGACCGCAGACTCGACGGCCTCGCTCCCCGAGTTGGAGACGAACACCGAACCGGTGCCGGGGAGGACGGCGCACAGCGCGTCGGTGAGCTCGTCGAGACGGGGGTGCATGACGGTGGTGACCTGGCCGTGGATGAGCTGTCCGGCCTGGTGCTGGATCGCCTCGACCACCCGCGGGTGGCAGTGGCCGGTGCTGGTGACCCCGATGCCGGCGGTGAAGTCGAGGTGGCGGCGACCGTCGTCGTCGTAGAGCCACACGCCCTCGCCGCGCACGGCCTGGAGCGGGGTCGCCTGGGTGAGCAGCGGGGATCGGGTCGCCATGGTGCGGTCCCTTCATGGTAGGATTGTCGACAATCTACCAATGATGCAGGGCGCAGACAAGAGCTGCGAAGGAGGGCGCTGGTGCCGAGGGAAGTAGAGGTGGTCCTGCCGCGGCGTGGGGTCGTGGCGGTGGCTCGACTGCTCGACGACGAAGCTCCCCGCACGGCCCAGGCGGTGTGGGACGCCCTCCCCCAGGGTGGCGAGATGTTCCACGCCAAGTACGCCCGCAACGAGCTGTACACCTTCGTCCCACCGTTCGCCCCGGCGCCGATCGGCCTCGAGCACCCCACGGTCACCCCCATCCCCGGCGACCTCGTCTACTTCGAGTTCGGCGCCGGCATGTTGCCGGCCAGCACCTACGGCTATGCCGAGCACGAGGGAACCGCAGGTGCCGACTCGGTCATCGACCTGGCCGTGTTCTACGGGCGCAACAACCTGTTGCTCAACGGCGACATCGGGTGGGTGCCCGGCAACGTGTTCGGCACCGTCACCAGCGGTCTGGACGAGCTGGCCGCCGCCGGCAACGCCATCTGGCGCGAAGGCACCGTCGGTGAGTCGTTGCAGTTCCGGCGGCGCGACGCGTCGCCGGAGTCCTGATCCGGAACCCGATCAGGCCCGGTCGAACAACGACCCGAGCCCGTCGGCACCACGGAGCGACGCCAACCCACCGGCCAGCGCGAGGGCGTGCCACATGGTGACGATGTTGGCGGTGAGCACCGGCTTGGCCAGCTCCGCTTCGAGCTTGGCCACCACTGCGGCCGAGTGCAGGGCGGTGTCGGGGACCAGGACGGCCTGGG
This sequence comes from Acidimicrobiales bacterium, assembly GCA_046543225.1. Taxonomy (GTDB): domain Bacteria; phylum Actinomycetota; class Acidimicrobiia; order Acidimicrobiales; family SKKL01; genus SKKL01. The sequence continues at coordinate 4,239 of JBKGZW010000017.1, forward strand.
CGTCGGGGTGATCGCCGGCGGTGACGAAGTCGAGCACCCGGTCGGCGTCGAAGGTCCCGACCTCGGTGGCGGTGATGATGTCCTGTGCATCGGAGGCGACCACGTCGATGCCGGCCTCGCCCAGGAACGACACGAACGCCGCGGTGACCTCGGCCGGATAGGTGGCGGCCACCGCGACCCGGTCGACGCCGAGCGACCGGATGGCCTCGACGAAGGCGAACGAGGTGGAGGAGGCGGGCACGCCCATCTGCTCGGCCAGCGGTTCGACCTGGGCACGGGCGCCTTCCAACCCGAACACGAAGCTGCCCGAGGTGCACGCCCAGATCACCACGTCGACGTCGTCGAGCTGGGCTGCACCGTCGGCGAGACGACCCGGACCACCGAGGTCGAGCAGAGCATCGACCCGGTGGGCGTCCTCGCCGACCGAGGTGTGGACCAGCTGCACGTGGGGCGAAGGGTCGAGGCGGGCGGCCATGGTCGGGTAGTCGTCCTCGGCCGAGTGTCCCGGGTAGAGGAACCCCAGCCGCACCTGGCGGTCGGTCGTGTCACTCACCCCGCTGACCCTACCGCTCGTGGTCGTGGCTCGGCCCGTGCCCGACGACGAGCGCGTGGCACCCTGGGGGCATGACCGACACCGCCGAGCGAACCAACCCGCCCCGCTTCCCGCCGGACTTCATCTGGGGTGTGGCGACGTCGTCGTACCAGATCGAGGGCGGTGCCGACGTCGACGGCAAGGGTGAGAGCATCTGGGACCGCTTCTGCACCGAACCCGGCCGGATCGCCGATGGCACGACCGGTGCCGACGGGGTCGACCACTACCACCGGTGGCCCGAGGACGTGACCCTCATGGCCGAGCTCGGCGTCGACGCCTACCGGTTCTCGATCTCGTGGCCGCGGGTGATCCCCAACGGCACCGGGACCGTGAACAAGGCGGGGCTCGACTTCTACGACCGCCTCGTCGACGCGCTGCTGGCCAAGGGCATCACCCCGCTGCCCACCCTCTACCACTGGGACCTGCCCCAGGCGCTGCAGGAGGCGGGCGGGTGGCCGGTCCGCGACACGGCCCACGCCTTCGCGGACTATGCCGAGGTGGTGGCCCGCCGCCTCGGCGACCGGATCGGCACCTGGTTGACCCTCAACGAACCGTTCGTCGCCGCCCACCTCGGCCACGTCCTCGGCATCCACGCTCCCGGTCACACCTCCACCGCCGAGGGCTTCGCCGCCAGCCACCACCTGCTGCTGGCCCACGGGCTCGCGGTCGAACGGCTGCGCCAGACCGCACCCGAGTCGCGAGTGGGCATCGTGTTGAACTTCACGCCTGCGGTCCCCGGGACCGACAGCGAGGCCGACCGGATCGAAGCCGAGCGCATCAACGACCGCGAGAACCGGTGGTACGTCGAACCGATCGCGGGGATGGGCTATCCAGAGCGGAGCGACCACCACCGCGACTGGGACCGTCGTGAAGTGCTCGAGGGCGACCTCGACATCATCAGCGCACCCATCGACGTGCTCGGCGTCAACTACTACACCCGCCACGTGGTCTTCACCGACCCGCCCGCCGACGACAGCTGGAGACATCCGACGACCGAGATGGGATGGGAGATCCACCCACCCACCTTCGGCGATCTGCTGATCGACCTCCACCAGACCTATGGCTTCGACGCCATGGTCGTCACCGAGAACGGGGCCGCCATGGCCGACACCGAGCGCCGCGACGGCTACGTCGACGACCAGGACCGCATCGACTTCCTGCACGACCACATCGCCCAGGTGCACCGGGCGATGGTCGAGGGTGCGCCGATCGAGGGGTACCTGGTGTGGTCGCTGCTCGACAACTTCGAGTGGGCCGAGGGGTTCGCCAAGCGCTTCGGCATCGTCGAGGTCGACTTCGAGACCTACGAGCGACGGCTCAAGTCGAGCGCCTTCTGGTACGCCGACCTGGTGAGGACCGGCGTGCTCACCCGCTGAGGTCGCTCAGGAGCTGTGCGGGGTGGCGCTGGCGTTGCCGGAGTCAGCAGGGGCATCGGCCTCGAGGTGGATGACCTCGGAGGAGTCGAGGTCGAGCATCCGGTGACGGTGGTGGGTGGCCGCCGCGACGTCCTCGGGGGCGTGTTCGGCATCGGGGTCGACACCCGCCCGGGCGGCGGCATCATGGGTGTCGGCACAGACGTCGATGCACACCGCACCGGTGATGCGGGCCACCAGTTGGTCGGGGGTGGGCTCGGCCACGGGCGAACCGGCGCAGATGCGGGTGATCTCGACGTCGAGGGCCGCGTCGAGCCAATCGGGCAGTAGGCGCGGCGTGCCACGCTCGATGACGGTGGAGGAGGTGAGTCCTGCGGGGAGATCGGCCACGGCGCTGGCCTCGTTCACGAGCTCGACGATGTCGGGGAGCAGCCCGGAGGCTCCTGCCCACAGCAGGTGCAGTCGTGCGTACCGATAGCGGCCTTCGGCCACCGAGTGGACGGCGACCTCGAGGATGGCCGCGGCCGAGCCCGGTGCGGGCTTGGTGGTCGCGGACATGGCTCCTCCTGGCTCGACGGCGGGGATCGCCGGCTGGCGCATCCACCTCGACAGGATACCGCAGGTAGGTCGAACGAATCACGCGCCGCGCCCGTTCAGTCACCCTTCGTGGCACGACACACCGCGGCCAGTGAGCCAGCCGGACTCGTCCCGACCGGCCCTGTCGAGAGGCTCGTTCTAGAACCCGTCCTCGGTGGCGAGCCGGCGGTAGGCCAGTTCCTTGGCCCGACGGTCGTTGCGCCGGCGCTTCCAGAACGGCTGCTTCCACGGCTTGAAGGTGGTCCCGGAGTTGGGAGCGATGTCACGTTCGGCAGGTTCGATCCGAGATCGGGTGGCCTTGGGTTCGGGCAGGACGACGTCGTCGAGCTCGTCGACGGCCGACTCGTGCAACGTCTGGTGCACGGCGTGGCGCTGCGCTCGGTGCTGGGCCTTGCGCAGCTCACGTGCCTCGGTGGCGAACGCGGCCTGGTCGGCCTTCCGCTGCCGGTGACGTGCTCCCATGGCCCCTACCTCCATGCCCGGGCTCGTCGGCGCGGGCTCTCGTCGACCACTGGTCGAACGACCCGGCAGCCCGGTAGCGACGATCGAGGCCACTGCGGGCCCCGGGAGGTTCGATGCCGACCCTATCGGCCCCGGGTGCGCCCCGCTGAGGATGCGGACTGAGCAGGGCGTTCGCGGTGCCGGGAGGTGCGAGGGGGGTCCGCTCAGCGGATGCCGACGATGCGCGCACAGCTCCATGGGCCCCAGCCCTGCTCTGCCCAGATGTCGGCCGCGACCCGTGCGTTCTCCAGCGGCATCAGCATCTGATCCCAGGAGTAGCCCAGGTTGGCGACCCGCTGGCGGTGGACGGTGTTGATCTGGAACAGGCCCCAGTTGCCACCGCCGGGGCTGACGGCATCGTGACGAAGGGTGGATTCGCAGTTGGCGACGCGGATCGCCTGGTCCTGCTGGGCAGCGGTCGCACCTCGCTCGGCGAAGGCATAGCGGATGAAGTCCTCGGCGCCACAGCCGCTGAGCACGAGCACCAGCAGCAGGGGGACGAGAGCGCGACGGACGCGCGGGAGGGTGAGCATGGGGAGACTCCTCTCGGCTCGTCCTGGTGACACGTCGTGGCACACCCTGGTTCGGGAGGCGCCAGCAGGAGCGAGGCGGCGGTTCAGCGATCATCGGGGGAGGCGATGTCGCCGACCCGGTGGACCACCGGGTGGGCTATGGGCACGCGCTCAGGGCGCAGCACAGCGGTCAGTATGGTCCGGCCGAGCCCAAAACGCAATCTGATCGCAACACAACTGTCATGATTTCGGTCACAGTTCCGCCGCCGGGCCCCGACAGCGCCGAACCGTTCAGCCCGAGGCGCGCGTGCGGTCGGCCTCGAGGACCGAGTCTCGCATCGGGTCGCGGCTGATCTCCGCTGCGAAGAAGCGGTCGAAGGCCTCGACCATCATCTCGTCCTCATCGGCGGCCCAGGCGTCGGCGAAGCGCGACGACGGGCTCGGCTCGCGCGGCGACGCGCGGCCGTGGTCCGGCTCGGCCTCGGCGGTGTCCATGCCCACCTCGGCGAGCTCGGTCGGTGGGGGCGGTGGGGGCAACAGCCGAGCAGCGGGGTCGGGCACCGCCGGGGCGGCACCCGCATCGAGGGCCGGCTGCCGGGCCCCGCCGGCTCGGAGCTGTCCGGCCGCGAGCTTCGAGTCCAACTCGACACGTATCTGTTCGAGGCCCATCGCCTCGGCGGCGACCGCCATGCGCAGGGCATCGAGCTCGGCTGCTTCCTCGGCCAGCGCCCTCCGCTCGGCAGCGATCTCGCGTGCGGCCTGCTCACGGGCCTCTTCGATGATGGCGCGACCCCGTGCCCGGGCATCGCCAAGCAAGCCGTTGACGGTCCGCTGGCCCAGTGCCAACAGGTGGGGAAGCGCTCCCTCGGCATCGAGCGCTCGACGTTCGGCCTCCTCGAGGCGGCGACGGAGCTCGACCAGCCCGTCGGCCCGGGTGCTCCGCTCGCCGAGGAGCCATCCCGCCGGCGAGGTGCCGGTGGCGCGTGTCGAGGTCCGCCGTGGCGGTTCGACCGCTCGCGGGTGGTCGCCCTCGGAGTTCGACACCGCGCTCATACGGTGTCTCTTCGGCAGGTGCAGTGGCCAGGTTGAGTTCTTCGCAGTGCGCGCCACGTGTGGGGAGCCTCCATCTGTGATGGCCCCTACCCGCGCGTGGTCACCCTAGATCAATCGTCGAGGGCGATGTCGGACACCCTTCACGCGCCGCCGAACATCGCCATCCACTGCTCGACCGACGACGGGCGGAACACGAAGTTGTGCTGGCGGACCTCGCCCAGGGGGGCGGAGGGATCGGGCGAGTAGCGATGCCCCGGATACAGCACGGTGTCGTCGGGGACCTTGGCCAGTCGCTGGGTGAGCGAGTAGTAGAGCTCGCGGGCGTCGCCTCCCGGGAGATCGGTGCGGCCGCAGCCGTCGAGGAACAGCGTGTCGCCCGACACCAGCACCCCGTCGACCAGGAAGCACTGGCTGCCCGGGGTGTGCCCGGGCGTGTGGATGAGCTCGATGGGCAGCTCGCCCACCGTGACTCGATCGCCCGAGGCGTGCTGCACCAGATCGGTGGCCGAGGCACCGGTCATCTTCATGACCCCGGCCGTCTCCGGCTCCTGGATGTGGACCGGTACCGGCCGGTGGGCGAGCAGCTCGGCCACGCCCTGGATGCCGTGGCCCATCATCGATCCACCGATGTGGTCGGGGTGGTAGTGGGTGACGAGGGCCCCGGTGAGGGTCATGCCGTCGGCGTCGACCAGGTTGCAGATCCCCTCGATGTCATAGGCCGGGTCGACCACGACGGCCTCACCGGTCTCGGTGTCGCCGATCAGGTAGACGAAGTTGACCATCTGGGTGGCGAGCGGGTCGCCGACGGCGATGTCGCGCCCGGCGAGCAGCTGGCGGAAGTACACACGATCGTCCATGCCACCCAGCCTACGGAACAGCGGGACCGGCCACGTCCACGACGGGCCTCACGCCGAGTCGCCGCCATCGGGGTCGTGGGACGGGGGGCCCTCGTCCAGCTCGTCGCCAGCCCCCTCGCCGGCGGCTGCCACCTGGGCCGCACCCTCGGCCTCGGCCCTGGCCAGCACCTCGCGCAGTGGACGACCGGTGGCTCTGGCCGCCCTGGCGGCGTCGTCGTGCTCGACCTTGACCCTGCCGGGGCTGACCTTCACCCGGATCTGTTCCCCGTCGACCTCGACCTCGCCCTCGACCCTGGCCAGGGGCCAGCGCTCGATGCGGCTCCCGCGCACGCCGAGCGAGCCGGTGCCCGCCACCATCGCCGTGGCCACCTGGTCGACCAGCGCAGGATCGGCCAGGGCGCTCACCACGTGGCCCGGGCGACCCTTCTTCATCACCACCGGGGTGACCCAGGCGTCGTGGGCTCCGGCATCGAGCAGCGCAGCGACCGTCGCGGCCAGCACCTCCCCGGTGGCGTCGTCGACGTTGGCCTCGAGCAGCACCAGCGGCTGGCCCCGCTCACGTACGACCGACCGGGTGCCGATCACCACCTGGGTGAGGTTCGGTCGGTCCTCCAGCTCGCGGGTGCCCGCACCGAACCCCGAGACGGCGACGGTCATGTCCGGCAGTGGCCCCCACTCGACCGCCAGGGCAGCCACGATGGCCGCACCGGTGGGGGTGGTCAGCTCGTAGGGCAGGTCGAGCCCCACGGTCGGAGCGCCTCGGAGCAGCTCGACCACCGCGGGAGGTGGGTTGGGCAGCACGCCGTGCGCGGCGCGGATCGTGCCCAGACCGTGGGAGACGGGGCTGCAGGCCACCTCGTCGACGCCGAGCACCTCGAGCGCGGCACAGGTGCCGACGATGTCGATGATGGCGTCGATCGCCCCGACCTCGTGGAAGTGGACCTGTTCGGGTGGCTGGCGGTGGAGGCGGCCTTCGGCCTCGGCCAGGGCCCAGAAGATGGCGTGGGCACGGTGGCGGACCCGGTCGGGGAGCACGGCTTCGTCGAGCATGGCGGTGATGTGCGCCGCGGTGCGGACCACGTTGCTGGTCTCGGCGATGACGTGGGCCTTGGTGCCCGCGATGCCGTTGCGCAGCACCGGTTCGGCCTCGAGCCGCCAACCGCCGACGGGCAGCGCCCCGCACAGGTCGCGCACCTCGTCGAGGTCGGCGCCGGCGTCGAGCAACGACCCCAGTGCCATGTCGCCGGCGATGCCGCCGAAGCAGTGGAACCAGGCGATCGTCCGCTGCGGACCGGGAGCGGTCACCGGCGGTCGACGCCTTCGGTCGACGAGCGCGGCGTGGACAGGGCGCGGGACACCGCCATGGCCGCCCCGAAGCCGTTGTCGATGCCGACCACGCTCACGCCCGCCGCGCAGCTGGCGAGCATGCCCAGCAGTGCGGTCACGCCTTCGAGCCCGGCGCCGTAGCCGACGCTGGTGGGGACCGCCACGACCGGAGCGGCGACGATCCCGCCGACCACGCTGGCCAGGGCTCCTTCCATGCCGGCGATGACCACCACGGCGTCGGCCTCGGTGAGCAGGTCGACGTGGGCGAGCAGCCGGTGGATGCCGGCGACGCCCACATCGGTCAGATGAGCGGGGTCGAACCCCAACGCGCCGAGGGTGGCGACGCACTCGTCGGCGACGGGTTGGTCCGCGGTGCCGGCGGTGGCCACGACCACGCGATCCGGGCGCAGCGCCGCCGGTCGCCACACCACGGTGCTGCGGTGCACCACGCCCGAGGGATGGGCGGCGAGCACCGCCTTGACCTGGTCGTCGTCTGCCCTGGTGAGCAGCACCGGACCGGTGCCGGGACCGGAGAGGAGCTCGCCGACGATCCCAGCGCAGGCTTCGGGGGCCTTGCCCGGCGCGTAGACGGCTTCGACCACGCCCTGGCGCAGCGCGCGGTGGTGATCGACCTTGGCCACGCCGATGTCGACGAAGGGCAGACGGGCCAGTCGGGTGGCGGCGGCGTCGGGCGACAGCTCACCCCGCTCGACCTCGTCGAGCAACTCTCTCAGGGCGCGGTGGTCCACCTCACTATCCTGTCGCCCCGTGACGCCTCCCGCAGCATCGCCATCGTCCTCGCCCCCGCTCGATGCCGCCACGGTGGCCTATCTGGGACCGGAGGCGACCTTCACCCAGCAGGCGTTGCTCTCCCAACCCGACCTGGCCGCGCTGTCGATGACCGCCATGCCCACCATCTCCGACGTGCTCGCCGCCACCGCCGGCGGGGTGGCCGACCTCGGGTTCGTGCCCATCGAGAACGCCATCGAGGGCTCGGTCACGGTCACCCTCGACACCCTGGCCTTCGAGGCCGACCTCTACATCCAGCGTGAGGTGGTCATCGACGTGTCGCTCAACCTGCTGGGGCTGCCCGACGCCGATCTGGAGTCCATCACCCGGGTCGCGTCCTATCAGGTCGCCACCGCTCAGTGCCGCAACTTCCTGCTCACCAGGCTGCCCGGCGTGGTCACCGAGGCCGCCAACTCCACCGCCGAGGCGGCGCGGCTGGTCGCCGAGCGCGAGGACCCCACGGAGGCGGCGATCGGCACCGCGCTCGCCGCCGAGGTCTATGGCCTCAAGGTGCTGGCCGAGGAGATCGAGGACCACCCCGGCAACCAGACACGGTTCGTCGCGGTGTCCGCCCACGGGATCCCTGCCCCGACCGGCCACGATCGGACCTCGATCGTGATCTTCCAGCGTGCCGACCGTCCGGGGAGCCTGCTGTCGATCCTGCAGGAGTTCGCGGCACGGGCGATCAACCTCACCAAGCTCGAGTCGCGCCCGACCAAGAAGGGGCTGGGCGACTACTGCTTCATCATCGACCTCGAGGGCCACATCGACGACGAGCTGGTGGCCGACTGCCTGCGCGACCTCAAGAGCAAGCAGGCCGAGGTGAAGTTCCTGGGCTCGTACCCGGCTGCCGGCGATCAGGGGGTCAGCGTGCGGCGTGACGCCGAGGCCGCCTGGCGCGACGCCGACGAGTGGGTGCAACAGCTCAGGAGCCAGGTGCGGCGCTGAGGCGGCGGCCGGCCGGTGTCGGTGCTCGCGTTCGTCGTCCACGTCGCCGCCGTGGTCCTGGCCGTGACCGGGGTCCGCAAGGTCCTCGACCCTGCCGGGATCGTCGCCGCGCTCGACGTGGCCGGGCTCCCCAGCGGTGAGGTGGTCGGTCGGTGCCTCGGACTGGCCGAGGTCGGCGTCGGGGTCTGGGTGCTGGTGGGCGGAGGGACGGTCTCCGCGACGGCGATGGCACTGCTCTATGGCGGGTTCGTGGCCTTCATCGTCGCCAACCGGGTCCGGGGGCTCGACGTGCCGTGCGGGTGCATCGGCACCTCCACCGCCCCTCCTGGCCCCTACCACGTGGCGATCGACCTCGTGGGAGTGGTGGCCGCCGCCTGGGCCGTTGTCGCTCCCGTCGGCCCGGCCGCCGACTGGGCCGACCACGGGGCGGTGGGTCTGCTCGCCCTGGTCGGGGTCGTCGCCGCCGCGGCCGCGGTGGCGGTGGGGCTCGAAGCATCGGCTCGCTCCCACCGTCGGTGACCACTGGATCGGGCGGGCCACTACCCTGTCGCACCTGGAGGGATGGCAGAGCGGACGATTGCGACGGTCTTGAAAACCGTTGAGGGGCAACCCTCCGGGGGTTCGAATCCCCCTCCCTCCGCTCGCATCTCGACGCTGCTGCACTAGCATCGACGAGTCACACGGAGAGGTGCCGGAGTCTGGTCGAACGGGCCTCCCTGCTAAGGAGGTGCTGGGGGTAACCCTGGCCGTGGGTTCGAATCCCACCCTCTCCGCTCCGAGTCCACCCCCGGCCATCGGCCGGGGGTGGACTCGCGCCCGGCACTGGTTCCATGCACGGCATAGGCCAAATGGCCTAGAGTGGCGCCCCAACCGAACCTGGGTCGTTCGGACCACTCTCATTCCTCAACTGACCCCACCCACTGACCGATATACGCAGTACGGGGCGAACCGGAGGATGCTGGACATGGACAGCGAGCGCGATCACGCGATGGCAGGGACCGACGAGTCCTTCGTCGACGCGCTCGACCTCCCCGATGTTCCCGACCTCGATGACGCCGCGCCCTTCGCCCCGGTCGACGAGGCCGCCGACGAAGCGCCACGCCTCGACCACGGCCCCGACGACGCTGCGCCCGAGGCCTGGCCGGTCACCCGACTCTCCTACGGGCGTCACCTGCGGGTCCTGCTGGTCGAATCCGACACCGACCAGGCCGCTGCGTTCACTCGCGCCGCGGTCGAGAGCGTGCTCGATGTCGCGGTCGAGCCGGTCGACGGGGTCGACGAGGCGCTCTCCCGCCTCGAGCGCAGCACCGGTGCGCTCCTTCGCCGGCCGATGCCCGATGTCGCGGTCATCGGCGTCGACATGGCCGAGGCCCACCGGCTGCTCGAGATCCTCCACGGCGACACCCGGTTCGACTCGCTGCCGGTGATCGTTCTGGCCGAGACCGCGTCGCCCGACGCCGAGCGACGTTCCTTCGCCCTCGGTGCCACCGCTCACCTGGTGGCACCCCGCCGCGACTACGAACGGGTCGCGCTCATCCACGCGCTCCCCGACTTCATCCCCCGCGCCCGCGCCGTCCACGCCAATCTCGAGCACCGCCGCTGACCCCCTGCCCGCGGCTCAGCCCGACGGCAACCCGATGCCGGGGTCGATGAAGCGGTTGGTCACCAGGTCCTGCGGCGTGAGGTCGTGACCGATCTCCATCAACGGAACGGCGGTGTCGAGCACCCCCTGCACCCGTTCGAGATCGAAGTTGCCCACGGTGTCGTCGGGCCCGTTGCCGACGATGCCGAGCAAACGCTGCTGGTCGACCGACCAGTCGGCCAGCTCCTCCTCGTAGACCCACTCGTCGTCATAGCGGTCGGCGAGGTCGGCGATGAGGGCGTTGGTGGCCGAGGGCTCGGTGACGTAGCCGACGATGGCCTGCTGGATGGTGGGCACCAGCTCGTCGAGACAGTCGGCGTGGTCGTCGATCGCGTCGGGTCGGGCTGCCAGGGCCTGGGCGTAGACCTCCCAGCCGGTGTCGTGGATGAGCTGGAAGCGCACCGGGCGCCCCCACTCGTCGATGAGGTGTTCGTAGCTGTAGGGGTCCGCGGTGGCGAACCCCTGCTGGGCGATCGTGCCGTCGGCGGCGACGAACCGAGCGGGTGTGCCGGTGTAGCCGCCGTCGAGCTGATCGCGGTCGACGATGCCGCGATCGACCAGGTGGTCGAGATGGGCATCGGGTCCGAACACGTTGATCACCGTGTCGTCGGGCAGCTCCGCGATGGTGTCGACGTCATAGGTCTCGGGGTCCCACATGATCATCTGCGGGTTGATCTCGAGCGGGGCGACGACGGCGACGGTGGGGAACCGGCTGTTGGTCTGGATCGCCTCGTCGGTGCCGACGAGGCCGAGAAGGATGTCCGGGTCGGCATGCATCTGGGCGGCGACCTGCGAGAACCCGATGGCCGGGCCACCGGCCCGGACCTGGAGGTCGACTCCCATGGGCTCGCCGCTGGCGACCATCGGTGCGGTCACCCTCATGGTGTCGGTCTCGATCCGAATGTCGTCGCGGTCGAGCAGGTGGTAGACCGAGCCGTGCTCGGCTTCGGGGTACCAGTCGGTCTGGATGACCAGCGGGTCGGGGCAGATCCCTGCGAGCGGCCCGTCGGCGCGGTCGGTCGGTGATGGCTCGTCGTCGGTGCAACCCACAGCCACGAGAGCAAGGACGACCAGCACTCCGCGGGCGGCGAGGCGCCACGCGGCACGGGGAACGGACCGAGGTGCAGCCACCTGCTCAGACCTCGAAACGGTTCCGCCCTGCCTGCTTGGCCCGGTAGAGCTTGCGGTCGGCCTCGGCGAAGAGGTCGTCCTCGTCCCATCCCTCGCGCCACTGGGCGGCGCCGATGCTGACCGTGCACACGGGAGAGCACTCGACCTCGGCCACGACGATCGCCTCGGTGGCCGCCCTGATGCGTTCGGCGATCACCGCTGCCTCGTCGCGACCGGTCTCGGGCAACAGCAGGGCGAACTCCTCGCCTCCCATCCGGGCGAATCGGTCCGAGGCGCGCAGGAACCCCGAGCAGATCCGGGCGAACTCGACAAGCACGGCGTCGCCCGCCAGGTGTCCCCACTGGTCGTTGATGGACTTGAAGTGGTCGAGGTCGAGCACCAGCAGCGTGAGGTCGTGGCGATAGCGGGTGGTGCGCTCGATCTCCTCGGTGACGGCCTCGAGGAAGCGGCGTCGGTTGAGTGCTCCGGTGAGGTCGTCGGTCGAGGCGAGGCGTTCCAACCTGGCGACGGCGCGTCGCTGGTCGGTGACATCCTGGACGATGGCCAGGTCGAGCCTGCGACTTCCGAGGTTCACCGGCGTGGAGTGGATCTCCACGGTGCGGACATCGCCGTCGGCCAGCCGCTGCTGCTCATCGATGATCGTCGTGCTGCCACCGGTGCGGGCCTGACTCACCATCTCGACGAGATCGGCACGGCTGTGAACGGTCAGCTCGTGCAGGTCCATCCCTGCCATGTCGCGGCGGTCGTAGCCGTAGAACCCCGCCGCCGCCTCGTTGGCGTCGACGATGCGCAGGCTCACCGGGTCGACGACGTACATGATGGCGCTGCTGTTCTCGAACAGGTCCCGGAACATCGCCTCGCTCTCGACCAGGGTCCGGTCGCTGCGCTGGCGCTGGAACGCGACGCCGATGATCTGCGCGGCCCGTTCGAGGTAGTCGCGCTCGTCGCTGGACAGCGTGCGGTCAGGCCCGGTGCCCACCGTGAGCGCGCCGAGCAGTCGCTCGCCGGGCTGGAGCGCCAGGCTGAGACCTTCGGTGATGGCGGGTTCGACGCGGGCCAGCTCGGACTGGATCGCCAAGCGGTCGTCGATGACCTCGACCACCGAGCGGGTGGTGTTGAGGGCGTTGACCCAGTTGGGGACCTGATCGAGAGCGACGCTCCTGACCGGCAGGTTCCGGGTCGCTTCCGCAGCCCGGCCCGTCACCCACCGAGCCCGCAGCGCCATGGCTCCACCGTCGTGGACCACCTCGTGGACCGCGACCACCTCGGCCCTCACCGCCGAACCGACGCTCTCGGCGACCGTCTCGAGCGCGTCCGACAACCCGCCAGGAGGCAACGCCTGGAGCAGGAGGGCGGCAGACACCAGCGAGTGCGACCGCTGCACCACCCTGGCGGCATCGAGGTCGGCCGCGTGCCGCCAGTCGACGTTGCGGAGGCTGAGCGCCACGCGAGTCGGTTCAGGCGGAGCGGAGACGATGGCGCCGGTGACCTCGACCCACACCAGCGACTGGTCGAACCGGACCAGCCGCAGCGACACCGGTGACCGGTCCTCGCCGTCGGCCAGGGTGGCCAGGCGTTCGGCGGCGTCGACGCGGTCGGGTTCGTGCACCCACTCGGTGCCGACACGGCCGATGAGATCGCCGGGCGCGGCGGCGCCGATGAGATTGGCGGTGGCCTGGTTGGCGCTGGTGATGACCATGCGGTCGTCGACGACGACGACCGGGTCCGACAACCGGTCGAGGACGGCGCTCGGGTCGTCAGCGAAGCTGCTCACGATGCACCGCTCTCCTCCGGGCCGGTCGCGACGGTTCAGGGTCCGAGACAGCCTCGCACGCCGCAGAAGGGCGGTGGCGAACTGCCGTTCATCACGCTAGACGCGATCGACGACCCAGAGGTGGTGCAGTGTGGTCAGACCCTGGTTCGGCGCTGGGACATCCCCATGAGCCCGCTCACCACGAACAGCGCGAGGCTGATGATCAGCAACCAGAACAGGCCCTCGATCAGCAGGCCGACACCGCCGAGGAGAAGCGCAAGCAACAAGACGACGATCACGAGTCCCATGGGTCCTCCAGTTGGCTTCCAGGGTCCGGGGCTTCCGGAACGGAGGGCTCCTGCCCCCGAAACAGGGCGGTCAAACGTGCGACGGTCAGGACCGGTATCGTGCACGAGGAGCCACAGCGAACGAACGGGACTAGATGAACATCAACGTTGATCGGGACGACGCCCACGTGGTCGTGACCATCGAAGGCGAGCTCGACGCCCACAACTGCGCGGAACTGGGAGAGACCGTCCTCGGCGCGACGGCCCCCGACGCCCGGTCGGTGGTGATCGACGCGTCCGACCTCGGCTTCATCGACTCGTCGGCGATCTCCGAGCTGCTCCGCGTCCGCCAAGAGCTGGTCGACCGCGACGGCGAGCTGACGATCCGCAACGCCGGTTCGAGCGTGCGGAGGGTGCTGGAGATCACCGGCCTCCTCGAGACCTTCGGCGTCACCTGAATCGCACCAGCCGGCGATCAGTCGATGCGCCCCTCGCCCTTCGCCTCGGCGCCCCGCTCGGTGGCTTCCTTGTAGGCCTCGGCCACCTCGGGGTCAGGATCGGTGCGCTCGGCGAGCTGCTCCTCCTTCTCGGTCGGCGGACGATCGGCACCACCCTGCTGGTGCGCATCCTCCTCCTCGACCCAACGGGTCGTGTCGTCGACGAGGTCATCGGATGGATCAGACATCGTGTCGCTCCTGATTGGGTCGGGGGGTCGAACACCCTCGATCTACCCGCCACCTGCCGAGACAAACCGAGTGGGGGTGGGACCTGAAGCCGGACCGGCCAGACTGTGATCATCCCCGCCGCCGACTCTGCTCGCGAGAGGACCCACCGTGGCCGACAACGCCGTGACCCTGAGCTTTCCCGCATCCTCTGAGCGCGTCCGACTGGCCCGCACCCTGGTCGCCACCCTCGGTGACGACCTGGGCTTCGATCTCGACGAGGTCGAGGACGTGCGCATCGCGGTCGACGAGCTGTGCTTCGTCCTGCTCGACCTGTGCTCGGCCGGTGGCCGCATCGAGCTGGTGGGGCGAAGCGACGGCGACCAGCTGGTGGTCGAGGGCAGCTGCGGTGTCGCCGATGAGGCCGGCGTCGACGTCGGGGCCCTCCCCGAGCTCACCAGCCAGATCCTCGCCACCGTCGTCGACGACTACGAGGTCGGCGTCGACGGCTCAGCCGCCCAGTTCCGCTTCGCCAAGTCGAAGTCGTGAGCGACCCCACCTTCGACGTCGACGCGGCGTTCGTGGAGTACCGGCGAACCGGGAGCCGGCGGCTGCGCAACCAGCTCATCGAGGCGCACCGCCATGTGGCCGAACGGGTCGCCCGCCGATTCCCCAACCGCAGCCTGCCCTGGGACGACGTGTTCCAGGTCGCCCAGCTCGGGCTGTTGAAGGCGGTCGAGCGCTTCGACCCGGACCGCGGGTTCAAGTTCTCGACCTTCGCCGAGCCGACGATCAGCGGCGAGCTCAAGCGGCACTTTCGCGACCACCTCTGGGATGTCCGCGTCCCCCGGCGGGCCCACGATCTGCAGCAGTCGGTGAAGCGGATCGCCGAGGAACTCACCCACGAGCTCGACCGGGCGCCGACGATCAGCGAGATCGCCGACCGGCTCGACGTGCTTCCCGATGACGTGATGATGGCGATGGAGGCCGACTCGGCGCGCCGAGCGGCGTCGTTGTCAGCACCGGTCGGCGACAGCGAAGGGGCGCCGCTGTCCGACCAGCTCGGCGAGACCGACCCGAGCCTCGAGCGGGCCGCGGATCGGGTCACCCTCGTCGACCTCGTCGCCCAGCTGCCAGAGCGCGAGCGCGAGATGATCCGGCTGCGCTTCGAGCAGAACCTGTCGCAGTCAGAGATCGGCGAACAGCTCGGGGTGAGCCAGATGCACGTGTCGCGCCTGCTGCGGCGGACCCTGACCGACCTGCGAGCCCAGCTCGGCGGGTCGAGCTGATCGGGCCGACCGCCGCCCCTCCGGTCGCTCAGCAGGGATGGCCGTCGGGATCGACACAGCGCAGCGACAGCGCGCCGGTGCCTTCGAGCGCGGCGACCGCGGTGTCGTGGCTGTCCCGATCATCGTGGTGGACACCGACGACCACCCGACCGTCGTCGAGGTCGATGAGCGCTTGCTCCCAACCGGGGCTCGTCGGCGTCCCCGCCACCGCGCCGGCGAACCCGCCGACGCTGGTGCCGGCGGCGGCACCGCCGGCCGCGATTGCCAACATCCCCGCCCCGAGCGCCGTGCCCAGTCCGGGGACGGCCACGGCGATGGCAGCACCGCCGAGGGCGCCGGCCACCGCTCCGATGGCGGCACCGTGGCCGACGTCGGAACCGAGCTTCCCGAGCACCTCGCGGTCGCGCTCCACGGTCGCCCCCATGGACGACTCGTCACCCGAGCCGGCTCGACCCGAGGTGT
This sequence comes from Acidimicrobiales bacterium, assembly GCA_046543225.1. Taxonomy (GTDB): domain Bacteria; phylum Actinomycetota; class Acidimicrobiia; order Acidimicrobiales; family SKKL01; genus SKKL01. The sequence continues at coordinate 20,013 of JBKGZW010000017.1, forward strand.
CGAGGGCGAGCGCCGAGATGTTGGCGCCGTCGATCCCGGCACGCTCGAGGGAGACGACCGCGTCGCGGGCGAGCTGCGGGTCGTCGTAGGTGGCGAAGGCGTTCAGCGCCTTGAGCGGTGGAAGCTCGGTGCGCTCGGGAGCCACCGGCTCCACGGCATCGGCGCTGGTCTCCGCGGCGACGTCCTCGGCGACCCGTCCGGTGTCGCGGGTTGGTTCGTTGTCGGACACCGGCACTCCTCCTCGGTGTTCGCGTCGCGTGTCTCCTACCCCGAGCGCGACGCGAGAAACCTGGCGCGGGCCGGTGGTCACCTCAGCGGTCGAGGATGGAGCGGTCCACGTCGGGGAGGGCCTGGCGGTCGGTGATGACCGGTTCGAACAGGTCGCCGAGGTCCTCGACCCGGTCGCGCACCTCGTCGGCGGTGAACGACCAGGGGGTGCCGGCCGCGGCTTCGTCGACCTCGTCCCAGGTGAGGGGCGTGGAGGCGGTGGGGTGCTCGCGGCCGCGCAGTGAGTACACGGCGATGGTCGTCTTGTGCTGGTGGTTCTGACTCCAGTCGATGAAGACCTTGTTCCTCCGGGCCTGCTTGGCCATGGTGGTCACCACCCGGTCGGGGTGCTGTTCCTCGAGCTCGGTGGCCAGGGTGAGGGCATAGGCCCTGGTCCGCTCGTAGGTGGGCCTGGCTCGCTTGAGCCCGGCACGGGGCTCGCCGTTGAGGGGGACATAGAGCTGGAGGCCCTTGGATCCCGAGGTCTTGGCCACACCCGCCAGACCATCGCGGTCGAGCAGCTCGGCGAGCTCGAGTGCCACCCCGGCACAGTCGGTGATGTCGGTGCCGGGACCAGGGTCGAGGTCGAACACCAGGGCGGTGGGATGCTCGGCATCGGATGCCACGTGCAGGGGGGCGTGCAGCTCGATGGCGGCGAGGTTGGCGGCCCAGGCCAGGCTCGGCGCGTCGGCGAGGACGCAGTAGTCGATGCCGTCGTCGCGTCCCTCACCGGGGCCCGGAGCCACCTCGACCCAGTCCGGGCGGTGTCGGGGGCAGCGCTTCTCGAAGAACGAGTCCTCGCCGACCCCGTCGGGGAACCGGTGCAGGGTGACGCCGCGCCCCTGCAGGTGGGGAGCGAGCACCGGGGCGATGTTGACGTAGTAGTCGATGAGGTCGCCCTTGGTGAACCCGGTGGCGGGATACAGCACCTTGTCGAGGTTGGACACGCTGAGCCGGCGTCCCTCGAAGGTGACCTCGGTGCGCTCGCTCACGGTGGGCGGCTCAGGCCGACTTGCGGGCGGGCGCGGAGGCCTTCCGCTTGGCCGCCGTCTGCTTCTTGGCGGGGGCCTTCTTGGGGGGCGCCTTCTTGGTGGATGCGGTCTTGGTCTTGGTCGATGTCTTGGAGGTCGATGCCTTGGAGGCGGCGGCGCGTGAGCTGGCTGGCGAGTTCTTGGCAGGTGCCTTCTTGGCGGGCGCCTTGGCCTTGCCCGACCGGGTGGCCTTGGCGGTCGTGGCGCCCTCGGCCGCGGCGGAGGGATGGCGACCCTTGGCCTGGCGGCGACCTTCGACGCTGGCCTCGAGGGCAGCCATGAGGTCGACGACCTCGCCGCCGGTGTCGGCGGTCTCGCCGGTCGTGACGACCTCCTCGTCGCCGCTGGCCTTGCGCTCGATGAGGGCCAGGACCTGCTCCCGGTGGGTGTCGTGGTACTTGGTGGGGTCCCAGTCGGCGGCGAGCGACTCGATGAGCTGTTCGGCCAGCTTCTGCTCGCGCTCGGACACCTCGAGATCGTCGAGGGCCTCGAAGCCGGGCAGCTCGGCGGGGTCGACCAGCTCGTCGGCCCAGTTCATGGTGGACATGACGAGGCGGCCGTCGACGGAACGGACGGCAGCGAGCTGCTGGCGGGACCGCATCACGAACCGGGCGATGGCCACCTTGTTCGACTCGGCCATGGTCTGGGCCAGCAGGGCGTAGGGCTTGGCGGTGGCCGGGTCGGGTGCCAGCCAGTAGGGCCGGTCGAAGTAGATCGGATCGATGTCGGCGAGGTCGACGAACTCCTCGATGTCGATGGTGTGCTCGGCCTTGGGGTCGAGCGCCTCCAGTTCGCTGTCATCCACCAGGACGTACTCGCCGGGACGGAGCTGGTAGCCCTTGGCGATGTCGCTGCGGGCCACCTCGGATTCGTCGGCCTCCGAGACCAGCCGTTGGCGCACGCGGGACCCGGTCCGGCGATCGATCTGGTTGAACCGCACCGTCTTGGACGAGACGGCGGTGAACAGCTTCACCGGGATGCTGACCAGCCCGAAGCTGATCGCTCCACTCCACACGGCACGGGGCATCGGGGACCTCCTGGGGCCGGAGCCTGGCAGCACGTGCCACAGACCCACGACTCTCTACCCTGAGGGTTCGGGGTTCAACACCTTACTGTCGGCACGACTGCATAGGCATTGAGCGATCGGGTAGGGCGCGACCATGACTGCTGCAACGGTTCCCTCACCCACCCCACAACCAGCACCCCCGCCGGTCGATCCCCCACCGACGCGGCCACCGCCACCGGTGGAGCCGCCGCCGACGCGCCCACCGCCACCGGTGGAGCCGCCACCTGACCCGGGGCCCGAGCCGCCGACCCCAGGGCCGGGTCAGCCCGATCCCAACCCGCCCATCCCCGATCCCTCGCCGGTGTGAGCGCCCCGTCGCCAACCATGCCTGCGGGTTTGGCCGGTCACCGCCGGGGGTACCTAGGGATCATCCGAGAGCAACCCCGAACGAACGCCGAGGACGAAGCGATGTCGGACGGTGACCCGCAGGGCACGGCGCCCGGTTCCGGGCGGGACCCGATGGACACTCCGCTGCTGGCGGTGCTGCGCCGGTACGAAGAGGACGGCTACACCCAGCAGTTCGACAGCCGCGAGGGCGCGGTCGTCCACTGCTTCAGCTGCGGACAGGACTTCGCGGCTGAAGACTGCCGCCACGGGCCGGTGCGCCGACTCGAAGGGGCGTCGGACCCCGCCGACATGCTGGCCGTCGTCCCGGTCCGGTGTCCCGGCTGCGGGGCGCTGGGTGTCGTGGTGGCCAACTACGGCCCCGAGTCCACCCTCGCCGATGCCGAGGTGCTGGCGGCACTCGACCGAGCGCCGCCGAACAGCAGCGCAGACGGGGCGGTCGGGTGAATGCGACGACGCCAGCGCGGCCCCAAGGGGGCAAGCCTCGTCTCCCGTCGGGGCTTCGGTTCCCCTTCGCGGGGTCGGAGGTCCGGTTCCCGTTCACGAGGCGGCATCCGATGGCGGTGAGGTTCGACCGACCGCTCGAGGTCAGGCTGCCGGCCTCGGTCGACGCGGTGCCGACCGCCCGCCACCGGGTGAGCCGGTGGCTGGCGCAGGCCAAGACCGACCGGGTGGTCAACGACGAGCTGGCGCTGGTGGTGACCGAGCTGGTCACCAACGCTGTCGAGGCGTCGCCGGGACCCGACGCCACCATCGAGATCCACGGGCACTTCGACCGTGGCCCGTCCGTGGTGCTGCAGGTGAGCGACCACGGCCGTGGCTTCAGCCTCGGCCACTCCCCCGAGCTCCCCGCCGTCCGCGCCGTGCGGGGGCGTGGGCTCCCCATCGTCGATGCCTTGACCGACCACCTCGTCGTCGAACGCCAGGGCGAGACCACCGTGGTCGAGATCACCCGCAACCTCGGCGACACCGACCGCTGACGACGGCTGTCGTCACACGACCCGTGGCCCCCGGCTCCGCCCGCCGGGGGTCACGGACCGTTCGCTCCGAGCCCTTTGCCAGCAGAGTCGGCTGCCGACCATGCGGGCAGGAGGAGCCAGCACATCGCTACGATAGGTAGTGCGGTGCAATGAGATGTGACAAGAGGAACGATGACCGAGCGTCGTATGGGGGAGAGGGTGTCCCCAACCGACCTGACCGTTCTGTGGTGTCCGCCCGGCACGAAGGTTGGTGCCCGCAGAGCGAGCAAGCAGCCGCTGGTCGCCCGCGTCCTCGACATCTCCCAGACCGGTGCCCAGGTGGTCGCCCAGGCCGACGACCGCATCAAGCGGGGCAGCCACCTCGTGGTGGTCTTGGCCGATGTTCCCTGCGATGTGCGGGTCCGGTGGCAGCGGCCGACCAACGTCGACGAGGTCCTCGCCTACGGCATCGAGTTCCTGCGTCCCTCCCCCGAGTTCGCCCAGGCGATCGTCGACGTGTTCCGCGAGTGCTACCGCCGCGACGGGCTGGAACTGCGCCCGCCACCGACCGCGCGCCAGTACGGCATGTGACCCGAGCCCGTTGTCGGTGGGCGCCTGCCATGTCCTACACTGCCTGTTCCTGCGCTCGTAGCTCAGCTGGATAGAGCATCTGACTACGGATCAGAAGGTCGGGGGTTCGAATCCCTCCGAGCGCGCCACCTACGTCCAGGTCATCGGGTCCGATAGCCTGGGCGTCGCATCGGTTCGGACCCCTCTTGGCAATCCGTCGGCAATCCCGGCGGGTCACTGCACGAGGGAGGGGTCCGAATGCGAGGCCACCTGCAACACCGAGGCGAAACCACCTGGCGGGTGAAGGTGTACCTGGGTCGCTCTGCCGACGGTCGCAAGCGATACCTGGAGCGAACGGTCCACGGCAGCCGCGAGAGGCCGAGCGTGAGATGTCCCGACTGGTCGTCGAGGTCGACGAAGGCCGACACGCTGCTGCCGCTCCGATGACGGTCGACGCGCTGCTCGATCGTTGGCTAGAGGTGAAGCGATCCAGCGTGGCGCCTCGGACCATTGAGATGCTACGAGTGGATCGCCACCAAGTACCTCCGGGTACCTCCGGCCTCGGCTCGGCGAGCGGAAGGTAGCGGCGGTGAGGGCGATGGACCTGGACGAGGTCTATGCCGAGCTGTTCGGCTCGGGCCTGTCGGCTCGCACGGTGCGGATCTGTCACACCGTGGTGCGCCAGTCTTTCGAGCAAGCTCGCAAGTGGGGCCTCATCGCTCGGTCGCCGGCGGTCGACGCCACGCCGCCGCGGAGTGCTCGGCGCGAGGTGATCCCTCCGTCGCTCGACGGGGTAGTCCTGCTGCTCGACGCTGCCTACGAGGCCGACTCGGCGTTCGCCACCTCGCTGTGGGTGCTGGCGGCGACGGGCTGTCGGCGCGGTGAGATGTGCGCCCTTCGCTGGACCGACATCGACCTCGAGCGGGGCGAGCTGTCGCTCCAGCGGGCGGTGACCCAGGTCGGTGGCGAGCTGCGGGAGGCGGACACCAAGACCCACCAGAGCCGCCGCCTCGCCCTCGACGAGGCAACCGTGGGATTGCTGAGCCAGCACCGCCTACGGCAGCGAGAGCAAGCCTTGGCGCTCGGCATGCGCCTCGCTGACGACGCCCTGTTGTTCGCCAACGTCGAGGGCGGGCCGTGGCGACCCCACGTGTGCACCAAGCGCTTCACCCGGTTGCGAGCACGACTCGGCCTCGATCACGTGCGTCTGCATGACCTGCGGCACTTCGTCGCTTCCGTGCTCATCGACGGAGGCATTCCGATCTCGACGGTCAGCACCCGTCTCGGTCACGGCCAGATGTCCACGACGCTGGACTTCTACACCCACGCTATCCCGGCGAGCGACCAAGCAACCGCCGCGTACCTCGGGACCCTCCTCGCCGGGCCAGGCGCCTCTCGGAACGCTCGCTGACCCCGCCACCCACCGTTGTCGCCCGAACAGCAGGTCTGGCGCGCACACATTTGCAGGTTTCCCTATGGGAAACCTGTTGCCTATCCGGTTGGCCTATATCCCGGTCACCCACGGTGATGGACTGGGCGGACTGACATGGCTGGACGGTGCGGATTCCTGCGCGGGATTCGGACCCGATCGCGGCCTACTCATACATGAGCAATGATCGCCCTCTCACCATCACCGTCGAGCAGGCCGCCCAGGTCCTCGGCATCGGCCGCTCCACCGCCTACGAGCTCGTCCACAGCGGTGACCTCAAGTGCATCCGCCTCCGACGCCGCATCGTCGTCCCCGTCGCACATCTCGCCAAGTCCCTTGGGGTGGACCACGACGCCGTCTGGACCGCGCTCGCCGCGCCACCAAGACCCTCCGAGCGCACCGAGGTGAGAACCGCGAGGAGCTGGCGGCAGCAGACGAGGACGGTCGAGATCCCGACACTGTTCTGAGGCCGACTCTCGTGGGACCTGTTCGGACTCACCATCACCCGAGGGCGGCGCCTACCAACGCTAGGAATCGTGACGGCTCGGTCTGGCGGGATCCGTAGCGGGTCCGTCGATGCTGGGCCCGTGAGAGGAGCAGCATGCGAGTAGGCCTCGAGGCCGCTACGTAGAACGCTCTGAGTTCGGATTCCAGGCCCTCGGGATTATCGACGTTGCGGAAGTCCGGGAGCTGGCCATCGTTGAGCCCCACCACAGCTACCGCTCGGAACTCCCGACCCTGCGCCTTGTGGATCGTCATCAGCCGTACGCCGTCGGTGAGGTCGGTGCTGCGCTGCACCCTGCTGATGTGAATCCGAAACCCGGCCCATGATCGGTCCGCAACGTCAGTGCGTCGGCAGTAGTCCTCCCAAGCGCCGGCGATCTGCTGTCGATCGGCTTCCCACTCAGCCGCCCGAGCGTCGCTATCGTCGATTTTGATCGCTGAGATGCCGTCGATCACCGCCTGCGGCGAACCTCGGCCGACGACTTCGGCAAGCGACGGCCACGGTTCATCCATGGCCTCCATAGCACCGAGCACCGCGGGGATATCGGTCAGATTGCGACCGCTTGCCTCCAACAACCCGGCGAGAACACGGCGGGGGACGAAGTCATCCCCGACGTACCACGTCATTAGGGCGACAAGAGCTGAGCCGAATGGGCTCGTCACCCAGTCCTCGGGACGGATCGCCATCGCGGATGGAATGTCGAGGCGCTCTAGGGCATCGCCTACCCCGCGAAGGGTCGCGGCAGACCGCCCCAGAACTGCAATGTCCTCCGCCACAACGTGGGCGTCCTCGTCACTGGCAAGCGACTCGGGATCCAGGCCGTGCTCCAGCAGCGCGGCAACCCAAGTCGCTATCTTCTCACCCTCGGCCGACTCATTGGTAGCCGTCGTGATACCAACCCAGCCAGGCGCCGCGTGGTCGACATCAAGGCTCTCCTTCGACTGACCTAGCTCCTCGCCGATCGCATCGAC